>JAPKZA010000441.1 GCA_026394015.1 Acidobacteriota bacterium
GTCTTCGACAAGTCTCAATTCTAGTGCCAAAAGGAACCCTGCGAAGCCATCGCCACGCCGTAGTTTCGCCGGCTGGTCGATAACTCCATCCGAATCAATGGGTTGCGCTCTGACTTTTCACTTTTCCCCCTCCGCCAAATTCCGTTCACAAGGCATGAAAATAAAAATAAGTCCCTATCCCTTCAACTATATACAAGGAATTCCGCCATACCCTCCGATCCGTTTTCGCCGCCTCGCCTGCTAACGTCAAATCAAAGTACTTCGGTCGCTTTCGAACGCCCTGCCCTCACCCGGTGGGGCGTTCGCATTTTCGCCCCGAACGTTTCTAAGGAGAACCCAATGGAAACGCCCCTCACCGACGAAGAGAAAAAAGCCCGCCGCGCCGAAATCAACCGCGCCAACGCCCAAAAGAGCACCGGCCCCCGCACGTCCGCCGGCAAAGCCAACTCGCGCCGCAACGGCCTCAAACACGGCCGCCACTCCGAGTTCATCGACTACTCCAGCTCCGTCAACCCGGTCCTCCTCCCCGGCGAATCCATGGTCGACTATTCCCGCATGCTCGACGCCCTCATGGCCAAAATCGGCCCCCGCGACCATGCCGAAAAAGAGATCATCTATCGTCTTGCCGCCAGCCAATGGGAGAGCCAACGCTTCCGTTGCATCCGCCTCTTTCTACTCGAAGACAAGTTCCAAACTGGCGAAGTCAAAGTCCAACACGAAGTCCTCCCCGCCTGTGCCGGCGCCCTCACCCTGGCCCGCGCCTACCAAGCCGCCGCCGGCCCCGGAGGCGGTCTCGCCAGCCTCCGCCTCGAAATTGCCGCGGCCGAACGCTCCATCGCCGCCTGTTACCGCGAACTCAAACAGCTCCGTAGCTTCGACCCCTTTGACCGGCCTCCCGCCAATTTCAACCCGGCCACCGACATCGCCCAGCAGACCTACACCTCCGCCCCGAAGCCAGAAGACGTGCCGCCCGCCGCCCCGGCGCCCACCACGGAAGTCTTTGAAAACACGGAATCGGAACCCACCGAAACCCCCGAAAACAGCGAAATCCAAAGCCAACCGAAGCCATCCGAACCCCGCGCCGAACACGGCTATTCCATCGTCCTGCCGCCCCGTCGAGCCCCGCAGCGAGCCGAGCCGGTCCCCAAAGTCCGAACCGCCGCCGGCTGAAATGGAAGCATTGGACTACCTTGGTTCGTAGTGTGGTACGCTTTGGTTGGTGCTAGACGCGCTCCCCAAACCCGCTCTCGATGCGAACTCGACCGAACCACTCTACCGCCAACTGGCCGCGTGGCTCCGCGCAGGCATCGACTCCGGCCGTCTCAAAGCCGGCGAACGCCTCCCCGCCACCCGCGAACTGGCCCAATACCTCGGCTTGAACCGCGCCACCATCTCCGCCGCCTACGCCCTTCTCGACGAAGGCCAGCTCCTCTCCGGCCACGTCGGCAAAGGCAGTTTCGTCCGTACCGCCATTCCTGAGCCAATCCAGGCCAATCCCGGGCCATTCCCTACCGCCGCCATCAGTTTCACCACTTCACGCCCCTCCGCCGCCCTCTTCCCCGTCGACGCCTTCCGCCAATCCTGCCTCGAAGTCCTCGACTCCCCCGAAGTCTCCCAAATCCTCCAACTCGGCTCCCCGCAGGGATACATCCCCCTGCGCCAATACCTCCTCGAACAGGCCCGCCACTCCGGCATGGCCAGCCCCGGCGACGACGTCCTCATCACTTCCGGCTGCCAGCAAGCCCTCGACCTGCTCCAGCGCATGATCGCCGCCGACCGCCCCTCCGCCGTCGCCATCGAAGACCCCGTCTACGCCGGCATCCGCAACGCGTTCACCCAAAACGGCCTCACAACGATTCCCGTGCCCGTGACGATAGACGGGCTCGACTTGGCCGCCCTCGAGCGCATCTTGGCCCATCAGAGGCCCGGCATGCTGGTGCTCACGCCGTCGTTCCAGAATCCAACGGGCAATACAATTCCCCTCGCCGACCGCCGTCGCCTCGTCGAACTCGCCCACGACGCCTCCTGCGTCATCGTCGAAAACGACATTTACTCCGACCTCCGCTACACCGGCACCCCCCTGCCGGCGCTCAAACAGCTCGACCCCCACGGCAACGTCCTGGTTTTGAAAAGCTTCTCCAAAGCCGCTTTCCCCGGCCTCCGGGTCGGTTGGATCATCGGACCGCGCGCCACTATCGCTCGGCTCATCGAAATCCGCCAGTGGTGCGACCTCCATACCGACCAACTCTCGCAAGCCGTCCTCCTGCGCTTTGCTGAGTCCGGTCGCCTCCACGCCCATCGGCAACAGATGTGCGCCTCCGGCGCCGCCCGCTTGGAAGCCGTTCTCAACGCCTGTCGCGCCCACCTTCCCCCCGGCTCCCGCTTCACCCGTCCCGAAGGCGGCATGAACCTTTGGGTCGAACTCCCCCCCGGTCGCAACGCCGCCGGGCTTCTCGATGAGGCCTGCCGCAGGGGCGTTAGCTACCTGCCCGGTTCCGTCTTCGCCGTGAGTACCCCGGCCCCCAATTCGCTCCGGCTCAGCTTTGCCGGCCTCGAACCCCGTGAAATTGAAGAAGGCCTCCGCATCCTCGGACGCGTCTGTGCCGAACCTAAAGTTCCCGTTTATGAGCCCGAAACGGCCCTAGTCTAATACAACCGAAGGAGTCAGTCACCATGATCTTGAACGAAGAATACCGCCTCAAAGTAGGCCTGGCCGAAATGCTCAAAGGCGGCGTCATCATGGACGTCGTCACCCCCGAACAAGCCGTCATCGCCGAGCGCGCCGGCGCTTGCGCCGTCATGGCCCTTGAACGCGTCCCTTCCGATATCCGCCGCGATGGCGGCGTCGCCCGCATGTCCCACATCAGCCTCATCCGCGGCATCATGGGCGCGGTCTCCATCCCCGTCATGGCCAAAGCCCGCATCGGCCACTTCACCGAAGCCCGCGTCCTCGAAGCCCTTTCGGTTGACTACATCGACGAATCCGAAGTCCTCACCCCGGCCGACGAAGAGCACCACATCGACAAGCGCGACTTCAAAGTCCCCTTCGTCTGTGGTGCCCGCAATCTCGGCGAAGCCCTCCGTCGCATCGGCGAAGGCGCCGCCATGATCCGCACCAAGGGCGAAGCCGGCTCCGGCAACATCGTCGAAGCGGTCCGCCACATGCGCACCATCGTCAAGGAAATGCGCCAACTCACCGTCCTCGGCCACGAAGAACTCATGGCGGAAGCCAAGCGCCACCAAGCCCCCTTCGAACTCATCGAGTGGGTTGCCAAAAATGGCAAGCTGCCCGTCCCGAACTTCTCCGCCGGCGGCATCGCCACCCCTGCTGACGCCGCGCTCGTCATGCAACTCGGCGCCGAAGCCGTCTTCGTCGGTTCCGGTATCTTCAAGTCCGAAAACCCCGAGCAGTTTGCCAAGGCCATCGTCAAAGCCGCGACTTACTACAAGGACGCCCACAAAGTCCTCGAAGCCTGCGAAGAGATCGGCGAATCGAAGGCCATGGTCGGCCTCGAAATCTCCAAGATCGCTGACGGCGAACTGATGCAAACCCGTGGCTGGTAAGGTCGTAGGAGTCCTCGCCTTACAGGGCGACTACGAACGGCATGTGCGCGCGCTCGAAGCAGCGGGCGCACAGGCCGTCGAAGTCCGCACCGCCGCCGAACTCGCCGCCACCGATGGCCTCGTCCTGCCCGGCGGCGAAAGCACGACCATGCTGAAGCTCCTCCATCGCGAGAGCCTCTTCGCACCCCTCCGTGCTTACGGCGAAACCAAGCCCATCTTCGGCACCTGCGCCGGTGCCATTCTCCTCGCCACCCACGTCACCTCCCCCGAGCAAGAGTCGCTCGGGATCATGGATATTGACGTCCAGCGCAACGCCTACGGCCGCCAACTCGATTCGCGCGTCGTCACTCTGCCGTCCACGCTCGGCGACCTCGAAGCGGTCTTCATTCGCGCCCCCATCATCCGCGCGGCAGGTCCCTCCGTTCACGTGCTAGCCACTTACAACGGCGATCCCGTCCTCGCCGAACAAGGCCGCCATCTGGTCGCCACGTTCCATCCGGAACTAACGGCCGATCCTCGCGTCCACGCCTACTTCCTGTCCAAGCTATAGATTGCTCTGCACCCAGTCGAGCATCGCTTTCTGCTCGGCGGCCTTCCCGATCCCGGCCTCGATGTTCACGTAGCGGATCCCCCGTTTCGCCATCAGCCGGGACAGGCTCCCGTCCTCCTCGCCCCCGGGCTTGCCTTGCAGCACCACGTTGAACGGGCTCGTCTTTAACTTGGCAAAATCCCCCGGATCGGTGCAGAGTAGGAACTCGTGCAGGTGGGCTTCGTCCTGCAGCGACACCTCCTCGCTGATCGCCACTTCGTCCTTCACCGAGTACCCTCGGGCGTTGTTATGCAGCGCGACGAGCAGCCCCTTGCCCGGCGGCGTCAGCCGCCGCACGAAGCTCTCCCGGTCCTGGGCTACGATCTCCAATACGGCCCGCTTCTGCCAGTCTTCCGCCTTCGGATTCAGCCGGTCCAGGTTCCGGCGCAACCCCTCTTCGCTGAACATCCGGTTCGGATCGTACACCATCCCGTGAGCGCCGGTAATCGTCCGCTTGCCGTTCAGCACCGAGTAGCCGATTCCGTCGTGAGCCGTCAAGTGCGCCGCCAACGCATCCCGCGCGGTCGTCTCGTCGCCGTGAATGAACAGATACCGCCGGGCCGTGCTGCCCCGCCGAATCACCCGAAACCGGGCTCCGCATGCCTTGATCTCCTTGCGCCGCCCGAACCACGGCAGCGCAAGAAAGCTCCGTCTCTCCATTCCTACTTCACCTCGACCGTCACGTTCGGCAAACTGCTGTACCCAGGGCTCTTCAGCACTACCGCCAACGCTCCCCGACGGCCCGTCTCTGGCACCCGAACGTTGATCTGGGTCAAGCCGAAGATTTGTCCCGGCGCTTGGCCCGCAAACAGGATCTCCGCCGCTTGCCCGTCGATCTCCACCGTCACCGGGAACGCCAGCCCGTCTCCGCGCGGAGAAATCGCTCCCGCCTCCCCACGCGGCGCTAACTCGCCCGCGCCCGTCGCGTACACCACCACAATCGATCCCACCGAAATCGGCGTAATCGGCCCGTTCAGCCCGCCGTCTTCGTTGATCGCCGTTGCCTGTCCGCGGCCGCTCGCATCGGCTGTAAACAGCGCCGGGGCCGTCGCCACCACCGTCGTCGCCAACGTCGTCCCCAACGTTCCGTTCACCTCGGCCTGCACAATCACGTTCGGCTGCCCGGCCACCGAACTCGGCACGATTCCACTCGCCTGGCCCTTGCTCACGTACAGCAGCGGTACCGCCGAACCGTCGATCAACAGCCGCACCCCCGCAATCGATCGCGGCAATTGACCGTTGCCATCCAGCCCGCCCAACGCGACTTCGTCCGGACCCAGGTTGTCTCCGAAAACGGTGAATACCATCAGCGGCACCAGCCCCGTCGTTAGAAAACTAGCCGCGTTCGTAATCGCCCGAATCTGCGGCACCCGCGCCGCCGCCGTCACCGTATAGGTCACCGGCACTACCGTCGTCACGTTGCCGGGCTCGGTCGTGCTCACTCGAATTTCACCGCGATAAACGCCCGCCCCCAGGCCTTGCGGCAACACGCTAACCTGCGGACTGCCCGGCGTTGTTCCGCCGGTCGTTGAAAGTCCAATCCAGGACGTGCTCGTGAACACGGTGTACGGAATTGGCGTCGTCGTCGAGGTCACCTGCAGCAGTTGCGCCGCCGGCGTGACCCCTTCGTTCGCCGTGAACTGCAGCGCCGTCGGCGATACGCGGAGTTGCGAGTTCGCCGTCAGCGTCAGCGTCACCGGGATCGTGATCGTCCCCGCCCCGGAAACCGTTGCCGCCACCTGGATGTTCCCCGCGTAGGTTCCCGGTCCCAGACCTTGGGGGTTCACCGAAATCCCTAACGTGGTCGGGGCGTTCCCTCCGTTCGGGCTCACCGTCAGCCACGTGCTGGACGAAGTCGCCAGGAAACCCAGCGGTGGGCTGGCCGCCGTCAATTGCACCGCCTGCGTCTGCGGCGCGCTGCCGAGTACCGCGGTAAAGTTCAGCGCCGAAGGAGCCGCCGAAAAGGAGAACTGGCGGGTCACCGTCAGCGACACTGGAACCGTCTGCGGGTTGTTGCCCGCTCCGTCTGCCCGCACCACGATCTGCGCGCTATAGACGCCCTCGTTCAGATTCTGCGTGTTCAGTCCGACGCTAATGAAGCCCGGCGAAGTCCCGCTCGTTCCGCTCAGCCGCAGCCAGGAAGCCCCTGTATTCGAGTTGATCGCCGCCGTATAGGCCAGCGGCGCATCGGCCGAGGTGCTGTTGATGGCCACCGTCTGCTCCTGCGGCGCGCCTCCGCCGATCTGAAAGTTGAAGTTCAACTGCGGCGCGGGCTCAGCACTAAGTTCGACACCGCCGTCGTGATGGTAAACACTACCGGAATCGCGATCGGCCCGCCGCCGTTGATCGGGGTAAAAATTACGGAACCGGTGCGAGTACCCGGCGATAGACCCACCGGGTTCACCGCGATCACCGCTTGGCCCGGGGTTTGGGTGATCGTGTTGGCGACGACGAGCCAGGGCGTGTTGGGCGTCGTCGTCGTCGTGAATTCCAAACCCGGCGTGGTGCTGCTGATGTTCAACCCCTGTGCCTGCGGCGAAGGGCTGCCGGTCGCGTAGTTGAACGCTAGCTGCTGGGGGAATACGGTCAATACGCTCGGCGGATTCGAAATCATCGTAACAGGGATGTTCACGGGCGAGTTCGTCGCGTTCCCCGTGATCTGGATGTTGCCCTGAGTGATGCCCAAGGGCAGTCCGGTGATGTTAATGCGAACCGTCACCACCGTCGGCGTCTGCTCGCTGCTCTGGGTAACGACGACATATGGGAAGCCGCCGGTAACGTTCACGGCGATGGGGATGTTACTCGGCCCGCTGCTCGTCACCGTGAAGGTCTGCGCCGGTGGCGCGGTGCCCGGACCGGGCACCGTAAAGCTCAACTGGCTCGACGACACGCTCAAGGTCACCTGGCCAACAGCCGTCAGCGTCACCCGGATAATCACCGGTGACGCCGCTGTCGCGCGGATCGTGACGCTGCCCTGGAAGACGCCCGCCGTGGTCACGAAGGTCGGATCGACGAACACCTGAAGCGAGGCCGGGGTCGTGCTCGTGTTCAGACCGGTAACCTGCAGCCAGTTGCCGCCGGCGCTGCTGACCGAAACGTTCAGGCCGGAGAGCGTTCCCCCTCCCGAGCCAATGTTTACCCCGAAGGCTCCCACCGAGCAACTGGCGCCCACTTGGCATGTGAACGCGAGTTGGGTCGGGGTGACCGTGATCGGCCCCGCGCTCAGAATCGTCAGCGTATATTGGCGCTGCGCCGCCTGGCCCAACGTGTCCACCACCTGCAGCGTAAAGCTGTAAATCCCCTCCACCGTCGGAATGCCCGATAGCGCGCCACTTTGATTGCCCACCGGGCCGCAACTTGGCGATTGACTCGTGATGGTGATGCCCGGCGGCAGCGCCCCGGCGACCACGCTCCAGGTGCCGTTCGAAGCACCATCGACGAGCGTCCCGCCCTGCGCCGAAAGGCACTGCGAAAAATTGGTCCCGAGGATCGTCGATTGAAAGGCTACCGTCGCAATCGATACCGGACCGAGAATCCGCAGCGACACCGTCCGCTCCGCCGTCAGCCCCGCCGCGTCCCGAACCTGCACACTAAACGCTCCGGTGAAGGTGCTGCCGGGCGTCCCGCTCAACAATCCAGTGGTGGAGAACCCGATGCCGCTGGGGAGGGTTCCGGTGCCGACCGTGAACGTGTAGGGGGCTGTCCCGCCGCTGGCACTGAACGCGTAGGAGTACGGACTGCCGACGCGGCCATCGGGCAGCGTGCTCACGGCCGGGTTGATCACGGGCTGGGCAAACGCGAGCAGGGCGCTGCCGAGCATCAGGGGGAGGAGGCGAAGAACCAATGGCATAATAGAGTCCGAAGCCCTCAGTATATCGGCCCGAGGCCCCATGCTCACTGATCACTCCTCCGACGAATTCAACCCCTGGCGCAATGCCGAGATCCGTTTCAATCAGGCGGCCGATCGGCTCGCCCTCGATAGCGGCCTGCGCAAGGTGCTCAAAACCCCAACAAAAGAACTCACCGTGGCGATTCCGGTGGTGCTCGACGATGGCCGGATCGAGGTCTTTACCGGCTATCGAGTCCAGCATTCGATCGCTCGCGGCCCAGCCAAAGGCGGCATCCGTTATGCGCCGGACGTTACGCTCGACGAGGTCCGCGCTCTCGCCTCGTGGATGACCTGGAAATGCGCGGTCGTCAATCTGCCTTACGGCGGCGGCAAAGGCGGGGTGATCTGCGACCCCAACATCATGTCCGAGATTGAGCTCGAACGGGTGACGCGCCGCTACACCTCGGCCATCATCGACATCATCGGACCGGAGAAGGACGTGCCCGCTCCGGACATGAATACGAACGAGCGGACCATGGCCTGGATCATGGACACCTACTCGATGCACAAGCGCGAAACGACCACCGCCGTCGTCACCGGCAAGCCGTTGAACCTTGGTGGTTCGCGCGGCCGCCCGGAAGCGACCGGCCGCGGTTGCCTGTTCGTGACGAAGGAGGCGCTGAAGACCTTCCACATTCCGCCGACGAAGGCTCGCGTCGTCATTCAAGGCTTCGGCAACGTCGGCGGCATGGCCGCCCGGTTGATGGCCAAGGAAGGCATTCGGGTGATCGCCATCATCGAGGTCGACGGCGCCGTCTATAACGATAACGGCCTGGACATCGAGGCTTTGATGAAGCACAAGAAGGCGACCGGCTCCATTCTCGACTTCGCCGAAGGTACGAACCTGACCGCCGCCGAGGCGCTGTTCCTGGACTGCGACGTCCTGCTGCCGGCGGCGAAAGAGAATGTGATCTCGCAGGAGACGGCTCCGAAGATCAACTGCAAAATCCTCTGCGAAGGCGCCAATGGCCCGACGACGGCGTTGGCCGACAGCATCCTCCGCGATCGTGGCGTCTTCGTGATTCCGGATATTCTCGCGAACGCCGGCGGGGTGACCGTCTCCTACTTCGAGTGGGTCCAGGACCGGCAGGGCTACTTCTGGAACGAACAACTAGTGAACCAGCGGTTGGAAGAGATCATGGTGGAAAGCTTCCGCGACGTCTCGCAATACGCTCGCGATCACAAGGTGGACAACCGGGCGGCGGCGTACATGCTGGCGCTCGATCGGGTGGCCTTCGCCGTGAAGCTCCGCGGAATCTACGCATAGGAATGGCAGCCGAAATTTCGCCGCTGATGCGGCAGTACCACAGCATTAAAGAGCAGGTCCCCGGGGCGCTGCTCTTTTTCCGGATGGGCGATTTCTATGAGCTTTTCATGGACGACGCCGTCATCGCCGCCCGTGAACTGGAGATCACCCTCACGTCCCGAAACAAGGACGCCGAGCAGCCGATCCCCATGGCCGGGGTGCCGTATCACGCGGCCGATGGCTACCTGGTTCGCTTGATCGCCAAGGGCTTTCGCGTCGCGATCTGCGAGCAGATGGAGCCGCCGAGCGCCGGCAAGAAAATCGTCCGCCGGGAGATCACCCGGATCATTACCCCGGGCACGGCGACCGACGCGAACATGCTGCGGAGCCGGGAGAATAACTACCTGGCCGCCATCCTGCGAAAGGGCAATCGGGCGGGCTTGGCCTACGTCGATGTCTCGACCGGCGAGTTCCGTTCCACCGAGTTGCCGCTCGAAGAGATCGCCCCGCAACTGGAGAGCCTGAACGTTCGCGAGGTGCTGGCGGCGACCGGCGTCGAGTGGGCCGGGGTTCGCACGCGGACCGACCTCGAAGCCTGGATCTTCGACACCGACTACGCCAGCCGGACGCTGCGGGAGCACTTCACGCTGCTGTCGCTCGATGGTTGCGGGCTGGGCGACAAGCCGCTGGCGACGGGCGCGGCGGGGGCGGTGCTGCACTACCTGCGGGATACGCAGCGGTCGGCGCTGGGACATCTCGACCGGCCCACATACTTTGACCGGAACGAGGCGATGGTTCTCGACGCGGTGACCGTCCGGAACCTCGAACTGATCGAGCCTCTGTTTGCGGGCGAATCGAAGGAGTCGACGCTGGTCCACGTGCTGGACGAGACGATGACGGGCATGGGCGGGCGCTTGCTGCGCCGCAGACTGCTGCGGCCATCGGTGCAGCGGGACGAGATTGAAGCCCGGCTGGACGCCGTGCAGGCGCTGCTGCAAGACACGATTTTGCGAACGGAGCTGCGGAAGGTCCTCGGCTCCATACTCGACCTGGAACGGCTGTTGGCGAAGGTTACGCTGGGCACGGCGACCCCGCGGGAGATGTCGGCGCTGGGCAACTCGCTCGGGAAGATTCCGGCGCTGAACCGGCTGGTGGGCGAAGCCCGGTTCGACGAAGTGGCCGATGTCCGCGAACGGATTCTGACGACGATCGCCGACGATCCGCCGCTGAACCTGACCGATGGCGGAACGATCCGCGATGGCATCTCGGCGGATCTGGATCAACTGCGGGACATCAGCCGGAACTCAAAGCAGTACATCGCGGCCATCGAGACGCGGGAGCGGAGCCGGACGGGAATCAACTCGTTGAAGGTTCGGTTCAACAACGTTTTCGGATACTACCTGGAAATCTCGAAGGCGAACATGGATCGGGTGCCGGCCGACTACGACCGGAAGCAGACGCTCGTCAACGCCGAGCGGTTTACGACCCCGGAGCTGAAGGAGCTGGAGAGCAAGATCCTGGACGCCGAGGACAAGATCCTGACGATTGAGCGGGAGCTGTTCACCGCCGTCCGCAGCTTTGCGGCCGAGCACGCCGAACGGATCCGGCTGGCGGCGAACGCGGTGGCCGAGCTCGACCTGACGGCGGGACTGGCGCAGGTGGCGGCGCAGAACCGCTACGTGCGGCCGGCGTTCACCGAAAGCGGCGAGTTGCGGATCGTCGCCGGACGGCATCCGGTGATCGAGAAGTTGGCCGAGCGGGACGCCCAGCGGTTCATCCCGAACGACGTTTCGCTCGACGCGGGCCACGAGTTTTTGGGTCTGATCACGGGGCCGAATATGGGTGGTAAATCGACCTATCTGCGGCAGACGGCGCTGATCTCGATTCTGGCGCAGATGGGTTCCTACGTGCCGGCGCAGGCGGCGACGCTGCCGGTAGTGGACCGGGTGTTTACGCGCATCGGCGCGGCCGATAATCTGGCGCGGGGCCGGAGCACGTTCATGGTCGAGATGACCGAGACGGCCGTGATTCTGAACACGGCCACCAAGAAGAGCCTGATCATCCTGGACGAGATCGGCCGGGGGACGGCGACCTACGACGGCCTGGCGCTGGCGTGGGCGGTGGTCGAACACATCCACGAGAAGATCGGGGCGCGGACGTTGTTTGCGACGCACTACCACGAGCTGACCGTGCTGGCCGAGCGGCTGCGGGGCGTCGCGAATCTGCATGTTTCGGTGAAGGAAGCCGGGGACCAGATCATCTTCCTGCGGCGGGTGGAGCCCGGGGCGGCGGACAAAAGCTACGGCATTGAAGTGGCGCGGCTGGCGGCGTTGCCGGCGACCGTGATCGAGCGGGCGCGCGAGATTCTGGCCGTGCATGAGCAGGTGGAAGAAACGGTGGTCGCCCCGCCGAGGCAGGCACCGATGCAGATCCGGTTGTTCGAGCCGGTGACCGGCGATTTGGCGCACAGGATTCGAGCCTTGAAGCTGGACGAACTGCGGCCGATTGAAGCGCTGCAGATTCTGGCCAGCTTGCAGAAGGAGCTGCAGTAGATGCGGGTGGCGGGGATCATGAGCGGCACCTCGCTCGACGGGATCAGCGTGGCGGCGGTCGAGTTTGCGAAGGGCGGATGGACGCTGCTCGAGCACATCGACGTGCCGTATTCGAAGGCGACGCGCGAGGGGCTGCTGAGCATTTCGAACGCGCCGACGCATACGGCGGAGATCGCGCGGTGGAACTTCCGGCTGGGTGAACTCTACGCCAAGGCGATGGGGAAGTTGCAGACTCCGGTGGACCTGATCGGCTGCCATGGGCAGACGGTGTTTCACGAAAAGGGCTGCACGCTGCAGTTGGGCGAGGCGGCGATTTTAGCGGAGCGGACGGGGAAGCCGGTGGTTTCGAATTTTCGCCCCCGGGACATCGCGGCCGGGGGGCAGGGTGCGCCGCTCGTGCCGTTTGTCGACGACTTGCTGTTTCGGCATAAGAAGCTGCGGCGGGTGGCGCTGAACATTGGCGGCATCGCCAACGTGACGGTGCTGGAGCCGGGCCGGGACGCGGTGGCCTTCGACACCGGTCCGGGGAACATGGTGATCGACCAGTTGGCTTGGGTGGTTTCGAAGGGCAAGCAGACTTACGATCGGGGGGCGAAGCTGGCTCGGCAGGTGACGGTGAATCCGGCCCTGTTGGCGGATCTTCTGGCCGCTCCGTATTTCAAGAAACTGGCGCCGAAGAGCTGTGGGCGGGAGCAGTATGGCCGCGAGTTTGTGGCCGGGCTGTTGGCGACGCAGGTGCCGCTGCTGGATCTGATGGCGACGGCGACGGTGTTGACGGCGGCATCTATCGCGGCCAGCGTCGCGGCACCGGACGAGTTAATCGCGGCGGGCGGCGGGACGTTGAACCCGATGATTATGGCGCACCTGACGGCGCTGCTGCCGGGGACGCGGGTGACGACGACGGCTGAGTTCGGGATTCCGGTGATGGCCAAAGAAGCGGTCGCGTTTGCGATGCTGGCGCGGCAGACTTGGTTGCGGCGGCCGGGAAATCTGCCTTCGGCGACGGGGGCGCGGCGGGCGGTGGTCCTGGGGCAGATCACGCCATAATGGCGGTATGCGAATTTTCCTGATTACCCTGATGGCGGCGGCGATGGCCTTTGCCGGTGCCGAAGACGATGTGAAGAAGGCCGAGCAGGCCTGGGCCGACGGCATCACCAAGAACGACTTTGCGGTATTGAACACCGTGTTGGCCGATGACCTGCACTACTTGCATTCGACGGGTCTCGTCGATTCGAAAGCGGCGTATATCGAATCGATGAAGAGCGGCAAGCAGAAGTACATCTCGGTGAAGTATGGCCAGATGAAGGTCCGGGTTTACGGCAGCGCGGCGGTTGTGAACGCCGATGCGATGGTGGCTTACACGACCGACGGCAAGGGCGGGACGAACCATTTGGCGTTCACGCACGTGTTTGCGAAGAAGGGCGGGAAGTGGCAACTGGTGAGCCATCAGTCGCTGCGGTTAGAGAAGTAGATCCGGCGGGATCCATTCGCGGCGGGCTTGGCGGGAGCGCGCGACATCAAACGAGTAGTACTCCCGGAATAGCCCGCTATTGGGGCCGTAGCGGGCTACCACGGCGTTGACGGCACCAAGGCGACCTCCGGCAAGGGGGAGGGCTTCGGTGACGCGCTGGGCCCAAAAACAGGTGAGGGTTTCGTGGTAACCCGAGTCTTTGGTATTTTGGCCACCGGTTGCTTCGTTGTAGCGGGGGATGGCGGCGCGGAGGCGAGGGAGGGCGGTGGCGGGATTTTCCCAGAGCCAGGCGGCGGCGACCGACAGATGGGCGGCGTGGGTCCAGGCGGATTTGGGGAGGGTGCCGGCGAGGAATTGGGAAACGAGCTCGTCGATTTCTGATTCTGTTTCGAAAGCAGGTGGCATAGATATACTATGAAACAAATGCTGAATGAGTTGTCGGAGTTCGATTCGAAGCTGCTGACGCTGCTATCGGCGAACGCGCGGATGAGCTGGGCGGAGTTGGCGGTGGAGCTGGGGGTATCAGCTCCGGCGGTGACGGCGCATGTGCGGGCGCTGGAGGAGCGGGGGATTTTGCGGGGGTATACGGTGCTGGTGGACGCCGAGAGTGTGGGACTGGGGATGACGGCGTTTGTGTTTGTGACGCTGGGGCATCCGCGGCACCGGGCGGGATTTTTGAAGCGGGTGACGGAGTGGCCGGAGGTGCTCGAATGCCATCACGTGGCGGGGGACGACGACTACCTTTTGAAGGTGATGACGGGGACGCCGCGGGACCTGGATACGTTTTTGAGCGAGAAGCTGAAGGGGTTGCCGGGAATGGTGCGGACGCGGACGACGGTGGCGTTGGGGACGGTGAAGTCGACCCCGGTGCTGCCGTTGTTTGCATAATAAGAGCTATATGTTTTTCGGAAAAGAGTTGGCGGGGGAATCGCCATTGCAGCGGGAAACCGCGGAGCGGTTGTTGGCCGTCTCGGTTCACTTGCTTCAGGTTCGGTTTTGGGAGTTGATGCCGGAGGAGCGGGTTTTGGCGTGCGGCGAGGAGGAGATGTTCTACCTGAACGCGACCGGGATGCTGGGTGGTTTCCTGTCGCTGACGGTGTACCGAGGACCGCGAGGGCTGGCCTTCTTGAACCGGGTTCGGCACCAGGAGTACCGATGGGCGGGGGAGATGATGGTCGAGCAGGATTTCTTGCGATTGCGATTTACGTCACGGGGGGACTTGCGGCGGGCTGATTTGAAGATGCTGCACGAGTTGGGTTTGCCGAAGGGGAAGGTGGACATGGTGCCGGAGTTCTCCTCGGCGCGCCCGGGCTTTCTGGATTGGCACGTCAACAACGACGAGGGGTTGGTGCTGGCGAAAGCGCTGGAGGTGTTCGCTGGCTTTTTGGAGCAATCGGAGGGGATGGATCCGATGCGCTTTTGGCCGTTTCCGGAGTCGTGTCCGTGGCTGCGATTTGGTTCCGACGGATTGGTAAGGGTGGAGCAGGTTCCGCTTGCAACGGTGGCGTTGCCGAAGGGTGGGGAGGAGTGGACGCCTCCGACGGGCTGGCCCCCAAAGGGGATGAAGCGGCGAGGGACGTGGGAGATAGGATCCTTCCACCCGATGGCACCGATCGGTAAGCCGAAAGAGCGCAAATGGATCCCGCGACTGAGCTTGGCGGTGGATTCGCAAACTGGTGCGGCATTGCACCATGCGCTGGGCCCGGCGACGGGTCCAGCGGCGGCGGGGTTGTGGGCGGCGCTGGTTGCGGCGGCGGAAAAGGTTGGCCATTTGCCGAGCCGGTTGCGCGTCTATGATGAGGCGAGCGAAGCGATTTTCCGGAGCGCCGGGTTCGACGTGGAACGGCCAGCGGAGATGAGCGCTTTCGAACACTTGCGCGCCGGAATGTGCGAGATGATGGGCGACGTTCCTCTGGACGAGAGTCCGTTCTAGAACAGGAGCTTTAGGCCCATTTGAACGCGGCGGGGTTCGTCGGCGCTGTTGATGGTGCCGACGTTTTGGGGGGTGGAGATGTTGGCGGCGGGGAGGCCGAAGTTGGCCGTGTTGGTCGCATTAAAGGCTTCTGCTCGGAACTGTAGCCGGAAGCGATCGGTGATGCCGAACGTCTTCGCGAGCGAGAAATCGATGTTGCGGAGCCATGGGCCGCTGAGGATGTTGCGGCCGGAGTTGCCGTACGTGAAGTTCGGCTGGACGACGAAGTCGGAGATATTGAACCAACGGTCGATGGTGGGGCTGGAAGAGACTCCGGAGCCGATGCGGTTGGGACGATCGGCACCGCCGGCGTTGGTGATGCCGCCGGAAGTTCCGACGGTGAAGGGGAGGCCGCTGCGGAGGCTGAGAATGCCGCCGACCTGCCATCCGCCGAGAATGCGGTTGCCCTTAAAGATTTGCAGTTCGTAGTTCGAGCTGAAGACGTAATTGTGGCGAACGTCGGTGAGGGAGCGCCCGCGGTTGAGGTTGCGATCCCAGGGCTTGAGGCCGGCGCCGCCGCCGGCGTTGTTCAAGTTTTCGTCTACGTTGTCGAGGGTTTTGGACCAGGTGTAGGCGGACAGGAACGTGAGGCCTTTGGAGAAGCGTTTTTCGAGCTTGAGGGTCATCGCGTTGTAGCTGAGAGCGCCAACGGGAAGCTGGCGGTTGATGCTGTTGTAGAAGGGCAGCAGACGCCGGGAGGGGACCGGGGTGGGGCCGGGGGCGATATCGAACGGGAGGTTGAAATCAACCGAGCCGATCATCTGGCGGGTGGCGTTGCCGTTGTAGCCGAGGGTAAGGAGTGTATCAAAGGGCAGTTCGCGTTGGATGTCGGCAAACCACTGCTGCGAGTACTGGGTGGGGAGGAAGGCTTGCGAGGCTTCAACGCCAACCAGGGCGGGGCCGGGGACGGCGGTGGCCGGGAGTTGAACGGCCGGGAAGCCGTCCTTTAGGATCAGCCGCGGGGTGATGCGGTCGAGGGTGCCGAAGCCGATTTCGACGAAGTCGGGGGCCTGGTTCTGGCCGCGGGCCCATTGGGTCTGGATGCCGTCGGCTTGCGCGTAGATGACGCCGAAGCCGGAGCGGAAGACGGTCTTGGGGGTGGCGCGGTAGGCTAGGCCGAGGCGGGGGGCGAAGTTGTTCTTGTCGTTGGAGCAGCCGCAGTTACCGATGCCGAGACGGGTTTGTTGGAGGCGGGCGTTGGGGCCGGTCGAGGTGAGATCGAGTTTGAAGTTGGTGACGTTGTCGTTAACGAAAGTGGGGGCGTAGAAGATGTCGTAGCGGACGCCGAGGTTCAGGGTTAGTTTGGGGGTGATCTTCCAGGCGTCCTGGAGATAGCCGGCCACGGTATTGGACCAGAGGTCTTCGCCGTTCTCGTTGCCGATGGTGCCGCCGGCAGCGAGACCGAGCATCATTTCGGCGAGTCCATCGCCGGTGGCTCCGCGGTTGGCGGGGTTGGCGGTGAACTCGCGGTTGAAGGCGAACTGGCCGCGGGCGAAGCGGGAGGCCAGACGGGAGATGTTTTGTCGGCGGAACTCGCCGCCGATGCGGATGTTGTGTTTGCCGATGATCTTATAGACCGTGTCGGTGAACTGGAAAAGGTCGAGGTTGTTGACGTTAGGCCAGAAGCTGCGGGTGCCGAGTTCGGTGTAGCCGGCAGGCGAGAAGCGGCTGTTGCCGCGATTGTTGGAGTTGGCCTGGCTGACTTTGGGGATGCCCTTGATGCCGTATTCGTCAAAGAGGGGCTTGTCGTAGGGGACGTCGAAGCGGCTAAGAGTGCGGGTCCACCCGAAGCGGAATTCGTTGGTGGCGGTCGTGCCGATGGTCTGGGAGTGGGTGGCGGCGATGGAGTGGCTGACGAGGTTGGTGGTGGTGGCCAGGCCCCCGTCGGCGGGGAGGGGAAGGGGGCCGGGTTCGTAGCGGTCGCGATCGCGACGCGAGTAGCGGGCGGAGAAGCGGCTGCGGTCGCTGATGTTGTGGTCGCCTTTGAAGTCGTAGGTGTTGACGTCGTTCGATTCGTTAGGGGCGAAGAAATAGTTATTGGCGACTTTCGAGTTATCCGTCGGGAGGGGATAGAGATTGATGAGCTTGGCGGCAAGAGGGTCCCAACGGTTGGCGGGGACAATGTTGCCGGGGAAGGGTTGGCGGGTGAAAGAGGCGGCGTTGCCGACGGTGGTGGCGGGGTCGAAGACGGGGCGGATGCGGTTGAAATCTCCGGTGCGGACTTCGAGCGGGGGAACCGTCGGGTTAAAGCTGCGGCCGATGCGGGTCCGGGTGCCTTCGAAGCTGCCGAAGTAAAAAGTTTTGTCCTTGATGATGGGGCCGCCGACGGTGCCTCCGAACTGGTTCTGCTTGTAGACGGGCTTCTTGGCTCCGCTGCGGTTGGCGAAGAAGTTGGTGCCGTCCATGGCGGAGTTGCGGAGGAACTCAAAGGCGGTGCCGTGGACTTGGTTGGTGCCGCTTTTGATATTGACGAAGACCTGGCCGCCCATGCGGTTGCCGAATTCGGCGGAGAGGTTGTTGGTGACGACGCGGAATTCGCCGACGGCGTCGACGCTAGGCTTGACGGCTTGGGCTTCGAAGCCGAGGGGGCCGCCGGAGGCGACCGAGGAGTTGTCGACGCCGTCGATGTTGACCTGGAGTTGGTAGCCGTGTTGGCCACCGGCGGAGAAGCCGCCTTCGTCTTCGGTGCGGCCGCCGCGGGCGGAGACGGTGCCGGCGGTGAGGGCGGCGAGGTCGAGGAAGTTGCGGCCGTTGAGGGGGAGTTCGACGATGCGTTTGTTGTCGATGACTTGGCCGACGGTGGTGGTTTCGGAGTCGACCTGGGCAGCGGCGGCGGAGACTTCGATGCTTTCGGTGACGGTGCCGGTTTTGAGTTGGAAATCGATGCGGGCGGTTTGGGTGACGTCGAGCTTGATTTCCGGGACTTCAGATTTGGCGAAGCCGGGCTTGGAGGCGGTGATTTTGTAGCGGCCGACGGGGAGGGTGGGGGCGGTGTAGAAGCCTTCTGCGTTGGTGGGGACTTCGCGACGGAAGCCGGTATCGAGGTTGAGAATGGAGACCTGGGCGGCGGTGATGACCGCGTCCGAGGGATCCTTGACCACGCCTTGGATGGTGCCGCTCTGCGCGAACGTAGCGGTGCTGAGCAAAAAGAGAATACAAGCTAACCTAGGAAGCATCTTCCCTACATTGTATGCGGTCCTGGATTCAGCAGATACACATTTACCTCAGCTTGCTGAGCTTTACGAGTTTGGTCGTCTTTGGCTTGGTGGGGCTGCACGCGACGTTCGAGCCGAAGTTTGAAGATCGGCCGAAAGCAGAGGCCCGGCGTTGGGAGACGGCATTTGCGACGCCGAAGGATTTGGACGATGTGGAGTTGGCCGAGCGGATTCGGAAGGAGTTCGGGAGTGCACTGGCGAATCCGGTGGCGAAGCAGTTTTTGAAGCGGACCGCGGAGGGGCGGCTGCAGGTGGATTTTTATGAAGTGAACGGGTTGACGCGGGTGGTGGTTTTGGATGACAAGCTGACCTTTGAACAGACGCGGGTGCCGGTGTTGGAGTATTTGAACAGGATCCACGCGACGACGACGCGGGCGCCGGTGACGGATTGGCGGGTGCGGGCTTGGATTTGGTACAACGAGCTGGCGATTTGGAGCTTGCTGGGGATGACGATGACGGGGATTCTGCTGTGGTTGACGATGCGGTTGTCGCATCGGGGGGCGTTGGTGGCGGCGGTGTTGGGAACGGCGACGTTTGCGCTGATTTATTGGAGATTGCAATGAAGCGGAAGCTGTATCCGGTGTTGCGGGACGTGCATTTGACGGTGGGCATTTTCTCGATGCTGTTCGTGCTGATGTACGCGTGGAGTTCGCTGCAGATTGCGCATCCGACGTGGATGAATACGAAGCCGGTGACGACGGAGTGGACGGCGCAGATTGGGGCGGGGTTGGCGCCGCGGGATGCGGCGATGGCGCTGCGGACGGGTCGGGGGCTGGAGGGCGATTTGGTACAGATCCGGCAGAAGGAGGGGCGGACGCAGTTTCGGATGGTGAAGCCGGGGCAGATGAACGAGATCGACTACGACGGGGCGACCGGGACGGTGAAGGGGAAGTTGAACCGGTGGGGCTTCTTCGGGATGATGAACCGGATGCATACGGCGTCGGGGTTGTGGCATGAGGTTTGGTGGACCAATGTTTACGGGATGGTGGTGGGGGTGGTTTCGGCGGGGTTGCTCTTCTTGGGGGCGACGGGGCTGTATTTATGGTTCGTGCGGAAGAAGGAGCGGAAGTTGGGGATTGCGCTGCTGGTGTTGGGTTTGGCGTGGGGGTTGGGCACAATTGTGGCGATGCGTATAGCCTAAGGCTATGCGATTGCTTTTGCTGCTGAGCGCGGGAATGGCGTGGGCACAGCCGTTTCCGGGGACGTTGCCGTTGACGCGGACCGGGGATTTGAGCCGGGAGATGCTGCGGGAGATGGACGCGTATTTGACGCGGTCGGCGGTGGAGGCGCAGAAGACGGTGCCGACCCCGGGCGAGGTGCGGGAGCGGATTGGGGTTCGCGACGCACGGGTTCGTTTTGTGGAACCGGACTTGCAGTTGCTGCGGAAGACGGCGACGCATGAGGTCTTTTCGGCTCGGTGGCCGGTGGTGGAAGGGGTGGAGGCGGAGGGGTTGGTGTATCGGCCGGTGGGGCGGGCGACGAGTTGTTGGATTGCGTTGCACGCGGTGGCGGCGCCGGGGGCGGGGGAGCTCGTGATGGTGCCGTCGCAGATCGGCGTCGAGCCGGTGGGGAAGGGGAGGCATCCGCAGCGGGAACATCTGTATCGGATGGCGTATCCGGCGGGGCGGCATGTGTTGGGATTTGAAGTGCAGAAGGTTTTGGCGGCAGTGGATTACTGCGCGGGGCGGGGGCTGGCGGTGCGGGTGACCGGGCACGGGGAAGGGGGGTTGGTAGCGCTATATAGCACTTATGTGGATGAACGGATTGGGTCGGCGGTGGCGGGGGGATTGGGAGAGAAGTCGGAGCACAACCTGTGGAAGATTGCGGCGCGGCCGGTTTCGGCCCGGGTGAAGTTGGAGCCGGACGCGGCGGCACCGGCGTCGGGGCCGGTGGCTTCCGAGCGGGAGTTTGGGCAGTGGGTGGAGTTTTGTCAGAAGCTGATGCGGCAGGCAGAGAAGCGGCGGGGCGAGTTCTGGGCGAAGGCGGATCTGTCGTCGTTGGCGGCGTGGGCGAAGACGCGGGGGCCGTATTTGGAGCATTACGAGAAGGAGGTGATTGGAAAGATTGCGACGGAGGCCGGGGTTCCGGCGGTGGAGACGCGACGGATTTACGACACGGTGGATTACACGGGATATGAGGTTTATGTGCCGGCGGAGGGGGCGTTTGGGTATGGGATTCTGCTGGTACCGAAGAGTTTGAAGCCGGGGGAGCGGCGGCCGTTGGTGGTGGCGCAGCATGGGTTGGAGGGTCGGCCGCAGGATCTGATTGCGCCGACGGATGCCAAGGCCGCGCAGACCTATGGGCGGTTCGCGGCTCGGTTGGCCGAGCGGGGATTTGTGGTGTATGCGCCGCAGAATCCTTATATTCATGGGACGGCGTTTCGGGTACTGCAGCGGAAGGCGAATCCGTTGGGGTTGACGCTGTATTCGTTTATCGTGGCGCAGCACAAGAAGTCGTTGGATTGGCTGGAAACGCTGCCGATGGTGGATAGGGAGCGGATCGGGTTTTACGGACTGAGCTATGGGGGGCGGACGGCGATGATGGTGCCGCCGGTGGAGCCGCGTTATAAAGTGGTGATTTGTTCAGGGAATTTTAATGAATGGACTTGGAAGATCGCTTCGAACGAGGTTCCGTTCAGCTACCTGTGGACGCAGGAGACCGAGATGTTCGACTTCAATTTGGCGAACACGTTTGGGCATTATGAGTTGGTGGCGATGATGGGGGGGCGGGCGTTTATGGTGGAGCGGGGGCACGCCGACGGGGTGGGAATTGATGAATGGGTGAGCTATGAGTACGCCAAGGTGCGGCGGCTTTATGCGAATTGGAATTTAGGAGAGCGGACGCGGATTGAGTATTTTCAGGGGCCGCATCAGATTTGGGGTGTGGGGACGTTTGCGTTTTTGCACGAACAGTTGCGATGGCCCTAGGGTTGGGCGAGGGCTTCCTGGAGGGCGAAGAGGGCGTTGCGGGCGGCGATAGAGGGGTGGCGGAGGCGGAGGACGGCGGGGTCGACTTTTTTCTCGCGGAGGAGTTTGACGAAGGCGTCGATGTTGTCGGAGCATTCGCGGCGTCCGACGAGGGAGTCGCACTGGACGTCTTCGCATTGGCAGGTGGCGGCGAAGGTGGCGTGGAGGAGGCTGGCGGCGTTGGAGGCGGCGGCTTCCTCGTTGTTTTCGGCGAACCAGATGGCGATGACGGCTTGGTGGAGCATGCGTTCCTGAAGGTCTGGGATTTGGTCGGCGACGGTGAGGACTTCGCGGAAGAGGCGGGAGATTTCGGGCTTGGTGGTGGTTTCGGCGTCGGCGAGGTCCATCTTTTGGGTAATGGCGGCGGGGGTGGGGGCGGGCTTGGGGTTCTTGGTTGGAGGAGGTTCGGGGAGGGGAGGGCCGAGGAGGGCAAGGGCTTCGGCGGCGAGGGCGGCGTTGTGGGGGGCGAGGGCGAGAGCGGCGGAGTGGAGGAGTTTTCGTTGGGCGGGGGGGGGGTCGGGGGGGTGAGCGCGCATGAGGAGGGAGAGGGGTTCGGCTCCTTCGGCGGGTTCGGCTTTGATGAGGTCGACGGCGGCGGGGACGAGGGCTCCGGCGCGGAGGCCGAGGAGGATGACGGCGCGTTTATCGGGGAGGACTTGGGTGAGTCGATCCCAGCATTGGGTGGCTGCCGCGGCGGGGATTTCGGAGCAGAGACGGAGGGCTTCGGCGCGATCTTGGGGGGCCCAGGCGGCGGCGAGGCGGGTGGTGAGGACGTGGCGGGATTCCGGGTGGCGGATGGAGGGGAGGAGGCGGGTGATTTCGGCGAGGATTTCGCGGCGGGGTTGGGAGTAGGTTTTGGGAGGGAGGAGTGCTGCGGTTTGGAGGAGGGTTTCGATTTGGAAAAGGGGCGGTTCGATGTGTGCGGCGTCTTCGACCTGTTGGAGGAGGCGAAGAATCAGCGTGGCCGAGGCGGCGAAGGGCATGGCGTCGCCCTGTAGGATAGCGACTTTAGGCTTCGAGTGAGAGGCGGGAGCCGCGGAGTTTGACTTCGGTACGGCGGCTATAGGCGAAGTCGAAGCTTTTCAGGGTCCGTAGGGTTGGCCGGCCTCAAAGCGCGCTGGTTTTTTTTCATCATAAGGATAGGGTGACGGTGAGCTTGGCGGCCGTGGATTGCCGGCTGCGAGCTTGGACGAGAGAGGTGCCGTAGCTGTTTGAAGCTGGTTTAACGGAACTCATTGGCGGTGCTGTGATCGTTGACGCCGGAGAGGGAGCGTAGGCGTCGGACGACTTGTATGGCGTTGCGTTGCACTTTAGGGCTGGGGTCCTGGACCATGGAGACGGCGAGATCCAAGCCTTCGATCCATCCGACGGTGCCGATGGCCCAGGCGGCGGAGGCGCGGACGCCGGCGGATTCGTCGCGGCAGAGGCGGCGAAGGACGTCGATGGCGCGCGGGTCGCCGAGATGGAAGAGGCCGACGACGGCGTTGGCGGCGACGCGTCCGTTGGGACTGCCGCAGGCGGCCCAGAAGAACTCTTTGAGTTCGGGGGTGGATTTGGCGCCCCAAAGCGCTTCGACGACGTTTGCGGTGAAGCGGGAGTCGCTATGGCCCAGGAATTGCATGGCCCATTGGGCGTCGCCGGTGGCGCAGGCGAAGAGCTTGAGCGCCTTTGAACGAACGCGAGGGCTGTCCGATTTGATATATGGATCGAGCACTTCGGCGACCCGTTCGGCCGGGGTGACGGCGCCGATGAGCTCCAGCAAGCGGTCGACGGTACCCGGCGACGACTCCAGCTTGAGCCGGGCGACGAGCGTATCGACCACGTGGGGCTGGCTGCGGGCCTGGAGCAAAGTCTGAGCGACAGCGGCACCGAGCGTCATTTCGGCCGGGTCGCACACTTTGTTCAACCACGACGCGTTTGGGAAATCCATTTTGCGATCCTCTCTTCTTTGCGCATATCGACCACACGAGGATTTTCATGAGCGGTAAACTAGAGCCTAGGCGAACTTTGCCGTTCTACCTGCCTTACCTATGATTAACGCTCTGCTAGCGAAGATTTTCGGCACGAAATCCGAACGTGAGCTCAAACAGCTCAAGCCGGTGATTCAAGCCATAAACGAATTCGCCCCTTCCTTTGAAAAACTTTCTGACGCCGAGCTTTCGGGCAAAACCGCCGAATTCAAGCACAAGCTTGAGTTAGGAACGCCGCTCGACGACATTCTGGTGGAAGCCTTTGCCACCGTGCGCGAGGCTGGTCGGCGTGTGCTGAACATGCGTCATTATGACGTCCAGCTGATTGGTGGGATGATTCTGCATCAGGGCAAAATCGCCGAAATGCGGACGGGCGAGGGCAAGACACTGGTTGCTACGCTGGCTTGCTACTTGAATGCGCTGGAGGGCAAGGGCGTTCACGTTGTGACGGTGAACGACTATTTGGCGCGGCGCGACTCAGAGTGGATGGGTCGGCTGTACAAATTTCTTGGTCTGACGGTGGGCTGCATCGTGCATGATTTGGACGATGGGGAGCGCAAAGCGGCCTACGCTTGCGACATCACCTACGGCACGAATAACGAGTTTGGGTTCGACTACCTGCGCGACAACATGAAGTTTCGCATTGCGGACTGCGTGCAACGGCCGCATTATTACGCGATTGTGGACGAGGTCGACTCGATTCTGATCGACGAAGCGCGAACGCCGTTGATCATTTCCGGTCCGTCGGAGGAGTCGACCGATAAATATTACAAGATCAACCAAATCATCCCGAAGCTGATTCGGGGTGAGGTGATCGAGGGCCGGGAGCCGGGCGAGAAGTATTTTACGGGCGACTATACGGTGGACGAGAAGCACCGCGGGGTGGCGTTGACCGAAGAGGGCGTGTTGAAAGTGGAGCGGTTGCTGAATTGCGGCAATCTTTACGACCCTTCCAACATTGAAGCCAATCACCATGTACAGCAAGGCTTGAAGGCGCACGTGTTGTTCCACCGGGATAAGGATTATCTGGTCCGGCCGGGCGAAGAGAACGAGATGGAAGTGGTGATCGTCGATGAGTTTACCGGGCGCATTATGCCGGGTAGGCGTTGGTCGGACGGGTTGCATCAGGCGATTGAGGCCAAAGAAGGCGTAAAGATTCAGCGGGAGACGCAGACGCTGGCGTCGATCACCTTTCAGAACTACTTCCGGATGTACAAGAAGCTTTCGGGCATGACGGGTACGGCGGATACGGAAGCGGCGGAGTTTGGCAAGACGTATAAGCTGGATGTTTCTCCGACGCCGCCGAATCGGCCGATGCGGCGGATTGAGTTCAACGATATCGTCTATCGGACCGAGGAAGAGAAGTTCCGGAACGCGGCGAAAGAGATTAAAGAGTGTAACGCCAAGGGCCAGCCGGTGCTGGTGGGCACGATTTCGGTGACGAAATCCGAGCGGCTGTCGACGATTTTGACGCGGCTCGGGGTGAAGCATGAGGTTCTGAACGCGAAGAACCACGAACGGGAAGCGTTTATTATTGCCCAGGCAGGCCGGTACGCGGCAGTGACCGTTTCGACGAACATGGCGGGGCGTGGAACGGACATTTTGTTGGGCGGTAACCCGGACTTTCTGGCGCAGGAAGAGTGCCTGAAGAAAGGCTATCTGGAGTCGGTACCGGAGGGTACGGGCGGGTTAGTCGCCGACCGGGATTACTATTACTTCCAGCGGGGCGATCGTAACTATCGGGTACCGGCTCCGCAATGGGCCGAGACGTTTGCCAAGCACAAGGCCGTTTGCGATGAGGAGCACGATAAGGTAGTCGCGGCGGGTGGGTTGATTGTGGTGGGAACCGAGCGGCACGAATCTCGCCGCATTGATAACCAGTTGCGTGGGCGGGCGGGTCGGCAGGGTGATCCGGGCGCTTCGAAATTCTTCCTGTCTCTCCAGGACGACTTGCTGCGAATTTTCGGTGGGGAGCGGATGCAGAATTTGATGCTGCGTCTGGGCATGGAAGAAGACGTGCCGATTGAGTCGAAGTTGATTACACGGCGGATCGCGGCGGCCCAAAAGGCCGTCGAAGCGCAGAATTTCATGAGTCGGAAGCACGTACTGGAGTACGACGACATCATGAACAAGCAGCGCGGAGCGGTGTATGGGATGCGGCGCGGGCTGCTGGAGGGCGTCGAGCAGCGCGAGCGGGTGTTCGCGATGGCCAAGGGGCTGGTGGAGACGCTGGTCATTGATCGGATTCCGGCAAAAAGTCGGGTTGACGAGTGGGACCTGGCGGGGCTGGAATCGGATATCCTGACGCGGTTCGGGGTTACAATCAATACCTCCGGATATAAAGAGATGAGCGCCGAGGAGATCGAAGATAATATCTTCGACTTACTCAAGACCCGTTACGAGCAGAAAGAAGAGTTGATCGGTCCGGACTATATTCGCGACGCGGAACGCATTATCATGTTGAATGTCATCGATAACCAGTGGAAAGACCACTTACTATCGATGGACCATCTGAAAGAAGGCATCGGGATGCGGGCCTACGGACAAAAAGATCCGTTGCTCGAATATAAGAAAGAATCGTTCACGCTGTTCCAGGACATGATGGATCGGATTGAGGACGAGACGCTTCGGTACCTCTACTTCATGCAAGTGGCCGAGGATGATCGTCCGCAGATGCCGTTTGTCCGGGACCCGGATGACGACGACGAGTCCTACCTGCCGGCTGCCGAGCCGGAGCCGAAGCCGGGGCCGACGCCGGAGGATCAGAAGGCGGCGCGGGCAAAGATCACAGAATTTACGCAAAAGATCGAGAAGAAGAAAGACAAAGAGCTGGCGGACCTACAATTTATGGGAGGTTCTGTTTCCTCGGCACCGCAGACCCCGGTTGTGGCGTCTAAGAAAGTGGGCCGTAACGATCCGTGTTTCTGCGGAAGCGGCAAAAAGTACAAAAAATGTCACGGAATCAACGAATAGCTGCGTTTGTGTTTGCGGTATGGCCTCTTTCGGCGGCATTGCTGCCGGAGGGGCTGGAACTCCACTCCCGGAAGTCGACGGCACCGCTGGTTGCGGCGGACCCGGCGCTATGGAAGGAGTATGGCTTCCAGGAGGGCGAGAGCGCGGTTTACGAAGGGAAGGGAAGAGCGGACGATAAGGGCGTTTTTGGCCCAATGAAGACTTTTTCCGTCTCGGCGTGGCGTCTGCGGGATTCGACGGCGGCGCTGGCGCTGTGGCAGATTTTGCGGCCGGCCGATGCGAAGCCGGTGGCGGAGGCGGCGACGAATGTCGCGGCGCGTTCGGGCGGGCGGTTGTTGCTCGCCTACGGCAATTATGTCCTTCAGTTTGATGGGTATACGCCGGAGAATGAGACGGTGCATCAGTTGGTACTGCATATGCCTCGGTTTGAGAGGGCGGCGTTGCCAGGGTTGGCTGGCTTTCTGCCGGTGGAGGCGCGGGTGTTGAACTCGGAGCGTTTCATCGTCGGGCCCGTCGGCTTAGAGCGGTTTGCGGGGCAGGTTCCGCCTTCGGTGGTGGCGTTTCAGTACGATACGGAAGGCGTGGTGGGGCGATTTGTGGATCGGGATGGGCCGGTGGACTTGGTGGTATTCGCTTACCCGAATCACCAGATTGCGCAGAAGCAGATTGCGGCCTACCAGGGTTTGGCGGGGCTGACGGCGTCGCGGAACGGTCCGCTGGTAGGGGTTGTTCTGAAGGCGCCGAACGCGGATGCGGCGCAACGGGTGCTCGCGCAGGTTCGCTATGAGGCCACGATCACGATCAACTCGAAGCCGGCACCTCCGAAAGAGAATATTGGCGACATGATTCTGGCGATTGCGCAGTTGGCCGGGGTGCTGATTGGGGGGGCGTTGGTGGCGGGATTGCTTTTCGCCGGGATTCGCTTGGCGACGGGCGGAGGATTCGGCAACATTCGAGGAAGGCAGGAAGAGGTTGTGTCGCTTTCGATCGACCGAGACGTGGCAAAACGCCCGTAACTGCGTCTAGTTTCTAGAGGTTGGCGCTAAACAAGGCAATTTTGCACAGATTTTGCACAGGTTTTCAACAGCATTGCCTCTGGCCGAATGGTTCTCCAAGCTGTTGAAATAAAACGACTTATTGTGGGCAAAAAACGTCTGTTTTTTTGCTTGACTCTGTCCTTCCCAGGCCGTAACATCCAATCACATACAGGATTCGCGGCGTTGTGATGCCATCGAGCCTGATTCTCCCTAAAACATCCCGACGGCAATCCTGTCGGTAATGTCCACGAGGCCCCGCGTGATTTCGGGGCCTATGGTTTTTTCCGGGTCCGTGCTTATTTTTTGATCTGGAAGCGGTCGAGTTCCTTGCCGGTGCCGTCGAGTTGGCGGAAGGTTAGCTGCTTGCCGTTAAGGTCGAGGATGCTGAGGCTGTGTGTTTTGGACACAAAGCGCTTGGTGAATTCTTGCCAGGTGGAGGGATTGCCTTCCTGTTCGGGGTTGTAGAGGCCCGCGCCGCCGGCCCCGGTGACGATGTAGGTGACGCCTTGGGGTTTGCCTTGGTCGGCGTAGGGTTTGTCGAGGGTCCATTTCCCGTCGACTTCGCCCTTCTTGGCTCCGGGGCCGGAGGGGACGAAGGTCATGGGGAAGGTCCGTTGGTAGTTGTGGACGTGGCCGCTGAAGACGATGTCGACGCCGTGCTTTTCAAAGACGGGCGCTAGCCAGCGCAATTGCTGTTCGGAGAAATGGGCTTTGGAAGAGTTGAACCCGGGCTGATGGAAGCCGACGAAGCGCCACGTGGATTTTTTGCCTTTGGCGAGGTCGGCCTCGAGCCAGGCGAGGAGGGCGGGATCTTTCCAGTCGACGTAGCCGTTGCCGTCGAGCATGGTCCAGTGGGCGTTGCCGTTGTCGAAGGAGTAGTTGGCGGCTTTTGGAAAGGCCGTTCCGGCGCTTTCGAGGATGGTGGGGACCCATTTGCCGGTGAGTTTGGGCTGGTGCTGGGAGCCGAGAGCGGGACCGTTGGTGGGTTGTTTCCAATAGAGGAAATAGGCTTGGGCGTCGGGGTATTTGTCGGTGTCGGTGGTGACCGTGTCATGGTTGCCGGGGACGACGGCGAAGAGGCGCTGTTGCATGAGGGATACGCCGTTTTTGGAATCCTGGTCAGCGTTGTAGATGGGGTAGTGATTTTTGCGGTACTCGGAGGCGAGGCCGCGGCCGTAGACGACGTCGCCGACGATGAAGACCCAGTCGGGCTTGGCCTGGGCCATCTGCCAGGCGATCTCGCGCTGGGAGGCGTTGTCCTGGCCGCTGTCTCCAAAGATGACTACGCGAGAGGGTTGGCGGGCGGATTGACGGGCGCGGCCCTTGGCTTGGAAGACGGCTTTCCCGTCTTTGGAAACGGTGTAGGGGAAATCGGTTCCGGGGCGGAGGCCCGCGAGTTCAGCGGAGTAGACAAAGTGCTGAGGGATGGAAGTGGCGCCGATCTTCTGTTCTTTGGCGGGGACGGGCTTGCCTTTGGGGCCGGTGACGGAGAAGGCGCCGGGGGCGGCGGTGTGCCAGACGATGGTGATGCGGGTGGGGTCGGTTGGGGCGTCGCCGATTTGGAGGTAGGGCTTGACGAGGAAGGGGTCTTGCGCGCAGAGGAGGGCGGCGGTGAGGAGGAGAAGTAAAAAATGCATGGTTGCATTTAGGGTAACAATGCCGGATTGCAATACCATAACGATATGCGGAGACGTGAATTTTGGGCGATGGCGGCGGGGGGGCTGGTGGGGTGTTCGAAGCCGGAGACGGAGGCGCCGCGGAAGATTCATGTGCCGCGGGCGGTGTCGACGACGTCGGAGTTGCCGGCGGTGGCGGCGGGGAGCGATGATAAGGGATTTGCGGAGATCAGTTGGCCGATGTTGCGTGGGCTGGATACGAGTACGGGACTGGCGAATCCGCTGCTCGAGTTGGTGGCGGGGACGGACGTGAAACTGGCCGGGTATATGGTTCCGTTCGATGACGGTTTTGAAGAGGTCACCGAGTTCTTGCTGGTGCCGACGGCGGGGGCTTGCGTGCATACGCCGCCTCCGCCGGCCAACCAGATCGTCTATGCGACGATGACGACGGGTCGGGCGGCGAAGGTGGAGCAGATCTTCAGCGTTTGGGTGAGCGGTCGGTTGGAGATTGCGTCGACCGATAGCCCATATGGTCAGGCTGGGTTCAAGTTGGGGGCGGTAAAGGTGGAACGACGCGGTTAAGCTTTGAGCCAGCGATCGAACCAGGCGAAGGCATCCTTCTGCATGGCGGCGTCGAATTTATGGGGCCCGTCGTAGAAGTTGGCTTTGTAGCGGTCGGCGGCACCGGCTTTTTTGTAGACCTCGGTGAGGATGCGGTCGGCGCGCTCCATTTCGGAGAGGGTGAAGAGGGAGTCCTGGCGGTTGTTGAGGACTAAGGCGGGATTGGGGGCGGATAGGCCCAGTATCTCGGGGTAGTCGAGATCTTTGGGGAGGCCGGGGACGTAACACATCCAGGTATGGGTGTGGCACTTGTTAAGTAAGTAATCGCGCCAGGTGGTCATCATGCCGACGGCGACTGAGCAGCGGATGCGTTCATCGGCGCCGGCGAGCATGACGGTGCGGAGGCCGCCGCCGGAGAGGCCGGCGCAGCCGAGGCGGGTTGCATCGACATCGGGGCGGGCGGCGAGGTAGTCGAGGGCGCGTTGGTCGTCATAGACAAAGGCCCCGGGCCAGGTGAGGCCGGCGGAGAAGAGGCTTTTGGCGACGATGTGCTCATGGTTGCCAGCCCATTGGTTGTATCTGGTGATTTCGTCTTCGGCCTCGGGGTTGGCTTCGACCATGTTATTCCGGATGTTAGCGGGCACGTCGGCCCAGCGGACTCGGCGGCTGCCGAAGGTGAAGGTATCGTGGACGATGACGACATAGCCGCGGCGGGCGAGTTCGTTGGCCCAGGCGAAACCACCGTAGTAATGATCCTGGTGGCGGATCATCAAGGGGTGGGGGTCGCGGGAGATGCGGGTGATTTTGCGGAGTCCGAAGTATTTGTTGCCGCCGTGATCGTGGAGGCCGACGATGCCGGGGAGTTTGCCGGTGGCTTTGGCGGGTTTGAGAACGAGGGCCTCGGTGGGGGGGCCGTAGGGCACTTGCCACTTGAGGTGCTCGATGGCGAGGCCGTCGAATTCGAGGTGGTGTTCGACGATGGGTCGGGGTGAGGCGGGCGGGGCGGGGGAGACGATGGCTTCGTGGAAGCGGGCGCGGGCGACGGCTCGCCAGGCGTTCACGTCTTGAAACATGGGCTGTCGGAAGGAGAGCCGGGGCGGGTCGGGGATGGTTCCCGCGGCCCATTCGCCATAGGCGCCGAGCATATTCGGAGTCATGGATTGGATCATAGCGTAACTTGACGTGCGAGAATGACGAATAGCAAACCATGCGCTTGTTTTGGTCCCTTCTCATCGCTACTGCCCTTTGGGCGCAGACCCCGAACCCGGTGCAGTGGACGGTTACCGCTGTCGCTGCGAAGGCGGAGGCCGGGGCATCGATTCGTCTGAAGTTAGCCGCGGCGATTGAGCCGGGCTGGCATTTGTATTCGGTGACTTCGCCGGTGACGGCGACGGCGACGAAGATTACGGCACCGTTTGAGGTGGGCCGGACTTTGCAACAGAAGGTGGAGGCGAAGTTCGACGCCGTGGCGGGGGCGACGACGGAGAGCTACGAGACGGCGGCGGTGTTCTACGTGGACGGGGTGTTGAAAGAAGCGGTCAAAGACCTCGAAGTGGTGATCCGGTCGAGCGCTTGTAATGATCGGATCTGCTTGCCGCCAAAGAAGCGGACGTTTCCGATTGTCTTGACGACGGGGGCGGTGGAGACGACGGTTCCGGAGGGATTCGCGGAGGCAAAGGCGGCGCTTCCGGCGGCACCTGTGGCGGCTCCTCCCAAGGCGGCACCCGCGAAGGAAGATTTGTCGAGATTTTTGCTGATTGCGTTTGGCCTGGGATTGGCCGCAGTTTTCACTCCGTGCGTGTTTCCGATGATTCCGTTTACGCTTTCGTACTTCATCGGGCAGGGCGATAAGAAGGGTTCGCTGTCGCAGGCGATCGTATTTTGCTTGGGAATTGTCGTGCTGTTCACGGGGATGGGCGTGATTCTGTCGGCGGCGCTGGGGCCGTTCGCGGTGGTGCAGTTGAGCGCGAATCCTTGGGTGAACCTGACGATTTCGGCGGTGTTTTTTGCGTTTGCGCTTTCGATGCTGGGGGCGTTTGAGATTATGCTGCCGTCGGGGTTGCTGACGAAGTTGAACGCAGCGTCGGAGGGGGGCGGGTATGTGGGCGCGTTGTTGATGGGATTGACGTTTTCGCTGACCTCGTTTGCGTGCGTGGGTCCGTTCGTGGGGACGTTGTTGGCGGCGTCGGTGCAAGGCGATAAGCTGCAACCGGTGTTAGGGATGACCGCTTTTTCATCGGGACTGGCGACGCCGTTTTTCATTTTGGCGCTGTTCCCTTCATACCTGAAGAAACTGCCGCGGAGCGGGGTTTGGATGATGCGGGTGAAGGTGGTGATGGCGTTCCTGATCCTGGCGGCGATGCTGAAGTATCTTTCCAACGTCGATTCGGTGCTGCAATTGAACCTTCTTACGCGTGAGCGTTTTCTGGCGGGCTGGATGATTTTGTTTGCGGCACCGGCGGCTTACTTGCTGGGATGGCTTCGTTTGGAAGGGATCAAGGCGGAGCAGGACGTGACGATTCCGCGGCTGCTGTTGGGTTTGTTTTTGCTAGCCTTTTCGCTGAGTTTGTGGCCGGGAATGTCGGGCGCTTCGCTGGGCGATCTGGATGCTTACGTGCCGCTGGCGACGAAGTCGGCGGGCGGGGCGACGGGTGGGTACGCCGCGCTGCCTTGGAAGAAGAATGACCTGGCCGGTGCTTTGGCGCAGGCGAAGGCGGAGGGGAAGCAGGTGTTCGTTAACTTTACCGGATACGCTTGCACGAACTGCCACTGGATGAAAGCCAACATGTTCCCGCGGCCGGAGATCGCGGCGGCGTTGGGAAAATACATTCTGGTTGAACTTTATACGGACGGGACCGATGCGGCCTCTGAGCAGAATCAGAAGGTGCAGGAGTCGCGTTTCGCCACCGCTGCTATCCCTTACTACGTCATCCTCGATGCTGACGAGACGACGGTGCGGGGCTTTCCCGGACTGACTAAGGACCCTCAAGAATTCCTCAAATTTCTCGTTCCATGAAACTTACTCTTTCTCTTTTTCTGGCCGTAGCGGCTTACGCGCAGGCGCCTATTCGTGGTTTTTCGGAAGCTGGGTTGGCCAAGCAGCGGGCGCTGGAAGCGCAACTGCTGGCGCTGCCGGATCCGGCGCGGGTCGAAGCACATATGAAGGCGATGGCTTCGGAGCCGCACCATGCGGGCTCGCCGGCGTCACGAAAGGTGGCCGAATATGCCTTAAAGGAGTTCCGGTCGGCTGGGTTGGAGGCCAAGATCGAGACGTTTGAGGCGCTGCTGCCGTATCCGAAAGAGCGGGCTCTTTCGTTGGGAAAGTTTAAGGCGCGGCTGTCGGAGCCTAACTTCGCGGAAGATCCGGATTCGACCGATAAAAACCAGTTGCCGACTTACAATGCTTACTCGGCGGACGGTGACATTACGGCTCCGCTCGTGTATGTGAATTATGGCGTCCCGGAAGATTACGAGTATTTGAAGAAGCAGGGGATCGACGTTCGGGGAAAGATCGTGATTGCGCGTTACGGGCAGTCCTGGCGGGGAGTGAAACCGAAGGTGGCGGCGGAAAATGGCGCCGTCGCTTGCTTGATTTACTCGGATCCGAAAGAGGATGGTTACTTCCGAGGGGATGTGTATCCGGCCGGGGCTTATCGCTGTGAGTACGGGGTGCAGCGGGGCAGCGTGATGGATATGTCGTTGTATGTGGGCGACCCATTGTCGCCGGGTTTTGCTTCGGAGCCGGGCGGGCAGAAGCGGCTGTCGCTGAAAGAGGCGAAGACGCTGATGTCGATTCCGGTGATGCCGATTTCGTATGGCGATGCGAAGCCGTTGCTGGAATCGCTGGGTGGGCCGACGGCGCCGGAGGGTTGGCGGGGAGCGCTGCCGATCACTTACAAGCTGGGGCCGGGGACGGCGTCGGCGCATTTGAAGTTGACGCATGACTGGGGTACGCGGCCGGTGCATAACGTGATCGCGACGATTCGGGGGAGCGTCTATCCGGACGAGTGGGTGCTGTACGGGAACCATCACGACGCGTGGGTGAACGGGGCGAACGACCCGATTTCCGGGGCTTCGGCGGTGCTGGAGACGGCGCGGGCGTTTGGGGAGTTGGTTAAGAAGGGTTGGCGTCCGCAGCGGACGATTGTGTTTGCGCTGTGGGATGCGGAAGAGTTTGGGTTAGTTGGTTCGACAGAGTGGGTGGAGAAACATTTGCCGGAGCTGAAGGAAAAGGCGGTGGCTTACTTCAATAGCGACTCGAATGGGAAGGGCGTTTTGGGGTTGGGCGCGACGCCGGCCTTGAACCTGTTTTTAGAGCAGGTGGCTCGCGATGTGAAAGATCCGGCGACGGGCGAGAGCGTGCTTTCCTTGATGTTGAAGGTGCAGAAACCGTTTCAGCCGGGGCCGCTCGGGTCGGGGTCTGACTATGTTGGCTTCGTTCACCATGGGGGCATTGCGGGGGTAAACTTTGGTTTTTCCAGCGCGGTTTCGGGTGGGGGCGGGGTGTACCATTCGATCTTCGATTCGTTCGCCTGGTATAAGCGGTTTTCGGATGGAGAGTTTGTGTACGGCAAGGCGCTGTCGCAGGTGGCGGCGTTGTCGTTAGTGCGCATGAGCGAGGCACCGATTGTACCGTTTGAGTTTACGCGGGCGGCGGCGACGATTACGCAGTATTGGACAGAGGTGGAGAAGTTAGCGGTTGACCGGAAAGTTACATTGCCGGACTTACGGCCGAACTTAGAGCGGCTTACGGCGGCGGCGAAGCAGTTTGAAGTCGACTATGCCGGGGCGAAGGGCGGGGCTCGGGAGGTTTACTTGACCGAGCGGGCGCTGCTGCTGCCGGATGGGTTACCGGGGCGGCCTTGGTACAAGGGATCGGTCTCCGCGCCGGGGCAGTATACGGGCTACGGCGCGAAGACGATAGCCGGGGTGCGGGAGAGTTTGGAGCTGAATCAGACGTCGCAGGCGCTGGAGCAAACGAAGGTATTTGGGGCCGTGCTGGATCGATATGCCGCCGCGATTGTGACGGCGGGGCAGCGGTTGCCGCGTTAGCCGAGTAGGGCGGCGATTTTGTCGGGATCGTTCGGGACGACAGTGGGGGCGTTTCCGAATGTTGACCGGAGGTGGTTTCCGTGGGGGGCTTTGAGGGTGCCGGTGTATGTAATCTGGGTCTTTCAGGACGTTGCCGGTGAGGACCGCGACGACGTCGGTATCGGCCCGCATGGTTCCTGCAGCGACTAACTTCTTGATACCGGCGACGGTGGCGGCGCTGGCGGGTTCGCAGCCGCTGCCGCAGGTGCCGATGACGGCTTTGGTGTCGTTCAGTGGCCCGTTCGACGACGGCGAGGCGTTGGAGTTCCGAGGTCAAGCAGTTCGCGGAGGGCTTTGCCGTATGCGCTGACGTTGCCGAGGTTTCCGCCCGGGAGGACGATCCAATCGGGTACTTTCCAATCGCCTGATCGAGCATTTCGATGACGATCGACTTTTGGACTTCGATGCGGAAGGGGTTGACTGAATTCAAAAGATAGATGCCGAGGCGTTCGGCGAGGACGCGAACAAGGGTTAGGATCTGATCGAAGTTGGCTTCGACCTGGAGGGTTCGCGCCCCGTAATCGAGGGCTCGGGAGAGCTTGCCGAAGGCGATGTATCCGCTCGGGATAAAGGTGATGGGCTCGAGGCCGGCGGTGGCGGCGTAGGCGGCCATGGAGACGCAGGCGACGCGCGTCAGGCCGAGGCGTCGCAGGTTATGCCGTTATCCTTAAACCTTCCGGTGGGGTTGTAGCCCAGGTGCTGGAAGGCGACGCCGGAGAGGAGCGGGGTGTTGCCTTCAAGCAAGGTGACCCCGTGTTCGAAGCCATCGAAGAGATGGAGCACTTCGCGGTAGCGTCAAAGGCCGGAAGCATCGAGGGGGGTGTTGGAGAGTCGGCGCTCGCGCCATAGCTGCTTCTAGCCTTGAGCGGCGGCGCGACCGTAGTCGATCTGCGCTTCGAGCAGGCATAGAGCACTTCGGTGGACGCATACGGGGCGCGGCACTCGGGATTGAAACAGATCAGGCGAGAGGACGTGATTACACCGACTAAGCCAATGTTCAACCAATATTCACGGATTATTGACAAAGCATTGCTAGGTTTGGAGGATGAGATTTCTATTCCTGCTCGCCGTAGCGCTTCCTACGTGCTGGGCACAGTTCGATTCAGCCGTGATCCTCGGCACGATCCGAGACCAGCGTGGCGGCGTCCTCTCCGGCGCCACGGTAACCGCGAAAAACAAGCAGACGGGCTTGACCGTCGTCGCAAAAACCGATGAGAAAGGCGATTATCTTTTCCCGACCGTTAAGATCGGCAGCTACCAAGTCAGCGCCGAGGCGGCGGGCTTTTCGAAGACCCAAGTGGACGAGATTCGGTTGACCGTTGAGGCCCGGCAGCGCATTGATTTGACGCTTTCGGTTGGAACCGTGGCGGAGACGGTGACCGTTGAAGCGACGAACCCGCTGCTTGAAACCGACTCGAGTTCGAAGGGCCAGATCATTGGCCAGCAGACGATTGTGGGCTTGCCGCTGCAGGGTCGCTCCTATGCGAATCTGGCGCTACTGGTGCCGGGCGTTCGGCAGTCGCAGTCTGGCAATTCGGGTGATATTTCTACGCGCCGCGAAGGTTCTTATAATGTGAACGGATTGCGCAGCGTGTTCAACAACTTCTTGCTGGATGGCGTCGATAACAACTTCTACGGCACGACCAATCAGGGTTATTCGAATCAGGCGATTCAGCCTTCGCCGGACTCGGTGGCTGAGTTCCGCATGTCGATTAACGCTTACACGGCAGAATATGGTCGCACCGGTGGCGCCGTGATGAACGTGAGTACGCGGTCTGGCACAAACCAGTTTCACGGCAGCGCTTGGGAGTTCCTGCAGAATACGAAGATGAACGCGACTGGGTTCTTTAAGCCGGTTGACCTTCGCAAGCCGCAGTCAAATCGGAACCAGTTCGGTTTTACTTTTGGCGGTCCGATTGTGAAGGACCGGACGTTTTTCTTTGCTGACTTCGAGGGTAGCCGGTGGATTCAGTCGCCGTTCGGTTTGGCTTCACTGCCGAGCCTTACGCAGCGCCAAGGGATTCTACCGAATGATGTTCGGATTCCGATCAACTATCGGGATGCGGATGGACGCCAAGTGACGGCGGGAACGATTATCCCGGCTGGGCAGCCGGTGCCGATGACCGCGTTGGCTCGCCGCGTGATGGCCGAACTGCCGGCTCCGAACCGGGTGGGTGGCGGGGCACTGGGCGTGGCCAACAACTTCGGTGGCTTTGCTCGGAATCAATTGTTCGACGACAAGGGCGCGATCAAGCTGGACCACACGATTTCGGCGCGGTTGAGCTCGTTCTTTCGTTACAGCCAACGGCGGCAGGATATTGAACAGCCGGGCTTGGTTACTGGCTTTTCAGGTGGTAATGCCCTGGGCTTTTTGAACACCTACAACCAGCAGGGCATTATGGGCTTGACGTTTACCAAGTCGCCGACTGAGGTAATCGAATATCGGTTCTCGGTTACGCGGCTGGGGATGGATCGGTTGCCGGCGCTGGTGGGTGGGCAGAGCATGCAGGACCTGTTTGGCATCTCCGGACTGCCGACGGGTGATCGGGTTCGGGGTGGCGTGACTCCGCAGGATATTGTTGGCTTTGCGCGACTCGGTCGGCAGTCGACCAATCCGCAGGCCCAGTTTCCGACGACGATTAAC
>JAPKZA010000543.1 GCA_026394015.1 Acidobacteriota bacterium
CACCGTCTTCCAACGCCGCAGCCGCGCCAGCAGATCCTCATGGTCCAGGTTCAGCCCCGCCGCAATCGTCGCCAAGTGCTCGTCCTTCAAATTCTCTCGCGACAGAATCACGCTAAAGGACGAATGGTTGTCGACAATCACCCGCCCATCCCGATCCAGAATCTTCCCCCGTGCCGCCGGAATCGGTGTCGACTTGATCCGATTCCGATCCGCCGCCTCGCTGTAGATCAGGTTGTCCTGCACCTGCAAAGTCCAAAACCCGGACAGAATGAAGAGGAATACGCCCACCACCGCATACTGAAAAAACGCGATCCGCCAGGCCGCAAAACTCGTATCGTCGCGGAGCACCGCCGGGTCTAGTGTTTCGTGCTGCGAAGCGTCGTGCGAAAGCGGGGGCAATCTGGGTACTCCGTCCTATTCTATCGAGAATTACTGGTTCCGATCACGAAGTCGATCCAAAACCAGAAACAGCGGCACCGCCACCAAGGCGTTGAACGTCCCAAACAACAGCGTCTGCAGCAAATCGAAGTTCACATTCTGGCCCAGCAACGCCCGACCCAAGACCCACGAAAAAAACTGGTGGAAGAAGAAAAAGAAAAAACTCAGCACCAACCGAACCGTCGTATTCTCCACATCGAAGCGCAAACTCACCGACGCCGCAAAATAACCCACCAGCGTCTTTACAATCCCAAAGATCCCGATGTAATGGTTCGACATCGAATCCTGCACCAGCCCAATCGCCGCCCCGATCAACGTGCAAGTCACCGGCTCCCGCCGCATCAACGAAAAATACACCGTCATCAGCAGCGGCAGTTCCAAATACGACAAATGTCGAAAGAACAGCGGGATATTCACCTGGAACAAGATCGCCAGTAACGGCACCACAATCAGCCAATACGGCCGATAGCGGGAGATCTTACTCCGGCGCGGATTGTCGATCAGAATCTGGTTGCTCAGTTCAGACATGGCTTATGGCTGCGCCCCCGGCTTCGGAGGATCCACCGGTGCCGCTGGCTTCGTCTCCGCCGGCTTCTCGGAAGGCACATAAACAGGCTGCGGCGGCCGCGTCACCTGCGCCGGGTCCATATTGAAGTTCGGTAACCGCGGACCGGCGTTCCCAAAACGAACCCCTTGCAACTCCCCAATCCGCCGAATCTTCTCGCGGAGTCGATCCGCATCGGTCGACAGCGCCGGATTGTTGTCCGGTGCGGCCGGAGCTTGCGGATTCGTCTTCGTCACATCCGTCGGAACCACCGGCATCACAAAGATCGGCCCCTCCGGCGGCAGCGGCCCTTCCGGAATCGCCAAATGGATCCCTTCCAGCACCACCAACACCTCTTCAAGTCCCCTCATTAGCCCACTCGGATCCAAATAAATCTCTTTGAAGTCCAAGCCCGCCTTCACCACTTTCACTTGTCCCGCCGGCAACCCCTTCGGAAACACCCGATCATCCCCCGAGGTAAAAAACCATTCGCCCTCCTCCACCTTCACCTCGTTCTGCACCCAATCCACCTGCACCTGGCTCCGCCCCAACCCCTTCAGCGTCCCCGGCACCCGATTCTTCTGCGAGATCACACCCGCGGCAAACGTCGGATCCGTCACCAGCAACACCTGCGCTGCGTGCGGAAAAACGAACGTAATCTTCCCCACAATCCCATCCGGCGTAATCACCGCCATCCCCCGCATCACCCCATCGCTCTTTCCCCGATCAATAAAAACGACCTTCGAGTTCGCGCCCGTCCCTGTCCCAATCACCCGCGCCGCCACCGTCCGGCTCCGGCTCTGGTCCTGAAATACGCTCAGCGAACGCGCCCGATCGGCCGTCGACAGCTCCGTCTTCAGAAACTGATTCTCCAGCTTGAACCGGTCCAACTCGGCCCGCAGAGCCAAATTCTCCTGCTTCACCCCCACCAATAGGAAGTACCGCTCCGCCAACCCGAGCGTGTTCGAACGCAGTACCTCCAGCCCCTTGGCCAGCGGCGATACCGCCGTCACCGTCCAGACGCGCAACAGAGTCACATCCTGACTGGTCCGCACCTGGTAAGCCACCAGAATCAGTTGCACGGCCACGACGAGGACGAGCACGGCCAAATTTCGATACCGGCTTAACATACGGAGACTACTCTCGGAACTATTCGATTGCGATACGACGAAGCAGCTTAAAGTCGGTCAACATTTTGCCCGTCCCGAGTACGACGCTCGCCAGCGGGTCTTCGGCAATCGAAACCGGCAAGCCGGTCTCTTCACGAATGCGCTTGTCTAAATTCTTCAGCATCGCCCCGCCACCGGACAGCACAATGCCCTTGTCGCTGATGTCAGCCGAAAGTTCGGGCGGAGTCCGTTCCAGCGCCACGCGAATCGCGTTCATAATCGTCGCTACGCATTCGCTCAAACTCTCGCGAATTTCCGTGTCGTCAATCGTCAAAGTCTTCGGTACGCCCTCAATCAGGTTCCGGCCCTTGATCTCCATCGTCAACGGCTTGTCCAGCGGATACGCCGAACCAACCGTCATTTTGATCATCTCGGCCGTCCGCTCGCCGATCAGCAGGTTGTATTTACGTTTTAAATACTGCATGATCGCGTCGTCCATCTCGTTGCCCGCCACCCGCACCGAACGCGAGTAAACGATACCCGATAACGAAATTACCGCTACGTCCGTCGTCCCGCCGCCAATGTCGACGACCATGTTTCCGGACGGCTCGGTAATCGGCAAACCCGCGCCAATCGCGGCCACCATCGCCTGCTCCACCAGAAACACTTCGCTCGCCTTGGCCCGATAAGCGCTATCGATGACCGCCCGCTTCTCCACCTGCGTAATTTCGCTTGGAACGCCAATCACAATCCGCGGATGCACCAGCATCTTCCGCCCGTGCGCCTTCTGAATGAAATAATTCAGCATTCGCTCGGTCACCTTGAAATCGGCGATCACGCCGTCTTTCATGGGCCGAATGGCCACAATATTGCCCGGCGTCCGGCCCAGCATCTCCTTGGCTTCTTTGCCGACGGCTTCCACCTCGCCATTAGTTTTATTAATGGCGACAATCGAAGGTTCATTCACAACAATACCCTTGCCCTTGGCAAACACCAACGTGTTGGCGGTGCCGAGGTCGATCGCAAGGTCGGAGGAAAAAAGGCTAAACAGGGAACGCAGATTCATGACAGCAGTAACCTCAGGGTAGCATAGAGAACCTTTTCTTTTCAGTAAATTAGAGAGCCACAGACAGCGCCAGCTGCTTCATTCGGCCAAATACAAAGCTCAGCGCCGCACGGTGACGCGCCATGTCCTCCACCCCGGCCGATCGCAGGTAGGCCGTGATCTCCTCCGCCGCCGGCACCATCTCCGGAAACCGTCGCCGCATCGCCGCCAAAAAATCCAGTTGCCGACCCCAGTCCCCCGCCCCCAGCGCGACGTCGATCCACATCGCCGCTTGGCCTAATGTCTGACAACGGCCCACGTTCGCCGCCGCTCCCGGTTCGCTTTCCATCTGCGCCAACGCCGCCCCCAGCGCCGCATGCCAAGGCGCTTTCCAGGCCACTCCGCGCCGCTCCATCTCCTCCCGGATCAAAATATGTTGCACCGCGTCCAAAGCATGCACGCTCAAGCACGCCGATTCTCCCCCCGCATACGCCGGTGCCGGATACCGCTGCGCCTTCAGCCAAATGTGCCCAAACTCGTGCGCAATCACCGCCTCCTCCGCCGCTCCCGTCCCCGCGTGCTCCGGGTTCACCAACACAAAGCTCACCCGCCCCTTCGACCCCAAATAGTTCACCGTCATCGCCTGCGCCCCGCGATATTGCGAAACGAACCCCGGCTGATCGGTGTAGTTCTTCAGCGCCTCTCGCTCCGGAGTCTCCGCCGGAACAGCTAACACCGCCGTCTGCGCCGTCGCCGGCAACCGCAGCAGCACCACCGCAATCTTTCCGGTCTTCTCAATCGACTCTTTCCAAGTCGCTAGCGAAGGAGAGAGCGAGACCGTCGCTAACAGGAATAGTGCCCAGGACATCCTCTGTTTATTACACTACAGTCTTGATCTCTCGCCGCACACTGCTCGCCTCCTCCCTCGCCCTCTCGGCCTGCCGCAAAGAACGGGCCAAAGGTTTCGAAGGCTATGCCTTCGTCGCCAACCAGGAAGGCCAAGCCATCGCCGCCGTCGACCTGACGGCGTTCGTCGTCGCCAAACACATCCGCATCGACGGACAACCCAAGGCCGTCCTCGCCCACCCCACCAGCGGAGCCATCTACGCCCTCGGCTTGGGCAACGGAGCCATCTACGAAATCGATCCCGCCAAGCTAGCCTTCCGCCGCAAAGTTACCCTCGCCGGCGACCTCGTCGACCTCCAACTCACCGACTCCGGCGAACTCTGGGCTCTCGCCCGCGCCCCCCGCAAACTGCTGCTCCTCGACCCCGAAACCCTCAAACCCACCAAACAGGTCATCCTCCCCGCCGAACCCGTCGCGCTCGCCTTAGCCCAGCGGGAGCCCTGGGCCCTCGTCCTGTTCGAAGACGCCCCGCCCGCCCTCATCGATCGCCGCGAAGGCCGCATCGTCGCCAATTTCGACCTACCCCACCGCGCCACCATCGCCCGCTTCCAAGGCAACGGCAAGGCGATCCTGTTCGGCGCCCGCGAAGCCCGCGTCCTCTCCCTCTATGAACTCCCCAGCCGCCAACTCTTAACCCACCTCCCCCTCGCCATCGAACCCGAACGCTTCTGCTTCAAGCCCGATGGCGGCCAACTCTTCATCACCGGAAAAGGACTCGACGCCGTCGTCATCGTCTACCCCTACCGCGGCGAAATCGCCGAAACCGTCCTCACCGGCCACGAACCCGGCGAAATGGCCGCCGCCTCCACCCCCGACGTCGACTACCTCTTCGTCGCCAGCCCCTCCCGCAACGACGTCAGCGTCCTCGACATCGTCACGCATAAAACGGTCGCCGTTGTCTCGGTCGGCAAGGACCCCGCCTTCGTCACCATCACCCCGGACAACCAATACGCCCTCGTCCTGAACCAAGCCAGCGGCGATATGGCCGTCCTCCGGATCAAATCCATCACCCCCAACCGAAGCAAAACGGCTCCGCTTTTCACGATGATTCCAGTAGGGTCGAAACCAGTCCAGGTGGTCGCGAGGGCCGTCTAGAAGGAGAAATTATGAGAGCGATCACGTTGCTGGTAGCTTCCGTCGGATGGCTCAACGCCCAATCCGCCTACGTCGGCTCCTTTCAAAGCGCCGAAATGCAAGTGGAGTTGCACGCCGGCACCGACGGCCGCTACACCGGAACCATCGAACTCCAAGGCCAAAAGCTGCCCCTCACCGCCCGCGAAAGTGGCACCGAACTCACCGGCACGTTCACCGCCGGTGGCAAATCGTTCCCTTTCACGGCCACCCTCGCCGGGCCCAAACTGCAACTGGTCAGCGAAGGCCACTCCTACGTCCTCACCCGCGCCGGCGGAGCCATTCGCGCCGCCAATGGCATCACTCTCTCGCTCCCCGGCGGCTGGACCACCGGCCAAACCGATGACGCCATCCGCCTCCTACCCCCCGGCGCGTCCGCCGACGAAGGCTACTTCGCC
>JAPKZA010000292.1 GCA_026394015.1 Acidobacteriota bacterium
CGGCGGAAGTCGCCCTCCGGGCTCCCCCCGCCGCCCCGGAACCCATTGTGTCTTTCATCTCTTCTGCCATTCCTATTAGTCTCCTTGGATCTCGATCATTAAGCCAACCTTGTGTCCAAGAAAACCGGGTCCCCTATACGATTGATCCCGCGGTGATCCGGCGTTTGCGGGAGCTACCCAAAAACGAAAAACTTGAGTGTCTGCTGGCGCTCTCCGACCTCTGCGGCGTTCTCGGCAACCCACACACCCATAGCGGGCTAGGCGTTCGGAAGTTGGGAAACAAGCTCTTCGAATGCCGCGGTAGCTTGGCGTTGCGGTTTGTTTTTCAAGATCGAGCCACGGATCTTTATGTCTCATTCCTGGGCGATCACGACGAGGTCAAAGCATTGCTGAGGACGGGTCAGTATCGTTAGAGGGAAGTTAGAGGGAAGCCGTCTCCTTGGAGCGACGGGAAGACGTTAGCGGCGCAGGCGGGCCGGGACGTTGACGCATTCGACACACAAGCAGTATAGTGGCGCATGGCTATCCGGGTTGCATTTTTTGTGACGCTTGCGCTGGGCGCAACTGTGGCTTGGGGACAATCGGCCCCCATCGTACAGCCGGGCGCGCCGGGTACGGCGACGACGACGGTGGCTCCGGCGAAGGCGGCGTTGGCCGTCCCGAAAGTGGCGGACGCGGACGTCGTCTTCATGCAAGGCATGATCCACCACCACTCGCAGGCGGTGGAGATGGTCGACCTGCTGCGTACGCGCGGGAAAAGCAAAGACCTGCTGGCGCTCGGCGAACGGATCACCATTTCGCAAAGCGACGAGATGCGGTTTATGAAAGAGTGGCTGATGGAACGCGGTAAGCCGGTGACCATGGCACACGACCATGCGGCCCATATGGCGGGCGGCGGCATGCCGCTGATGCCGGGTATGCTCACCTCTGCGCAGATGGCCACCCTGGCCGCGGCCAAAGGAGCGGCGTTCGACCGCTTGTTTTTGACAGGAATGATCCAACACCATACCGGCGCACTCGATATGGTGGACGATCTGTTCGACATCCCTGGTGCGGGACAGGACCCAGTCATGTTCGATTTCGCTACCGATATTGACAATACACAACGCGCAGAAATTGAGATTATGCGCCGCATGTTAAAGGAAATCCGTTAAGTATGAAACGAACATTGACGCAGTTGGGCGGCGGGCTGGCGCTCGCTTTGTCCTTTTCCGTTAGCTATGGTCAGGCGCCCACCGCGCCGGCCAAGCCCGTGACTCCGCCTCGGCCGCCTTCGGTCTATTCCAATCCTCGCTCCGATGCGAGCGATCCGCGCATTGGCTTGAAAGCCGGTCTGCATGATGCGGGGGAGGCGGCTTCCGGAATGGAGAAGATTGCTACGCTGCCGAAGCCTAAAGGATTCGCCCCGGGAGATCCGGGCACGACGACGGCACCCCCTCCGACCGAACAGCAGGGCGTGGGCGGAGAAGCACCCCGGACCCCTCCGCAGCAGTATGGCTCGGCCAATACCGATTTGGCGTTCAGCGGGAATCACCTGTTCGTGGGGAACTATAACGGGATCAATTTCTACGACATCGATAACCCGGGCAAGGTGAAGCTGATGACGTCGGTGCTTTGCCCGGGCGGGCAGGGGGACGTGTCGGTATACGGCAAACTCCTGTTTATGTCGGCCGAGGCGATGAATGGACGGATCGACTGCGGCGGGCAAGGGATCGCGTTGCCGGAGGGCTACAAGCCTCCGCCGCCTCCTCCGCCCGCGCCGGAGGGTACGCCCGCGGGAACGCGGCCGCCGCGTCGGCCGCCGCCGCCGAGTCCGGACCGGTTCCGGGGGGTACGGATTTTCGATATCAGCGACCTGGCGAAGCCGAAGCAGGTAGCGACGGTGCAGAGTTGCCGGGGGTCGCACACGCATACTCTGGTGGTGGACCCGAACGACAAGGAGAACGTCTACATCTACATTTCGGGGACGGGGCCGGTGCGGCAACCCGAAGAGTTGGCGGCGTGTTCGGCGGGGGATCCAGATAAGAATCCGGAGACGGCGCTGTTCCGGATCGACATCGTGAAAGTCCCGCTGGCGCACCCGGAGCTGGCGAAGATTGTGAGCAGCCCGCGCATTTTCAGCGATGAAAAGACGGGCGCGGCGAATGGCCTTTGGAAGGGCGGCACGCACGGCGAGGGGTTGCAGACGACCTCGCAGACCGATAAGTGCCATGACATCACAGTGTATGCGGCGATTGGTTTGGCGGCGGGGGCTTGTTCCGGGAACGGGATTTTGCTGGACATCAAAGATCCGAAGAACCCGAAGCGGATTGACGTGGTGAGCGACCCGAACTATGCGTTCTGGCATTCGGCGAACTTCAGCAATGATGGGACGAAGGTGCTGTTTACGGATGAGTGGGGCGGCGGGGCGCAGCCGCGGTGCCGGGCGACGGATCCGATGCATTGGGGGGCGGACGCGATCTTCACTTTGGATAAGGGCAAGATGAAGCTGGCTTCGTACTACAAGATGCCGGCGGCGCAGACGGACACGGAGAACTGCGTAGCGCATAATGGCTCGCTGGTGCCGATTCCGGGGCGCGATATTCTGGTGCAGTCGTGGTACCAGGGCGGCATTTCGCTGTTGGATTTCACGGATGCATCGCATCCGATGGAGGTCGGGTACTTTGATCGCGGTCCGATTGATGCGACCAAGCGGGGGATGGGCGGGCAGTGGTCCACCTATTGGTACAACGGGTACATTTACGGGGCCGAGATTGCGCGGGGCGTGGATGTGTTTAAGCTAAAGCCGAACAAGTATCTGACGCAGAACGAGATTGATGCTTCGAACCAGGTGCATTTTGACGAGTTGAACGTGCAGAACCAGCCGAAGATCGTGTGGCCGCAGAACGCGATTGTGGGGCGGGCTTACGTGGACCAGTTGGAGCGGAGCGGGGCGTTGCCGGCGGCGCGGATTACGGCGTTGATGACGGCCTTGGCGGGGACGGATAAGAAGAGCGCGGGGCAGCAGGTGGGCCTGGCGAAGGGTTTGACGAAGGATGCGGGGTCGGCGAAGTCGACGGCGGATGGGCAGAGGATGCGGGCGTTGGCGGGGATTCTGAATACGTTGGGAGCGGCGCGGCGGTGAAGCGCCGGCTGTTCCTGGGTACGCCGTCGGTCGCCGCGCTTGCCGCGGCGGCGACGGCTCCGGCCTCGCTACCGGTGGTCGCTTCCGGCGATGGGTTGGCGCTTTCTCCGGCGGAGTATGCGGCAGTGCTGCACAAGCAAGGCGAGGCGGTGAAGGCGGACAACTATTCGTTGGGAGGGGTGGTTCAAGAGTTGGAAGTGAAGGTGGCGGCCGCGCTGGGGAAGGAGTTCGCGGTGTGGATGCCGACGGGCACGTTGGCCAACCACATGGCGGTTCGTTTGTTGGCCGGGGAACGGCGGCGGGTGCTGGTGCAGGCGGAGTCGCACCTTTTCAACGACTGCGGCGATTGTTGCCAGACGCTGAGCGGGCTACATCTGGTGCCGCTGGCGCCGGGCCGGGCCGGTTTTACGTTGGCCGAGGTGATGGCCGAGGTGGAGAAGGGAACTTCGGGCCGGGTGAACGTCCCGGTGGGCGCGATGCAGATTGAGACTCCGGTGCGGCGGAAAACGGGCGAGGTGTTCGATTATGCCGAGATGGAGCGCATCTCGCGTTGGGCGAAGGAACGGAGGATTGGTCTGCATTTGGATGGGGCCCGGCTTTATCTGGCTTCGGCTTACAGCGGCATTCCGGTCGCCGATTATGCACGGCTTTTCGATACGGTTTACGTTTCGATGTACAAGTACTTCAACGGGGCCAGCGGGGCGATGCTGGCGGGTCCGCGGGCACTGCTGGAGAACCTGTTTCACGCTCGCCGGATGTTTGGCGGGGGAGTGAGCCACTCCTGGCCTTCGGCCGCGGTGGCGAACCACTATTTTGATGGGTTTGCGGAACGGTACCGGAGGGCGATGAAGGCCTCCGAGCAGGTGATTGCGGGTTTGGGGCAGGACCGTCGGTTCGAGGTTTCGCGGATTCCGAATGGGACGAATGTGTTTCAATTGCGGCTTGGGCAGGGCGATCCGCAGCGGTTTCAGGAGCGGTTGCGCGGTGGGGGCATCGTGGTGGGAGCCCCGGTGAACGGTTGGTTCGTGCTGGCGGTGAATGAAACGTGGAACCGGGCAGCGGTCCAAACGATTCTGGGCGCCTTCGGTAACGCCATCGCGTAGGCGGCCAGGACGTGATAGTCGTAGGAGATGCTTCGAATTGTTTTGTTGGTGGGGATGGCTGGTCGCTTGTTTGGGCAGCACCAGCATGGCGACGCTTCGGCGGTGCGGCCGGCGGAATTGCTGGCGGGGATGGGGAGCCATAGCCATCCGATCGCGACGAAGTCCGCGTTAGCGCAAGCGTTTTTTGACCAGGGATTGGCGCTGCTGTACGGCTTCAATCACGACGAGGCGGCGCGGCTGTTTGCGCGGGCGGCGGAGCTGGATCCGGAATCGCCGATGCCGCATTGGGGCATTGCCTATGCCTTGGGGCCGAACTACAACTTGCCGGCGATGCCGGAGCGGGAGGAGAAGGCTTGGGAGGCGATCGCGAAGGCGGGGGAGCTGGCCAAGCGGGCTCCGGCACGGGAGAAGGCTTACGTCGCGGCGTTGGCGCAGCGGTATTCGAAAGACCCGAAGGCGGACCGGAGTGCGTTAGCGGTGCGGTACGCGGAGGCGATGGGCGAGGTGATGCGGAAGTTTCCGGACGATTTGGATGCGGCGACGCTTTACGCCGAGGCGAAGATGGATTTGCGTCCGTGGCAGTTGTGGACTTCGACAGGGGAGCCGGCGCCGGGGACCTTAGAGATTTGCCAAGTGTTGGAGGGGGTGCTCAGGCGGAACCCTATGCACCCGGGGGCCAACCACTACTACATTCACGCGGTGGAGGCGTCGCCGCAGCCGGAGCGGGCGTTGCCGAGCGCCGAACGATTAGGCGGGCTGACGCCGGGGGCGGGGCACTTGGTGCACATGCCGTCGCACATCTACTCGCGGATGGGGGAGTTTGAGAAGGCGGCGGTGGTGAACGAAGTGGCTTCTGAGGTTGATCGGGAATACGTGGCGCGGTCGGGGGCCAAGGGGATGTATCCGTTGGGGTACTATTCGCACAATCTGCATTTTGTGGCTTATTCGCGGATGATGCAGGGCCGGTATCAGGACGCGCGGGAGTACGCGCAGCGGTTGCGAAAGAACGTGGCGGGGGCGATCGACGGTATGCCGATGTTGGGGGCTTATGGGGCGTATGAGTGGCTGGTGCTGGTTCGTTTTGAGAAGTGGGAGGAGCTGAGGAAGGAAGCGACGCCGACGGAGAAGGATCTGTTTTTGCGGGCGATGTATTTATACGCGCAGGGTGCGGCGTTGGCGGCGACGGGGAAGGCGGACGAAGCGCAGAGGTGGCAGGAGATGATCAAGGCGATCGCCAAGGATATGCCGGCGGAGGCGGTGGCGATGTTTAACCCGGCAAAACAGGTGTTGGCGTTAGCGAGTATGGACTTGGGGGCACGAATCGCGCGAAGCCGGGGGGAGAGGTCGCTGGAAGTGGAGCAGTGGAAGATGGCGGTGGAGTTGGAGGATGGGTTGGCGTACATGGAGCCGCCGGATTGGTATTATCCGACGCGGGAATCGCTGGGGAAGGCGCTGTTGCGGTATGGAAGGGCGGAGGAGGCGGAGTGGGTATTTCGGAAGGATTTGGAAAAGAATCCGCGCAATGGGCGCTCGTTGGCGGGCCTGTTGGAGAGCTTGCGCGTGCAACAGAAGGGCGAAAGTATTGTTTTCGTCGAGAAGGAGTTTCGGGAGGCGTGGCGGCGGGCCGATTCTCCGGCCCGCTAAAGTTCCGGCTGGTTAGCCGGAACTAGTCTCTGCGGATCGAAAAGGTGGAGCGGTTTGAATTGGCGCTTGGACCATTTGCTGCCGGGTTCGAACTGGACTCCGACAAAGAAGCCGATATCCCGGTAGACGCAGTACCGGACCTGGCCGACATAGTCGCCCTTCGGGCCGCTGACGGTTAGGATCGTATTCAAGGGGATCTCAGCATCCATTTGGAGGCAAACTCCGGATTCTGAGATATCTTCAAGGTTGGCAATCGTCTTCTTCCGCCCACCCGCGTTGTCACGCCAGTGGACCTCGATGAGATCTGCGCACATTAGTCGGGGCTCAAAGCGCCTGTTCCGCATATACCTATCTATCGACGCCGGGATGGAATTTGAGTATCCGACGCTTGCAATAATTTAACCCTACGACGTCTAGGGTAAACTGCTATTGAATTGAGTACTAGGGTCAGTTAAATCCGATTGAAAACTTCGACGGCTTTGCTGAGCGCCTTGTGGAGTCGAATGAAGGGTACCATTTTGGTTTCGCGCTCGTCGATCTCCTGGGCTCGTTTGAGGACTTCGGCGGCTTGGGCGGCGGGAACGCGGACGACGCCGTCTTCATCAGCGACGATGATGTCGCCGGGTTTGACTTCGACGCCGGCGCATTGGACGGGGACGTTGCGGGCGACGCCGGCGAAGCGGCTGACGGTGCTGGAGGGGACGACGCTACGGCCGTAGATGGGCAGGCCGAGGGAGCGGACCTCTTTTAGATCGCGGACGCCGCCATCGACGATGACTCCGGCCATGCCGCGGGCCTTAGCTGCGGTGGCCATGAGGCCGCCGATGCCGGCGACGTCGATGCCGTCCTTGATGACGATGACGCCGACTTCGCCGGGGTTGCCGTTGTCGATCATGGCGGTGGATTCGCGGGTGGAGAGGGAGGGGGTGGCTTTTTCGGGGGTGGTGGGTTCGAGGTAGACGGTGACGGCGCGGCCGACGGCGCGGGCGGTGATGGTGCGGGGGCGCATGTCGTGGGACATGAAGCCGCGTTGGCCGGTGATCTGGTCGACGGCGTCGGCGACGGCGGCGACGGTGACGATTTCATAGCCAGCGAGGAGGGGATCTTTGGAGGTTGTCTTGCGGGCGGCCTGGAAGCCGAAGCCGAGGAGAGCGCAGGTGCCGACGGCGAGCGCGAGAGTTTTGTTGCGAGATAGCATACAGGCGCTATTCTACTGGAATGCGCATAGGAGCCATATTGGCCAACTTGGCGGTGCTGTTTTTGTTCGGGGTGATTGTGCCGTGGGTGAAGGGGATTGAATTCCTCGATCTGTTTTTGTTGATCCCGTACGCGTTGCTTTCGGTGTTCTATGTTTCGCCGCGGGCGGTGGCGGTGGCGTTTGAGTCGCCGATTTCGTTGGCGGCGTTGGGGCGGACGGCGCTGGTCGGTTGGGCGATCGGGGTGTTGATTCTGGTGATGGGGTTTACGACGGTGAACGTGGCGATTGGCCATCAGGTGTTGCCTCCGCTGCCGGTGTTGTTGTGCCTGGTGGTGTTGAGTTTGATGGCGTGTTTGTTGACGGCGGCGGTGGCGGTGCGGGTGGCGATGGGGGCGGCGACGGAGGACGTGGCCCGGCGCCGAATTCGGATTGGATTTTTGGTCTTACTGTGCGCGGCGCTGGGGATTCCGCGGGCGTTAAGCGATGAAGCGACCGGAGAGATTCTAGCGTGGTTGACCGCGGAGGGGATGGTGCAGGGGACGATGATTTTGGTTCCGGTGATGGCGGTGGGGACGATTTGGCTGCTGCGGGTGAGACTGGCGCGATACACTGGCTAGTTCATGCGCATCGTTTCGAAATCTGCGTGTCGGGTTGACTTGGCGGGTGGCACCCTGGATATTTGGCCGCTCTATCTGCATCATGCGAACGCTTGCACGGTGCACTTCGCGGTGGACCGCTACACGACATGCGACCTGCGCACGCGCGAGGACAGCCGGATTGTGCTGCGGTCGCGTGACTTGGGGAAGGAAGAAGAGTTTGGCTCGCTGGGCGAGTTGATTGCGGCGAAGCGGTACAAGCTGGCGTTGTTGGCGGAGGTGGTGCGGTTTTTTGCGCCGCCGATGGGGATCGACTTGGATACGGATTCGGAAGCGCCGGCGGGGGCGGGGATCAGTGGCTCGTCGTCCTTGATCATTACGCTGGCGAGCGCGTTCAATAAGCTGTTGGGGACGGGCTACTCGATTGAGGCGTTGCGGCAGGTGGCGCAGAATATTGAGGCGCGGATTATCAAGGTGCCGACGGGCTGCCAGGACTACTATCCGGCGATGTACGGCGGGGTGGGGGCGGTGGAGTTGCGAGTGGACGGGATTCGGCGGGTGGCGTTGCCGGTGGACCATGAGGACCTGATTTCGCGAACGGTGCTGGCGTATACGGGTGAACCGCGGAACTCGGGGATCAACAACTGGGAGGTGACCAAGCTGCATATCGACGGCGATAAGCAGGTGCACCGGAATTTCGACATGATTGCGGGGATTGCGCACGCGATGCGGAGCGCTTTGACGGCTGGGGAGTGGGCGGAGGCCGGGCGGTTGTTGCGGGAGGAGTGGAGTTTCCGAAAGAAGAATGCGCCGGGGATTACGACGCCGTTGATTGATGAGATGGTGAAGGTGACGCGGAAGGCCGGGGCGGTGGGGGCGAAGGTTTGCGGGGCGGGCGGGGGCGGGTGTGTGTTTTTTCTGGTGGAACCGGGGACGAAGGAGAAGGTCGGGGCGCTGATCGAGAAGGCCGGGGCGACGGTGTTGCCGGTGAAGGTGGCGCCGAAGGGCGTGACCGTGAAGGCGAGCGGTGGATAGGAACTGGGCGGGTCCAGCGCTGCGGGTGGGGCTGTTTGGGCTGACCGGATTTTTTGGTTTGTTGGTTTGGGGCTTTCTGCTGAGTCCGTTGGGGATGCTGGTGACGGCGGCGTTGAGCGTGTTTGGGGCGGGGGCGGTGGCGAGCGCGCTGGTGTTGCGGATTTATGAGGGCGGTCGGCTGACGACGATTGGGTTTGGCTGGCATGCGGCGGCGGGGAGGCATTTGCTGTTCGGGCTGGGGTTGGGGGCGGCGGGGATTGTGTTTGTGATGGGGATTCCGCTGTTGATCGGGAAAGCGTATTTTGTGGCGACGCCGGAGTCGCCGTTCAACTTGGGAAGCCTGGCGCTGGTGGCGGTTTGTTTGCTTTTTGGGGCGATTGGGGAGGAGTTGCTGTTTCGGGGGTATGCTTTTCAACTGCTGGCGGGGAGGTTTGGGGTGTATCAGGTGCTGCTGCCGTTGGCGGTGCTGTTTGCGTTGATGCATGCCGGGAACCAGAGTGCGACTAAGCTCGGGTTGTTCAATACGTTTCTGTGGGGGGTGTTGCTGGGCTATGCGTTGTTGCGGAGCGGGGACTTGTGGTTGCCGATTGGTTTGCATTTTGGATGGAACGTTACAACTCCGCTGTTCGGAGTGAACCTGAGCGGCTTTACAATGGGGTTGACGGGTTACACCGTGCAGTGGAAGGCGAACGAACTTTGGAGCGGCGGCGGATACGGGCCGGAAGGCAGTGTTCTATGCACGTTGGCTTGCTTCGGAGTGGGTTACCTTCTGCATCGGATTCCAATCGTGAAGCAACGGCTACCGCTGTTGCCTGAGGAGGAGTGATGCGGCGTTGGGCGATGGTGCTGTGTGTCTGCTTGCCGGCTTGGGGGGAGAAAGAGAAGCTGTCGGAAGAGGAGCGCCTAGCGTTGATCCGGGGGTTGACGGCGGAGACGGCGAAGGCGAAGGTGTTGATTCCGCGGTCGAAGAAGCCGTTGGCGGTGAGTGCCAAGAGTGTGTGGGATCAGGCGGTGTGGGACGCGGCGACGAAGGAGTTGGGGCCGGCGGCTCGGTTGGGCGAGTTGATTACGGTGACCAAGGTGGAGATCAAGGACGACCGGATTGAGTTGGAGCTCAATAATGGGCTGAAGAGCGGGCGGACGTGGAAGGACCGGGTGCAGGTGGGGGTAGGGAACAACACGCAGCCGATTAGCCGGAACGACGCGCGGGCGACGGCGGGGAGCTACATCGCGGTGGTGTTTGATAAGAAGTTGACGACGCTGGAGGTGGCCGATGTGAAGCGGATACTGGCTCCGGTGCTGGATTTCGACAAACGGACGGTGACCGAGAATTACATGGAGAACATCCCGGCGCCGATTAAGAAGGCGATCGAGGATAAGCGGGTGATTGAGGGGATGGATAAAGACCAGGTGATGGCGGCGGTGGGGCGGCCGTTGCGGAAGGAGCGGCGGACGGTGGACGGGAACGACCTGGAGGATTGGATGTACGGGCGGGCACCGGGGAAGTTGACGTTCGTGACGTTTGAGGGGAATAAAGTGACGAAGGTGAAAGAGATGTACGCGGGGTTGGGGGGGAGCACGGCGGCGGATTTGCCGGTTCAGTAGTAGTCGTTGGGGAGGAGCCAGAAGGCGGCGGCGTTGGCGATGGCGGCTAGCCCGAGGAGAGTCGTCGCCGCGGTGGACCAGTGCGTGAGTGAAATGCCTATGGTGGGCAGCAGCCAGACGATGTTGGCTACGGCGGCGGAGCGGAGGAGGGCTGGGTCGCGGCGTCGGCGGGTCGCGATGGTCAGGCTGAGCAGGGCGGAGGCGGCCAGGCCGACGGCAAAGTAGTGGGTGAAGCCGTCGGTCCGGTCGCTGGCCCAGAAGGAGATTCGAGCGATTTCGAATCCGTGGCCGAGGGCGCAGAGGATCAAAAAGACCGCGCCCATACGGAAGCAGGTGGCACCGAAGCGGGCGCGGTCCATACGGTTAGCGCCCGCGCGCCGGGACGGCGCCGAGTTTGGTTTTGCCGGGGACGGGCGGGCCGGAGGGATAGGTGTCGGGGGTGACGACCACGCCGCTTGTGAATTTGAACGGCATTTTGCCGGAACTCGGGAAAGTCATTTCGATGAAGTAGGCAGTATATCCTTTTGCGGGGCTGCTTGGCTTGGCGGTGTACTTGCCGTTTTTGCCGGGTGCGAGGACGGTGCTTGTGTACTTCGCGCCGAGGGTTTCGAGGCGGAAGTCGCGGGCGTCGGGGTTGGTGGCTTGCCAGAGCTTGACGGTGGTTGGCTTCGTTTTGCATTCCAGTTCGATGGAGAGATCCTTCTTCACCTTCCAGGCGTAGACGGGGCGGGGTTCGTTCTTGATGACGCCATTGTAGAAGGCGGTGATGGATTCGACGGCGTCGGAGTTGCGGAGGCTGTGGTCGGTGTTGGGGATGTAGCGGATGTGCTTTTCGCCCTTGAGATCTTTCCAGTAGAACTTCCAGGAGTCGGGGAGGAAGAACTGGTCGCCGGCGGCATGGACGAGGAACTTGGGTTGAGTGAAGCGTTCGCGAAAGTTATAGGGCTCGACGAGCTGCATGAGCTTGGCGTAGTTGGGTTCGTCCATCTTATCCATCAGCCCTTGCTCGAAGTAGTTGCCGACGGATGGAGCCCAGAAGCCATAGGCGCGGTAGTGGTGGATGAAGCTCTTCTTCAGGTTGAGCATGTCGATGACGAGGGGCATGAAGGCGACGACGCGCTTGTCGACGGCGGCGGTGGTCCAGGTGGTCCATCCGCGTTTGGAGGCCCCGGCGACGACGAACTTGTCGATGGTCGCGTTTTGTTCCTTCATGAAGGCGGTGACGGTGTCCATGGCGCGGACGGCGGCTTTGGTCATGGGCATGCGGGCGGGCCAGGTTTCGTCGCCGGTTTTGAGGTAGTTGTTCCAGGTGTAGGCGATGAAGTCGTCTTCGGTGCGGGGCTTTTTGGCGGGGTCGTCGTTAAAGATGAGGGGCTGATTGGGGACCATGCGGAGTTCGGTGACAACGGCACCGGTGTATTCGGCGATGGCGGTCATCATGGGGTCGACGGAGGTGCGGGGACGGCTGTCATTGGCGCCGCCGGTGATCATGAGAAAGCCGATGTTAGATTTGATTTCTTTAGGTTTTACGATGGTGACCCAGTGCCTCCACTGGCCGCGGTTCATGTCCTTTTCCTTCCAGGTTTGGGAGGTCATGTCGATGACGTAGCCGGTTGTGTTTTTCCCGGGAAGCGTGCTGGAAAGCTTCCAGGTGTAGCTCGCGTCGGGGGCGGCGATGTAGCGATCGAGGCCCGTTTGTTTGGGCGGGGCGGCGGCCAAAAGCAGAGGGATGAAAAGAAGAAGAGCGAGACGCATATCCGAACAATCGTATCCTGATGAGTATGCGTAAGCTAGTTGTCTTTTTGATTACAGCCGCGGCGTTGTGCGCGCAGGGGCGATTTGAGTTCTGGCCGGGGGCGACCTACGACCCGGCGGTGCCGACGTTTGAGAAGGTTTTGGGCTATGGGGCCGGAGAGAAATTGGCTTCGCATGCCGATATCGTGAAGTACTTTGAAACGCTGGCGGCGGCTTCGGGCGGCCGGATGAAGGTGGTGGAGTACGCCAAGAGCTGGGAGGGGCGGAAGCTGTTTTACGCCGTGATCGCGAGCGAAGCGAACCAGAAGAAGATGGCGTCGATTCAGGGCGACATTCAGAAGCTGGCGGACCCGCGGAAGACGTCCGACGCGGACGCCAAGCGGATTATGGCCGGGTTGCCGGCGGTGGTTTGGCTGGGATATACGGTGCATGGGAATGAGCCGTCGGGTTCGGATGCGGCGATGTTGACGGCTTACCACTTGCTGGCGGCACGCAACCAGAAACTGGTGGACAGCGTCCTAGCGAATACGGTGATTCTGATTGATCCGCTGCAGAATCCGGATGGACGGACACGGTTTGTGAACAACTTCGAGCAGGCGTATGGCTTGGAAGCCAACGGGAGCGTGGTGGCGGCGGAGCGGAATGAGCCTTGGCCGGGCGGCCGGGCCAACCACTACCTGTTCGATATGAACCGGGATTGGTTTGCTTTGACGCAGCCGGAGACGGTGGGCCGGATCAAGATGCTGTTGCAGTGGTTCCCGGTGGTGGCCGCGGACTTGCACGAGATGGGGTCGGAGTCGACTTACTACTTTGCGCCGGAGGCCACTCCGTTCAACCCGCATTTGACGAAGGAGCAGAAGACGTCGCTCGATTGGTTTGGCAAGAATAACGCCAAGTATTTTGACCAGATGGGCTACAGCTATTTCACGCGGGAGGTTTATGACGCTTGGTTCCCGGGGTACGGGGCGAGTTGGCCGGCGTATCACGGGACGATTGCGATGACGTATGAGAACGCTTCGGTGCGGGGGATGCTGTACACGCGGTTGGACGGGAGCGCGTATACGTTTCAAGAGAGCGTGAAGCGGCATTTTGTAACATCCGTAGCGACGTGCGAAGCGGCGGCGATGTACCGGACGCAGTTGCTCGAAAACTTCTGGGCGTATCGCAAGACGGCGATTGAAGAGGGGCGGACGGAGCCGGTGAAGGGGTACATTTTGTCGCGGAAGGGAGACGGGAGCGCGGCGGATAAGCTGGCGGAGTCGCTGGTGACGCAGGGCGTGGAGGTGGGCAAGCTGGCGAGTGGAGCGAGCGGGGCGCCGGATGGGAGCTACCTCGTGAGCTTGGCGCAACCGGCCAAGCGGTTGATCCGGACGATGCTGGATAAGGACGTCGCGTTGGAAGCCGATTTTGCCAAGGAGCAGGAGCGGCGGCGGAAGAAGAAGCTGGGCGATGAGATTTACGACGTGACGGCGTGGAGCCTGCCGTTGATGTACGGCGTCGAGTCGATTCCGGTGACGAGTTTGCCGGGCGGTTCGACGCCGTTTACAGGAGCGCGGCCGAAGCCGGCGGTTCCGGCGAAGGCGCAGGTTGCTTATGTGATTCCGTGGGGCACACAGGCGGCGGGAGCGTTTTTGACGGCGGCGTTGCGGGCGGGGTTGAAGGTCCATTCGGTGGACAAGCCGTTCGTGCAGAATGGGAGAAAGTTTGACCGTGGGACGCTGGCGGTGAAGGTGAAAGAGAACGCCGAGAACGTGCATGAGTTGGTGTTGAAGGCGCAGGGCTACGCCGAGATTGTGGCGACGGATTCGGGTTGGGTGGAGAGCGGGGTGAACCTGGGGAGCCGGTCGGCGAATGTGATGAAGAAGCCGGTGATTGCGATGGCGTGGGATCGGCCGGTGTCGGCGAATTCGGCGGGGGCGGCGAAGTGGATGCTGGAGCGGCAGTACGGCTACCCGGTGACGGCAGTGCGGGTTTCTTCGATGGCGCTCGCGGATTTCAGCAAGTTTGACGTGTTGATTTTGCCGGATGCGACGGGCGACTACGCGACGGCGCTGGGGGCGGGGGCGATTCGGCGGTTGAAGGAGTGGGTGGCCAACGGGGGGACGGTGATTGGAATTGAGGCTGGCGTCGAGTTCCTGGCTGATGCGCGGGTCGGCTTGCTGGCGACGGCGCGGGAGGCGATGGCGGTGGAGAAGAAAGTGGACCCGGCGAAGCCGGATGCAGGGGGGCGGGTTCCGGGAAAGGTGTTGGCTGGGGAGGCCGATTTCCTGAAAGCGATTGAGCCGGAGAATGATCAGCTCGATGCGGTGCAGGGGATTCTGGGCGTGGCGAAAACGGATCCGGACCACTGGCTGACGGCGGGGGTGCCGGCGACGGTGACGGCGCTGGTGCAGGGCCGGACGGTGTTTAGCCCGCTGAAGTTGAACGCGGGGACGAACGTGGCCTACTTCGAAGGGGCCGATAAGTTGGTGGCGAGCGGGTACATGTGGGAAGAGAGCCGGAAGCAGATGGCGTATAAGCCGCTCGTGATGGTGCAGCGGGAAGGGCGGGGGCACGTGATTGGGTTCACGAACGACCCGAACTTCCGGGGCTACATGGACGGGATGAACATCTTCTTCCTGAACGCGATTTTCCGCGGCGTGGCGCATTCGCGCTAGTGATATTCTGGTGAGTTCGTAAGGAGCAGATATGGAAAATGTACTTTCGCGCCGGGCACTGCTGGGCGCATTGGCGGCTGGTCCGGCGGTGTTGCCGGCACTGGGCGCGAATGAGAAGTTGAACGTCGGGTGGATCGGCACGGGCAGCCGTGGGATGCACGTGATGACGCAGATGTACACGGCGGTGCCGGAGAGCGTCATTGTGACGGCGGTCTGCGACACCTTCGAAGGGAACAAGAACAAGGGCAAAGACCAGGTTCAGACGAAGGGCGGCAACACGCCGAAGACCTACGTCGACTACAAGGACGTGCTGGCGGATAAGTCGATCGACGTCGTGTTCATCACGACGCCGGAGCATTTGCACCACGAGATGGCCGTGGCGGCTTTGCGTGCGGGCAAGCATATTTACCTCGAAAAACCGTTGGCGCACACGATTGAAGAGGGCGCTGATATTGTTCGCGAAGCCAAGAAGGCTGGCAAGATTGTGCAGGTGGGGACGCAGAACCGGTCGAATTCGCTGTATATCAAGGCGAAAGAGATGGTGGCGAAGGGCATGATCGGCGAGGTTCACTACGTACGGGCGTTCTGGTATCGGAACTCGCTGCCGGATAACCCGGCGTGGCGCTACGCGATTCCGAACGAAGCGGACGAGAAGAACACGGATTGGAAGCGGTTTTTGGGCACGGCGAAGAACCGGGCGTTCGATAAGCAGCGCTACTATCAGTGGCGGCTTTACTGGGACTACTCGGGCGGCATTTCGACCGACCTGCTCGTGCACCAGACGGACATCACGAACTTTGTTTGCGGGAAGACCGAGCCGATATCCTGCGCGGCGTCGGGTGGCATTTACCGCTGGGCGGAGGGCGCGGATGACCGCGAGGTGCCGGATACGTTGAGCGCGGTGTACGAGTACCCGGACAAATTCCACATCAACTACTCGTGTTATTTCGGCAATGTGCAGTATGGCTACGGCGAGCAGTTCATGGGCAACGAAGGCACGATTGAAGTGACGAATCGGCAGCAGTTGAAGTTCTACACCGAGAAGTTCGGCGGTAAGGCCCCGGCGAACGTGGCGGCGCGGCAGGAGTTCACCGACGATAAGCCGCAGAACGATTTGAAGGCTGTGCAGGCGCACGTGGCGGACTTGATCAACGCGATCAAGACCAACGGGAAAGTGATTGCACCGGTGGAAGTGGGGCAGCAGGCGGCGATTTCGGGCCATTTGGCGACGCTTTCGTACCGTAGTGGAAAGAAAGTGCTGTGGGATACGAAGACCCAGAAGCACCGGTTCGCATAATAAGGAAACCAAATTGGCACAGAATAATTCCGGTCGGATAGTATTTGCCGCGATCCTCGCAATTTTTGTTTATGGCGTGATCGCGGCGATGTTGGGAGTGTTGCTGGCGTCGTTTAAGTTGACGCCGGAGGAGAGCGGAAACATCGCTCTGGCGCAGGCGATCGGTATGATTATCGCTTCGCTATCGGCGGGTCCGATTATTGATAAGCAGGGCAAGAAGATTGCTCTGGTGGCGGCGCTCGCGTTGATCGCGGTTTCGCTGTTTATGTTGCCGGGAACTGCGAGCTACAACGAGCGGGCGGGTTGGGTGTTTGTGCTTGGCTTGGGTGGCGGCATTCTGGTGACGGCGGCGAATGCGCTGGCCGGTGATGTGAATGAGGAGCGGCGGAGTTCGACGTTGAACTTTCTGAACCTGTTCTTCGGTTTGGGCGGAATGGCTACTCCGTTGATCGCGGCGAACCTCGTCAACAACAATGCGCAGATGCTGTGCTGGTTGGCGGCGGGATTGGCGGCGGTGACGTTTGTGGTGCATCTGACGACGCCGATGCCCGCGCCCAAGGGTGCCGGTGGGGCGATGTTTGAAGGGGCGGGCGCGATGCTGGGACGGCCGGCGCTGTGGCTGCTGGCGGCGTTTTTGTTTCTTTATGTGGCGGCCGAGATCGGCGTTTGGAACTGGTTGGCGAAGTATCTGATCTCACGCGGCTTGACGGAGAACCAGGCGCAGAACATCGTCGGCAGCGGGTTTGCTTTCGGCATTCTGGTTGGCCGGGTGGTGGTGTCGCGGATTCTGATCAAGATTTCGGCACCGACGGTGACGCTGGCGAGTTCAGCGCTGATGCTGATCACGACGTACCTGATGCTCAACACTTCGGACCCGACGTTTGCGTGGATCGCGGTGTTTGCGGCGGGTATTGCGATGGCTCCAGTATTCCCGACGACGTTGGGGATGGTGGGGGATGCGTTTCCGAAGAGCACGGCGACGGCGATGGGCATCGTGATTACGTTTGGCTGGGTGGGGCTGGCGGTGAGTTCGCGGATTATTGGCGCCTTGGGCGGTGATGATCCGGCGAAGTTAGGGACGGCGCTGCTGGTGCTGCCGGTAGTGAGCGCGTTGATGGTCGTGATCAATTTGGCGCTGCGTCCGATGCTGAATAAGGCCTAAGACTCGCTAGAATGAGCGGATGCTCCTTCGTGGCGAAAAACTTAGTTCAGATTGGCAAAAACTGAATGACGATGTGAAGGCGGGACGGTAATCCGATGCGGAGGCCGTCCTGCTTTTTCGTGCGCTGGATCCGTTCGATGCCGCGGCGACGTTGCTGGAAGCAAAGTTGGCTCTGCAGGCTGGAGATGCGACGCGGGCGGAGGAGTTCCTGTGGAAGGCCCTGACGTTGCAGCCGCTGCGACCGGCGACCTACTTCCTGCTGGCGAAGGTGATGGAGGAGACGAGCGGGGCCTCGCGGATGGTGCTGAAACTGCGCTGGCTGGGGCTGCGGGTGTTGCTAGTGAGCGAGGACATCGCGCCGGCGGATCGGGCGCTGCTGGAGCGGGAGTATCCGGAGTGGGGCGGCGGTCGCAGTTTGCTGCAGCGGATCGAGGGAGCGGCTGATGATCTGTTGCAAAAGTTAGGACCGGAGACGGAGCGCGAGCCGCTGACGGAGCCGTTTGATGTGTTAGCGGGTTTTCTGGATGTGACGCGCGGCGAAGTGGACCCGAGTGCGGTGAAGCGTTTGGAACTGCGTCCGATGGAGTTTGGCGCGGTGATGCTGGGAGCGGCGCGGGACGCGCTGCGGGAGCCGGGTCGGACGAGTGAGACAACGACGATCCTGCTGGTGGCCACGCTGGGGATAGTGGGCGATGTGATGCTAATCCCGGAGTTGGTCGAGATCGGGGGGGAGATGGAGGCGGATTACATGACCCACGCGATGTGGGCTTTGATCCAGCTAGTGCGGCGCTTCCCCGAGGAAGGGGTGGAGTTATTGGGAAGGTCCGGGGTGGGGCGACCCGCGGCGTGGCGGACCGTGGCGGCGGATGTTCTTGCCACCCTGCCGAAGGGGAAGCCGGTAACCGATGCTCTGGTTGGGTTGTCTGAAGGGTTGGAAACGATCGCGGACGAGGTGGATGCGGGCTACTTGATGGTGTTGCTGGAGCGCGAGTTGCGACGTCGGGCGGGGGCGGCGGAGTGCAAGCGGATTCGAACGCTGGCCGCGGCGGTGTTGCGTGGCGAGGCGGCCGAGCATCTGCGGATGTATGCCGAAATGGGGGAAACGTTCGAGACGCAGATTGAGGCGGAGGAACTTTTGGCGGTGACCTTCAAGGAGGTTGTGTGGGAGCAGGGTTTGTTCGATAAAAGATATGAGCCCGATGGCTTTGACGAGTTGGAAGAGCTGATGGAGCAGCCGGATTTAGAGCCGATCCGCCGGGAGACGCCAAAGATCGGCCGGAATGATGCTTGCTGGTGCGGATCGGGGAAGAAGTATAAGAAGTGCCATTTGGACCAGGATGAAGGGCGGCAGCCGGGTGCGGTTCCCGCGGCGTTCGAGACCGTGGCGGAGATGTCGCAACGCCTGTTTAATCGGTTAACGGAATTCTCAACGACCGTGGTTCCGCGGGAAGAGATGTTGGCAGTGGCGCTGCGGTACTTCGGCAAGCCGCTGCCTGAGGTGGATGCAGAGGACGTGGTTGAGTCCGGGTTTCTGCCTTGGCTGTTCTACGAGTATCCGTCAGCGAAGAATGGACGGACGGTGCTGGCCGAGTATGTGCGACGGAACAGGAACGTACTGAGCGAGCGGGAGACGGGGTTGCTCGAAGCCCGGCAAGCGGCCGAACAGGGACTCTACGAAGTGACGGCGGTGGAGCCCGGGGTGGGGATTGATCTGCGTGAAGTCTATTCGAAACGAGGGGTCTATGTAGTGGAGAAGACCGCATCTCGGCAACTGTCTACGGGCGACTTTCTGTATCAACGCATTGAGTCGTTTGAAGGGAAGTTGGCCTTCAGCGGGCATGGGCTTTCCATACCTGACGGTGTGGTGGAGCCGTTGTTGGCTTGGGTAGAGAAAGAGCGCTTGCAGAGCGGAGAGACGGCGGCGGCATTCGTAGCGACGCACCTTCCTGAGTTGCGGCTGTTTGTGTTGCGATCGCACGCCGCGGCCAGCGTCCAGGTTCGCGACGCTGAAGCGAACGACCTGGTGTTTTCAAAGGCGCGGTATCGCGTCGTGGATGCGGAGGCTCTGCGGAAGGGGATGGAGGGAGGGGCGGCGAAGCGCCGGGAGTGGGAGGCCGACGACAATGGGTACGTTTGGCTTGCGGCAGGAAAAGATTCTACGGTGCGCCGCGTCTACGGCCGCCTGAGTCTGCAGGGAGACGAGGCGACGTTAGAATGCATATCGCGCGAGCGCCTAGTGGCCGGGCGCGCCGATCTGAAGAAGCGGGTCGGCGGTGCGTTGGAGCATCTGGAGGACTCTTTCAGGACGATGGGCGAGGTGAGCCACGACGCCCCCTCGGCTGCACCCCCAAACGTGATTCCGGCGGAGGTTCAGCGGGATCTTGTCAGCCAGTATAAAGAGCAGCACTACCGGACGTGGCCGGATATTCCGTTGCCGGCGCTGGGCGGGAAGACGCCTCGGCAGGCGGCTAAGACGCCGAAGGGAGTGAATCTGCTCGACGGCTTGCTGCGCGAGTTTCAGAAAAGCGAAGAGCGGGAACAACGTAAGGGAAATGGCTTTTACGATATCAACCGGCTACGCAAGGAGCTAGGACTGAAGCCGACGAAATAAGAGCAAATGGCCGATCCAGGCGGTGGGGACGAGGACGGTGGGTAGCCAGATATACGGGAACTGCGCGATGAATGTATTGGCCGGTTCGTTCTGGAAGAGCCGGAACGAACTGGGGGTGGAGAGGATCGCCACGGCCATGATGTTGATGAGCAGAGCGAAGCCAACCAGGTTCCATAGCACAGCGGCCCAGCGGGGCAGCGTGTTTCGCGCGGCGAGATAGGCGACGGGGATGGCGGTGAGGCCGGTGAGAATGTCCCAGTTGCGGCCCTCCCAGGTCATCTGCGGAGGAACGAACCCGGCGAGATAACCCTGGTGGAGCAGGATCTCGACGACGATGCGAAACGATTGGAAGCCGATGAGCCAGGCGATCGGCGTGGCGCGAGCGGCCGCGGCACCGAAGGGGGACGCGGCGAAGATGGTCGAGATCAGGAGCGCTATGGCGATGAGCCAACCGACGGGCGACGGGGTGCGGGAGAAATCGCTCAACAGGTTGAGATAGGCCAGAGCCCCGGTGAGCGCGACCCAGCCGAGGAGGAGCGTGATGATCACGCTCATGAGAAGAGGGGCACCTGGGCGGCGGCAGCCATCTTGCGGATGTAGGTGGCCCCTTCGAGATACTCGCCGGCCGTTTTTAGGTGCTCGAGCATGAGCGGGGCTTGGGGGGCGTATTTGTGGATCGCGCGGAGGTAGGCCTGGTAGTCGATTTCGCCGCGGCCGGGGATGACTTCTACGTAGTGGACGTTCATCTCGGGGAGCCAGGCGAGATCCTTCGCGTGGCAGGAGACGATCCAACGGCTGAGGCGTTTGAAGAGGTCATCAGTGAGAGCGGCGTTGTTGTAGAACAGGGCGGGGCTGTTGACGGCGTTGCACACATCGATATGGACGCCGAAGGCGGGTCGATCGATGGCTTTGATTAGCTTCAGGTAGGAGGTGGCCGAATCCGGGGCGGACCAGCCCATGATTTCGAGGGCGAATTTGGTGCGTTTCGGTTTGACGGCGTCGAGGACTTTGCGGACATTTTCGACGGTGGCGTCGTAGAAGCGCGGGGAGAGGTTGTCTTTGTGGGGGCCGTACCAGACTTTGGGGTTGAACGAGCCGGCGATATCGACGCAGCAGCGGGCCCCGACGGCGTCGGCGAGGGCGAGCCGTTCCTGGACGTAGGCGAGATTAGCGGCGCGGGCGGCGGGGTCCGGGTCGAGCATGTTTTTCCAGGCGCCGACCTCGGCCAGGATGACGTTTTCAACGGCGAAGGCTTTTTCCACGCGGGCGGCGTCGGCAAGGGGGACGGTGGGGCAATAGGCGGCCCCGTAGCCGAGACGCTTGTGTTCGCGGGCGAATTCGACCGGGTCGGTGGACTTCAAAAAGATTGGGCCGCCGAGGCGGATGCCGGGCGGAGGGGTGGCCAAAGCAACGGCGGGCAGGGCGGAAAGGAGGTGGCGACGGGTCATAACTGGCTCGCCTTATGATACTCTCGAAGCAATGTCGATGCGTCGAGCTATCTGCGCGATCCAGCGCCGCTGTTCCAGCGGTGTGTTACTCGCGCTGTTCTTGCTGATGCAATCGATGCCGCTGTTCGCCATGTGGTCCGGCCCGAGTCTGAAGGGCATGGAGTGCTGTCGGCGTTCGGCGAACGGGCATAGCTGCTGTAAGCGGCAGAGCATGGGCACGGTGATTAAGCCGACGAACGATTGCGGCGGATCGTCCTGCTGCGTCAGCCCATCGATCAGCGTTTCGGTTCGTTTCGCGATGGCGATGCCGCCGATTGTGACCTTGCCGGTCGCCGTCGTCGTGCACCCGGTGGAGGCACCTGAGCCTCGGACCGCCCCCACGCCCGGTTATTCTCCGATCCGTTTTCAACGCCCCCCGCCCGTGGCTTAAGCCCGAGCGGAAGTGTGTCCTGAAAACGAAAAATCTGAGGAGAATTGCGTATGATTCGACTGCTTTTGTGCGGTCTGGCGGGGGTTTTGCTGCTGCCCGCCCAGAGTATTAGTGCCAATGTAATCGGTACCGTGGTGGATTCCCAAGGGCTCCCCGTATCGAGGGCTCAAGTGAAGGTGATTTCCAAGACGACGAACGCCGAGGCGCGGGCCGAGTCTGGCGGGGAAGGCGGGTTCCGCGTTACCTCGTTGCCTCCGGGCCAGTACTCGGTGGAGGTGACGGCGGCTGGTTTCGGACGGCTGACGTTTTCGAGCGTCGGGTTGGTGGTCGGGCAGACCCGCGACTTACGCGCAGTGTTGCAGCCGGAGTCGACCAAGCAGGAAGTGACCGTATCGGCCGAAGCGATGAGCGCCTTGACGGTGGACAGCGCTGGCGAAGGAAAGAACTTCGGGCAACTGCAGATGACGGACCTGCCGATGGCGATGTCCGGCGAGGGCCGCAGCTTTCGGACGCAGGCTCGATTGACCCCTGCCGTGACGCCCTCGACGGCCGCCCATCGGCCCTTTGCCGTGGCTGGAGCAAGGAATCGGAACAACAACTATCTGATCGATTCGAACGACTACAACGAGATCGAAGGCGGATTGATGACCGGGGCGTGAGCGAGCAGTTGATTCCTTCGGAGTCGATTGAGGGGATGCAGGTGATTACGCATAACTTCAAGGCTGAATACGGACGGCAGAATGGCTCGATCATCAGCCTGGTGACGAAGAAGGGCGGCAACGATTGGCACGGGACGTTCTACGAATACTGGCGCAATGAAGCGCTGGCGGCGCGGAACACCTTTGACCTGACGAAGCCCCCGCTGAAGTTCAACTTCTTTGGCGGCCAAGCGGGCGGGCCGATCAAGAAGGACAAGGTCTTTATCTTTGGCAATTGGGAAGGTTTCAACCGGATCCAATCGACAGCGACGACGATTCAGACGCTGCGGCCGGAGCAACGGGCGCTGGCCGTAGCGTCGGTGCGGCCGCTGGTCGCCCGCTACCCGGAACCGAACTTGCCGGGTACGAACCTGTTCCGTGCGAACCTGCCGCAGGGTGGGTTTATGCAGACGTTTCTCGTGCGTGCCGACGTCAATGTGACCGAGACGCAGCGGTTGTTTGCACGGTCCACTTATCTGACTTCGGACAACGTCAACAAGGGCGGCGCGGCGCTGAGCGAGTCGAATGTGGGGACGGGATCGCAAGGGCATTCGCTGCACCATATCTGGACTCCGAAGGCGAACGTCGTGAACGAGGCGCGGTTTAACTATACGCGTTTCCGAATTCTGGACACCTTCAAAGAGAGCGTCCTGCTGGGCGATCCGGCGATCAACGGGCAGCTTGGCTTTTTGACCGTCAACGGACTCACCTCGCTGGGCTATCAAAGCTTTCTGGGCCGGGTGACGGCGCAGAATAACTTCCAATACACCGACGACCTGACGATCGTGAAGGGTCGGCACACCTTGAAGATGGGCGCTGCTTTGCGGCGGCTGCAGTTGAACAATGGGGTGATCAATGCGCAGTTCAATGGTTCACTGCGGTTCAACAACGTCAACGATTTCCTGGCCGGGCGCCCGGCGGCGTACACGCGCAACGTGGGCCAGCCGTACATCGGCCTGCGGGCGTCGGAGATCAACACGTACTTCCAGGACGACTGGCAGGTGCACTCCCGGCTTACGTTAAACCTTGGGGTTCGCTACGAGTACAACACGGTGCCGCGGGAGGTAAACGGCCTGATCGCCGAGAAGTACCGCTTCAACAACGATCCGAACAATCTGGCCCCGCGCTTCGGCTTCGCCTGGAAGGCGGACCGGAGCGGCAAGAGCGTGGTGCGTGGTGGGTATGGCGTTTACTACAACGTTCTCGAACTCGTCTTCGTCGGGCTAACCCGGTTTAACCCCCCGCTGATCACATCGCTCGCCAACGCCGCGCCTCGGTTTCCGAACCTGCTCGACGGTGCCGCGGCAGGCATCCCCAGCGGCCTCGTCCTTCCGAACACGAACCTGCGGAACCCTTATTCGCAGCATTTGACGCTGAACTACGAGCGGGAGCTGTTCAACCCGCAGACGACGTTGAGCGTGGGCTACATCGGAACCATCGGCCTGCGTCTGCCGCAGACGTTGCGGCCGAACGGCGGCGACGGCCTGGCGCAAAATCTGCGGCCCGATCCGACGGTTGGGGTGGTGAATTTGCTCGATACTTCGGCCCGATCGAACTACCATGGGTTGCAGACCAGTCTGACCTGGCAACGAAACGGCGTCATGGTCCGCGGCAACTACACCTATTCGAAGGCGCTGGATACCGTGAGCGATATTCCGAGTGGGAACCAGAACCTGGACCGCGGCATTCTGGCGCTGGACGAACGAAATACCCGGCTCAACTATGGACCCGGCGACTTCGATGTCCGCCATCTGGCGAACGTTGCGTTCTCGTATGAGCTGCCTTGGATGAAGCGGAATCGGCTGCTGGGTGGTTGGTCTGTCCAGGGGATCATGACGATGAACAGTGGGCGGCCTTATACCCTGTATTCGGGCACGGACAACCTTGTGGGGAACAACAACAATCGGTTGCTTGACCTGTCCGGAACCCTGTTGCGGAATGGCGGGGAGCAACGACGGGCGATCGATTTTGCGCCGAGTGTTACGCGGGCGCTACTGACTCCACGGGTCGGCACGCTGGGTACGATCGGACGGAATACGGAACGCGGTGACACCTTGTTGCAGACCAACGTTTCGCTGTTCAAGACGTTCGCGATTACCGAACGATGGAAGCTGCAGTTCCGTGCCGAATCCTACAACATGACGAACACCGTGAACTACGATCTGCCGGACGGCGTTCTGAGTTCGGCGAACTTTGGCAACGCCCTGACCGCGGGCGATTCCCGGCAACACCAACTGGCCTTGCGGCTATCTTTCTAAGAACTAAGGAGAACTATTCATGAATCGACGTTTTCTATTGCTCGTGTTGCCCGGGTTGCTGGTGGCAGCGGATAACCGCATGGGCGTGCCGGCGGCACCGGCGGCCGTCTTCGAAGCCGAGGCGCAATCGATCGGCAAGTCGAAGAGCCCGAAGTTCTTCGCCCGGCGCGCGCATGGGCTGATGATGGTGAGCACGGTGCCCCAGGCTGGCGGCGGGGCGGACCTGATTTTTCAAGCCTCGAACGACCTTGGCGACAGCTTTGCCGACCAGATGCGAGTGAACGATGTAGCGGGGGAAGTCAGCGACCATGGGGAGAATTCGCCCCAATTGCTGACCTCACCCGATGACTCCATGCTCTATGCGGTTTGGGGCGCCAAGGACCCGAAGAACCCCGCCGGCAGCGTGATTCGCTTCTCGGCGGCGGGTTCCATGCGGACGGTCTGGTCGCCGGCGAAGATTCTGAACGATGATGGGCTGCCGGTTTCGCACTCGTTCCAATCCGCGGCCGTAGGGCCGGACGGGACCATCTATGCGGCTTGGCTCGACGGTCGAGACGGCCGGTCGACCACCGAAGGGGCGACCGGGGGAACGACTTCGATCTACTTGACAAAATCTACCGACGGCGGCAAGACGTTTTCAAAGAACGTACGGGTGGCCAAGAACGTTTGCCCGTGCTGCCGGGTGGCGTTTGGCTTCGTTGACGGGAAGGTGTTGCTCGCTTGGCGACAGGTGGAAGCGGGCGATATCCGGGACATTTACTTCGCCTCTTCGAAGGATCGGGGTGACACCTGGGAGACCGGCAAGCCGGTGTTTCGCGATGGTTGGAAGATCAAGGGGTGTCCTCACGTGGGTCCGTCGATGGCGACGTTGAACGGTAAGGTTTACGTCACTTGGTTCAGCGAAGGGGCGGACGATCCTTCGATCTATCTGGCGGTATCGAGCGATGCCGGCAAAACGTTTGCTCCGCGGCAGAAGATTTCGGTGGGGACGACCGACCCGACGCATCCGCAAATTACGTTGGGCGAAGACCGGATCGGGATCACCTTTCAAGCTCGGGACGCCAAGGTGAAGGGCGGGTGGGGCAAGGTGAGTGTATGGTATCGGGAGGTTCGGGCGGATGGGGCGTTGTCACCCCTGACGAAAGCGGCGGAAGGCAAGGGAAACCTGACCTATCCGACCGTTGCGCTGGGCTTGTCCGGCCGCGTTTTCCTGGGTTGGACGGAGACCGTTGAGGGCCTATCGAAGGCGATGTTACTGCGGGGGCGCGTCGGCAAGTAAGTGGTGGTAGGCTGGGGCAGAGCCTATGCGAATTTTATTGGTGCTTGCCCTGATCAACCTGCCGCTTGCGGCCCAGTTTAGCTCCTTTACGATAGCGGCGACGGACCCGATTCTGCAGACGACGCAGGGTCGGGTTCTCGACTTTCCGGTGCCCGTCCGCGGCGGCGTGGCACCGTATCGATTCTTTATCGCCGGAGAACTTACGGTACCGGCCGGGATTTCGCTCGAGGCGTCGACCGGGGTGCTGCGCATCAGTGCTCCTACCGTTGGCTACTTCCGGCTCGAAATCTGCGTGGTGGATGTATCGAAGGCGACCGCTTGCGCGCCATATCTGATTCGCGTGGGTGCGCCGAATGCCCCCGCGCCGATTCTGCTGCCGAACGGAAGGGTCGGCAATTTTTATGACCGAGCGCTGGAAGGCGCCTCCGGCAACCAGGTGGAGTTTTCGGTAGCCAGCGGTACGCTGCCGCCCGGGGTTCTGCTGAACACGTTCGGACGCCTGGTCGGCGCACCTATTGCGGCGGGGGCCTACGGCTTCACGCTGCGTGCTCGCGATACGGTTGAAGGCGAGACGACGAACCGCGAATATTTATTCACGGTCGATGGCCCGGCGCTTGTGAGTTCGACGCTGCCGAACGGGTTCCTGGATACCGCCTATAGCGCCCCGCTAGCGGCCTTCGGCGGCACTGCCCCTTACACTTGGACCCTCCTGCGCGGCCCGCTGCCGGCGGGGTTCGGGCTCAGTGCCGACGGCCGCATTAGTGGGCGCACGCCCGTAGCGGGCCAGTACGTCTTCCTGATCCGGGTGCAGGATACTTTTGGGAGCAATGCGGACCGCGAGGTGCGCGTGACGATCGAGCCGACGTTGGAACCGCTTCTGATTACGACGACGACACTGCCAGCGGCCGCGCTGGGTGTCGCTTATCGGTTCCCGTTAGACGCGGTTGGGGGTCGGGCACCGTATGTGTGGCGTGTCTCTTCCGGGCAACTGCCTCCGGGGTTGGCGATGTCGAGCGCGGGGGTCATCACCGGAACGCCCACTGCCGCCGGTAGCGCCACGGTGCAGGTCGAACTCCGAGACCTATCCGGTGCTTCGAAGGTGACCTCCTACGTCCTTCCGGTGCTGGCTGGCTTCTCGGTGACTACGAACGCGACGCTGCCCACCGGGAGTAGCGGGGCACCGTATCGGGTCGGACTCGCTGCCGCGGGGGGAACGCCTCCGTACCGCTGGGCGTTGGTTTCAGGAAAACTTCCCGATGGGATCACGCTCGGGGTCGACGGCGTGCTGAGCGGATTCCCGTTGGAAGCCGGCCAGTTCCCGTTTGCGGTTCGGGTTACCGACGCTGGGGCAGCCACGGCGACGGCCAATCTCAGCGTGACGATCAATCTTTCACCGCCTGTTATCAGTTCGGGCGGAATCGTCAATGCGGCTAGTTTTATCGGCGGAGCGATCGCTCCAGGCCAAATTATCACCGTCTTTGGCGGTCCGTTTGGCGAACGCGCCGTCCGAGTATTCACGCTGGATGCCAATGGTCGGGTGCCGACCCGGATCGCCGGGACGCGGTTGCTGGTTGACGGGGTGCCTGCTCCGCTCCTATACGTGGCGCCCGGCCAGTTGAGCGCGATTGTGCCCTATGCGGTGAGCGGGAGAGCGACCGTCCCGGTTGCGCTGGAGGCCGACGGCCTCGTTGGACCAGCGGTGCAAACCAATGTCGCTGCAAGCGCCCCGGCGATCTTTACGGTCGATAGCTCGGGAAAGGGTGCCGCCGCCGCCTTGGTTACGCAGGACGTGGTGACCCTCTATGTGACCGGCGAAGGTCTGCTGCAGCCACGACCGGTTGATGGATCCGTGGTCGCTGAGCCCCTACCCCGACCGGTGCTCCCCGTAAGGGTGATTCTGGGTGGGAGGGATGCCGAAGTTCTGTATGCGGGAGGTGCTCCGGGCCTGGTTGTGGGCCTTATGCAGGTGAACGTCAGGGTGCCGGAGGGGCTTCGGGGGGAGGCGATTCCGGTGACGGTGCGTGTTGGTACGGCGGAGAGTCCTACGGGTGTGAGCGTCCGCTATCTTCCCTAGTTCCTCCGATGAAAGAAAAATCGCGAAAAGGTTGCCGAGGTGACCAATCGTCATCCGATTGTGCTAATCTATGATCTGTGCCGCAAACGCGGCCGGCGATTTCTGATCGCTGAGTTGACAGCCATGTTCTGTCACGCTACACTTGTAAGGTTTGCTGTTAGCGGTTCCCTGAATCTGCTTTCGACTACCACTTCACGAAAAGCCTGCGCGCAACGCTTGGGTGGTTTGGAGAGTTTTACATCCAAACGGTTGAAGTCCGGTTGATAGCCCGCCCCGAGGTTCCTTCGAGACTACGAGCTCAGAAGGGGCATGGGCGAGTCCCAAGATCCTCTCCGCACCGAATACGGTCCCCAACTTCACGGCCGTCATCACAAAAAAGAGTTCTGTGGTCGCAATAGGATGGCTCCCAGCCGGAATATGCTTGACCGAGAGAGCTCGAACATCTCGAAACAAAAAGATTTCTAAGTTTTTCTAAGAGGGTATTCGTGCCTACGTTCAACCAGCTCGTTCGTAAGGGTCGTGTTGCGATCCGTTACAAGACGGCTAGCCCGGCTCTGCAGGCTTGTCCCCAGAAGCGCGGAGTTTGCACCCGCGTCTACACCACCACACCGAAAAAGCCAAACTCGGCGCTGCGTAAAGTTGCCCGTGTTCGCTTGACCAACGGAATTGAAGTTACGACCTATATTCCGGGCGTCGGCCACAACTTGCAGGAGCATTCGATTGTCCTGATCCGTGGCGGTCGTGTGAAAGACCTTCCTGGCGTTCGCTATCACGTTGTTCGGGGAACCCTGGACACTGCCGGCGTGGCCAACCGCAAACAGAGTCGCTCCAAGTACGGCGCCAAGCGCCCGAAATCGTAATTTTTTTGAGGATTTAACGATCTATGCCGCGTAGAAGAAGTGCGGAAATTCGCGAAGTTCAGCCCGATCCGATGTTTGGATCGACGCTGGCTGAGAAGTTTGTCAATTCCATGATGTGGGATGGCAAGAAAACGATTGCGCAGAAAGTGTTTTATGCTGCCATGAGCAAAGTTGCGGAGCGGTCTGGCGAAGACGCTCTGAAAATGTTCAAGAAGGCTGTCGAGAACGCTAAGCCGATGTTGGAAGTGAAGACGCGGCGGGTTGGTGGTGCGAACTATCAGGTCCCTGTCGAGGTCCCGCAAAACCGTAGAACATCGCTGGCGATCCGTTGGATCGTACTGAACGCACGGAATCGTCCTGAAAAGGGTATGCCTGAGCGGTTGGCTGGTGAGTTGCTCGACGCGGCGAATCTCCGCGGCGGCGCCATCAAGAAAAAAGATGACGTTCACCGCATGGCTGAAGCCAACAAGGCTTTTGCTCATTACCGTTGGTAGCTGCGAAGACCGATAAATTAAATTCTCACTATGGCACGTACCGTACCACTTCTGAAAATGCGCAACATCGGCATCATGGCCCACATTGATGCCGGTAAGACGACCACAACGGAACGAATCCTTTATTACACTGGTCGTACTTACAAGATCGGTGAGGTCCACGAAGGCACAGCCATTATGGACTGGATGGAGCAGGAACAGGAGCGTGGTATCACCATTACCTCCGCTGCCACCACCTGCCAATGGCGTGACATCCAAATCAACATCATCGACACCCCAGGCCACGTAGACTTTACGGCCGAGGTGGAGCGTTCGCTCCGGGTCCTCGACGGCGCTTGTGCGGTTTTTGATGCCGTCGCCGGTGTTCAGCCGCAATCCGAAACCGTTTGGCGCCAGGCCGATAAGTATCGTGTACCCCGTATTTGTTTCATCAACAAAATGGATCGCGTAGGTGCCGACTTCTTTAAGTCCGTCGGTACAATCGTTGATCGGTTGAAATGTCGCCCGGTTCCGATCCAACTCCCGGTTGGCGCAGAGGAGAACTTCCTCGGCATCGTTGATCTGATTACGATGACGGCGCGCATTTGGCGCGATGACTCGCTCGGCGCTGAATACGACGACGTGGCGATTCCAGAAGATCTCCAGGATCAGGCTGAAGAGTATAGGGCGCTGCTGGTTGAAGCGGTTTCTGAGACCGACGACATCTTAATGCAGAAGTTTTTTGACGGTGTCGAGATTACCAAGGAAGAACTTATGGCCGGTATCCGCAAGGCTACACTGGCACAGAAAATTTTCCCGGTCATTTGCGGTTCGGCGTTCAAAAACAAGGGCGTACAGAATCTTCTAGACGCTGTGTGCGACTACCTACCGCATCCGCTGGACATCCCGTCAATCGAAGGCAAGAATCCGGATACCGATGCTGTCGAAAACCGCGGTGCGGATGACAGCGAGCCGTTTTCGGGCTTAGTCTTCAAGATCATGACCGATCCGTTTGTCGGCCAATTAGCCTTCGTCCGGGTCTACTCGGGCAAACTCTTCGCAGGCACCTCTGTTTACAACGCGGCGAAAGGAAAGTCGGAGCGCGTTGGCCGTCTCGTTAAGATGCACGCCAACAAACGCGAGGACATCACCGAAATCCTCGCTGGCGACATCTGCGCTTGCGTCGGACTGAAACAGGTTTCGACCGGCGACACCATTTGCGACGAAAAGCATCCTGTTCTTTTGGAACGGATCGACTTCCCGGCTCCTGTCATTCAGTTGGCGATTGAACCGAAGTCGAAGCCCGACCAAGAGAAGATGGGCATGGCTATCAGCAAGCTCGTCAACGAAGATCCCACGCTCCGCGTCACGACCGATATCGAAACGGGTCAAACCATTCTTGCTGGCATGGGTGAGCTCCACCTTGAGATCATCGTCGACCGGATGCGCCGCGAATTCGGCGTCGAAGCCAACGTCGGCAAACCGATGGTGGCCTACCGCGAGACGATTCGTACGAACTCGGCCGGCGACGGTCGCCACGTCCGTCAGAGCGGCGGTAAGGGTCAATACGGTCACGCGAAAATTCGGATCGCCCCACTTGAAGAAGGAAAGGGCTTCGAATTTGAAAACGGAACTGTTGGCGGCACCGTACCGAAAGAGTACATCCCGGCCATTCAGAAAGGCATTATCGAAGCGCTCGAAGGCGGTATCTTGGCGGGCTATCCGATGTCCGATCTGAAGGTTACGCTCTACGACGGTAGCTATCATGATGTTGACTCGTCGGAAATGGCATTCAAGATCGCGGGCTCGCTCGCTATCAAGGACGCAGTGAAGAAAGCCAAGCCCGTACTTCTTGAACCGGTCATGTCGGTTGAAGTTGTAGTCCCCGATGAGTACATGGGGCCTGTCAACGGAGACTTGATTTCGCGGCGTGGACGCTTGGAAGGCATGGAAATGCGCGGCACCACCCAGCTCATCAAATCGATGGTTCCTCTGAGCGAGATGTTCGGTTACGCTACTGAACTCCGCAGTCGGACCCAAGGGCGTGGCAGCTTTACGATGCACTTCGGGCGGTACGAAGAAGTGCCCGTCAATATCGCAAACGAAATTATCGCAAAGGCGCAGGGCAAGCCCAACGCTTAGGCGGACTCAGTTTTCACTAACCAGGAGAATCCCGGAACACCATGGCGAAAGAAAAATTTGATCGTAGTAAGCCGCACGTAAACATCGGCACGATCGGACATATTGATCACGGCAAGACGACCCTGACGGCCGCGATCACGAAGGTGCTCTCGAAGCACAACCCGAAGAACTCCTTCCGCAGTTTCGACTCGATCGACAACGCTCCGGAAGAGAAGGCTCGTGGTATCACGATTAACGCCGCCCACGTGGAATACGAGACGAAGAATCGCCATTACGCCCATGTGGATTGCCCTGGCCACGCGGACTACATCAAGAACATGATCACCGGAGCGGCCCAGATGGACGGCGCCATTCTGGTGGTGGCGGCGACCGACGGTCCGATGCCCCAGACCCGTGAGCACATTCTGCTCGCCCGTCAGGTGGGTGTGCCGTACATCGTGGTTGCGTTGAACAAAGTCGACATGGTGGAAGACGCTGAACTTCTCGAGCTGGTTGAGCTCGAAGTGCGCGAACTCCTGAAGAGCTACAAGTTCCCGGGCGACGATCTGCCGGTGTGCAAAGTTTCCGCGTTGGGTGGCCTGAACGGCGAACCCGAGTGGGAAGCGGCGATCGATGCTTTGATGGAAGCGGTTGACAACTACGTTCCGATGCCGGAACGCGTGATTGACAAGCCGATGCTGATGCCGATCGAAGACATTTTCTCGATCCAGGGTCGCGGCACGGTAGTCACGGGTCGTATCGAACAGGGAATCTGTAAGGTCGGCGAGGAAATGGAGATCGTTGGGTTCCGCGACACGCGGAAGACGGTGGTCACCGGCGTCGAAATGTTCAAGAAGCTGCTTGACGAAGGTCGGGCGGGCGACAACGTCGGCTTGCTGCTGCGCGGTATCGACAAAGAAGACGTCGAACGGGGTCAGGTTATCGCCAAGCCGGGTTCGATCAAACCGCACAAGAACTTCAAGGGCGAAGTTTACGTGTTGAGCAAAGAAGAGGGCGGTCGTCACACGCCGTTCTTCAACGGCTATCGTCCCCAGTTCTACTTCCGCACGACGGACGTGACGGGTGTGGCGAAGCTGCCGGAAGGCACGGAGATGGTGATGCCGGGTGATAATGTCTCGCTTTCGATCGAGCTCATCACACCCGTCGCCATGGACAAAGGCCTTCGGTTTGCAATTCGCGAAGGTGGCCGCACCGTTGGTGCCGGTACCGTAACCGAAATCGGCATCTAATCAGATCGGGGTTTGGGGTTGTTCCTCAAAACCCCATCCTCTACGAAGTAACTTGTAAAAAACATGTCTCTACGAGAAAGCATTCGCATCCGCCTCAAGGCATACGACCACCGTATCCTTGATCAATCAACCCAAGAGATCGTCGAAACGGCGAAGCGCAGCGGCGCTCAAGTCGCTGGACCGATCCCGCTTCCCACGATTCGAAATCGCTACACGGTCAATCGGTCTCCGCACGTTGATAAGAAGTCGCGGGAACAGTTCGAAATTCGGACGCACAAACGACTACTGGACATTCTGGCTCCGACCCAGGAAACAGTGGACGCCCTTATGAAGCTCGATTTGCCCGCGGGCGTCGACGTCGAAATCAAAGCGTTCGGAAAGAAGTAAGATCCGCCAACAGGTTGAGGTAGCGGTTCACCGGAACCGAACGGCTCCCTGGTCAGGCAAACGAAAGAGATTGAACCTGCGGTAACAGCGCAAGACGGCAACGTCCGGGCGGTTACCCAAGCCGAAGGAAATATATGAGCCCTGGAATTCTAGGCAAAAAAATCGGAATGACACAGGTCTTCCGCCCCGATGGGCAGGTAGTCCCTGTGACGTTGGTAAAGGCTGGGCCTTGCGTAGTGGTACAACGCAAGACGTCCGCCGCAGACGGCTACGATGCTGTACAACTCGGCTTCATGGAGTATGTCAAGGCGGCACGGATCAATAAGCCGGAGACGGGCCACTTGAAGAAAGCCGGCGCAGAGGGTGTTCGTCACCTTAAAGAGCTCCGCCTCGGTTCGGGCTCCAGCGATCTCAAAGCTGGCGACCGCGTCCTGGCCAGCGACTTCAAGCCGACCGAGAAAATTGACGTGATCGGGATCAGTAAGGGTCGCGGCTTCGCCTCAGTCATCAAACGCCATAACTTCCGCGGCGGCCCTGGCGGTCACGGATCTATGTTCCACCGCGCGCCTGGTTCGATCGGCGGCTCCAGTTTCCCGAGTCGCGTGTTCCCCGGAACCCGTATGGGTGGCCACATGGGAACTGACCAAGTGACCGTCCGCAATCTGGAGATCGTCCAGATTGATGCCGAAGAAAATGTAATCGCGATCAAAGGCGCAGTTCCCGGGCCCAACGGCAGCTACGTACTGTTGCGTCGCTCCAAGAAGGGGCAAGGCCGTTAGGCTGGAAAGAACATGCCGAAAGTAAACGTACTGGATCTAAATAACAAAATCGTCGGCGAAATTGAGCTCTCCGACAGTGTATTCGCCGCCGACGTAAACGAAGCTCTACTTTACGAGGCCGTCCGGAATTACCTCGCCAATCAGCGCCGCGGCACCGCGTCGACCAAGACTCGGCACGAAGTAGCGGGTTCGGGTAAGAAACTTTGGAAACAAAAGGGTACTGGTCGCGCCCGTATGGGTTCCATTCGGTCGCCATTGTGGCGTCACGGCGGCACGACCCACGGTCCCCAGCCCCGCGACTACTCCTACAAACTGCCCTCGAAGATGTTGAAAGGGGCCATGCGCTCCGCCCTCAGCGCCAAACTTCGGGACGGCGAGTTGCAGGTAGTTAGCGAATTTACCCTCACCGACCATAAGACCAAGACGATGGAAGGCGTACTGGGGAATTTTTCCTCACCGAAGACCGTACTGTTGATCGATAACATCGAGAACCGTAACCTTAAGCTCGGTTCCCGCAATATTCCCGGCGTGACCCTGCTCGAAAGCAAGGATGTGAACCCCTACCACCTACTCGGTGCGCGGAAGGTTCTCATCTCCGAAGTGGCCGCCAAGCGCCTATCGGAGGGTCTCTCCAAATGAATCTTTATCAAGTAGTCCGTCGCCCGATCGTTACCGAAAAGGGCTTGACCAAGAAAGAAGACGAGAATACTCTCACGTTTGAAGTCCATCCGGAGGCGAACAAAGTTCAGGTTCGTCAGGCGATCGAAAAGATCTTCAAAGTAAAAGTGGCCGATATCCGTTCGATGAATATCGAAGGGAAGTTGCGCCGCCGGGGTAAGTTCGCGGGTTACCGTTCGGACTGGAAAAAAGTATACGTGAAGCTCAGAGCCGGCGAAAAAATGCCGGAGTACGCGGAGATCTAAACCATGCCGATGAAAACATTCCGTCCGTTTACGCCGAGCCGCCGTTTCATGACGGTGGTCACACGTGAAGAGATCACCAAGCAAACTCCGGAAAAGTCGCTTACCGCCATTCACCAAAAGACCGGTGGCCGGAACAGCTCTGGTCGGGTTACTTCGCGCTTCATTGGCGGCGGTCACAAACAGTCATACCGCCTGATCGACTTCAAGCGGGACAAGGCTGGCATCCCTGCCAAAGTGGCATCGATCGAATATGATCCGAATCGCACCGCGCGCATTGCCCTGTTGAACTATGCTGATGGCGAAAAGCGTTACATCATCGCTCCATTAGGCCTTGAGGTGGGGAAAACGATCATGAGCGGTCCCGATGCGGACATCTTGATCGGTAACTCTTTGCCTCTCAAGAACATCCCGGCGGGTACGTTCATTCACAACATCGAGCTGAAGCCCGGAAAGGGAGGCCAGATGGCCCGTTCCGCGGGTACTCTTGCCCAGTTGGTCTCTAAAGAGGGCGGCATCGCACTCATCAAGTTACCTTCGGGGGAAGTGCGGAAGGTTCAGTTGGACTGTGCGGCTACGATCGGTCAAGTCGGCAACACCGACCACGAGAACGAATCACTCGGTAAGGCCGGCAGGACGCGGTGGTTGGGCAAAACTCCTCACAACCGGGGCGTAGTCATGAATCCGGTCGATCACCCCCATGGTGGTGGTGAAGGTCGAACCTCGGGTGGACGTCATCCGGTCAGTCCGTGGGGCCAGCCGACGCGTGGATTCAAGACGCGTAACAACAAGCGGACCGATCAATTCATCGTTACCCGCAAGAGTAAGAAGCGCTAGGAAGGAAACCAGACATGGGTCGTTCACTTAAAAAAGGGCCGTTTATCGACGACCACCTCCTCGCGAAGGTGGATGTGATGAACGCCAAGAACGAGAAGAAGGTCATCAAGACCTGGTCGCGCCGGTCCACCATTCTGCCCCTTTTCATCGGGCACACGCTTGCCGTGCATAATGGTCGGAAGTTCATCCCGGTGTACGTAACCGAAAACATGGTGGGACATAAGCTAGGCGAGTTCTCGCCGACGCGGACCTTTAAGGGCCACCAAGCCAAGACGAATGAAAAGTCGAGTCGGTAGGGAGAAAGAGATGCAAGCAAGAGCAGAAGCCCGATACATCCACGTCTCTCCGCAGAAAGCCCGCCTGGTCGTGGATCTAATCCGCGGCGTCAAGGCTGGCGACGCCATCAACATTCTTCGGACTACCAACAAACGAATCGCTCCGACCGTTGAAAAGGTTCTGCGTAGCGCGATCGCCAACGCCGAAAACAAGACCGCGTCGGTCGACGTGGATAAGCTTTACGTCAGTGAAGCTTACGTAAATGATGGCCCGCGCATGAAGCGGATTCGCCCTGCCCCGATGGGCCGTGCGTATCGTTACCAGCGGCGGATTTCCCACATTGTCGTTACGGTTGCTGAAAAGCAATAAGCGGCGATGCCAAACACACACATAGAGCCAAACGAGAAATCGAGTTAGCATGGGTCAGAAAACACATCCATATGGATTCCGACTAGGGGTCACCAAAACGTGGCGTTCGCGCTGGTTCGCGAAGCAAGATTACGCCAAGTTATTGCATGAAGACCTCAACCTCCGGGAATCCCTCACCAACCGCCTCAAAGCGGCTGGCATCAGTTCGATTGAAGTCGATCGTCCTGGGAACAAGTTGCGAATCACGATCCGCACCTCGCGCCCCGGCATCATCATCGGACGCAAGGGTGCCGAGATTGAAAAACTGAAGTCGGATCTGGCTCAGAAGACCAACCGTGAAGTCTTTATAGACATCCAGGAAGTCTCGAAGCCCGATCATGACGCCCAGCTCGTGTCTGAGTCGATTGCGATGCAACTCGAAAAGCGCGTCGCTTTCCGGCGGGCTATGCGGAAGGCTGTCGACAACGCAAAGCGTCTTGGCTGCAAGGGAATTAAGGTTCGGGTATCTGGGCGCTTGAACGGAGCTGAAATTGCCCGTAGCGAGTGGTATCTGGACGGACAACTGCCGCTGCATACACTCCGAGCGGACATTGACTACGGCTTTAGTGAAGCGTTTACGACTTACGGAGTGATCGGCGTCAAGGTGTGGATCTACAAGGGCGAGATCCTTGGTGATTTCCGGAAGGGAACCGAACCCGAACCCCGGCGCGCACCTCGTCGCGAACGCAATGATCGCAACGATCGTCCGGATCGGGGCGATCGTGGTGGTGAGCGAGGAAATCGGAGTGCCGACGGCCGTGCCCCTCAGGGCGCGCCGGCTGGTCCGCCGGTTCAGGTGGCCCCAGCAGCTGGAGAGGCCGCAGCCCGACCGATCGCCCCGCCTTTGGCTCCGGTGCAACCCACGTGGAAAGCTGAGCCGGCGGCCGATGCGCCGACCGACGTTGTCGACGGTCAGTAACCTCAATAGAATTCAGAATCAATTTCGATACGGAGAATTATCGCCATGCTGATGCCCAAAAAAGTCAAGTACAGAAAGCAACAGCGCGGCCGCATTACAGGCAAAGCCTGGCGCGGCAGCACTTTGGCTTTCGGTGACTACGGCTTGAAGGCCATGGAGTGCGGCTTGATCACGGACCGGCAAATTGAAGCCGCCCGTATCGCGATGACGCGATACATCAAGCGCGGTGGCAAAGTCTGGATCCGGATTTTCCCGGACAAACCAATCACCAAGAAGCCCGCCGAAGTCCGCATGGGCTCGGGTAAGGGTCCTTTGGATCACTGGGCGTGCGTGATTCGCCCGGGCAAGATCCTGTTTGAAATGGAAGGCGTGACGCTCGACATTGCAACGGAGGCCATGCGGCTCGCCGCTCAGAAGCTTCCGATGCTCACGAAGGTAGTCAGCCGCGATATGCAAGCGTAAGCGCTAGCGCAACTAGAGAAACGAAGCAGGAATAACGATATGAAAGCCGAGAAAATCCGGGGGCTCGAAGCAAGCGAGCTGGAAAAGCAGGCCAAGGCGAACGAAGAGCAGATGTTTCAATTGCGCTTCCGGATGTCCATGGGCCAAGCGGACGGTTTGAAGAAGTACCGCGAACTCAGGAAGGACCGGGCACGGATTTTAACGATCCTGCGCGAGAGGCAAGGAAAGTAATCATGGCGGCTGAAACCAATCAATTAGCGGTCCCGGAGAAGGCTGGCCAGGCGAAAGTCGGCGAAGTCGTATCGACCAAAATGACCAAGACCATCGTGGTCGAAGTTACCCGACGGGTAAAGCACCCGCTCTACAAGCGGGTCATTACGAAGCGGCGGAAGTTTTACGCCCACGATGAAAACGAGACTGCCCGCACCGGGGACGTCGTACGCATCACCGAACACCGGCCGCTGAGCCACCTGAAGCGTTGGGCGTTGGCGGAAATCATCCGCAAAGCGGTCATCGTGGAGGACGCCATCGTCGCCCCGGTTGTACAACCCAAGAAGAAGACTACTGCCAAAAAGTCTGGCAAGTCGTAGACCGAACACACATAAGGAGGCTGGAAAAACTACATGATCGGAATGAGAACAATCCTCGAGGTCGCTGACAATAGCGGCGCTCGACGTTTGCAATGTATCCTGCCCCGCGGTGGAGACCTCGGTGCGCATGCTGGATTGGGCGATATCATCACGGCGTCGGTCAAAGAAGCCGCACCGGATTCCAACATCAAGAAAGGTAAGGTCGTACGTTGTGTGATCGTTCGGATGCGGAAGGAAGCTCGCCGGAAAGACGGCACCTACATCCGGTTCGATAACAACGCAGCCGTCCTCATCAACGACCTCGGCGAACCCATTGGCACGCGCGTCTTTGGCCCTGTCGCTCGGGAACTGCGGGATAAGAAGTATATGAAGATCGTCAGTCTTGCTCCGGAGGTGCTGTAATGGCGACCCCCAATGAGCCGATGAAAATCAAACTCCGGAAAAACGACCTCGTTAAGGTTATCGCCGGTAAAGACAAGGGCAAGTCCGGTCGTATCCTCGAAATCAACAAGGAGACGGGTCGCTTAATCGTTGAAGGTGTGATGCTCGTCAAGCGCCACACGAAAGCTAACCCATCCAAGCAGATCAAGGGTGGCATCGCCGAGAAGGAAGGTACGATCCACGTGTCTAACCTGATGATTCTCACGAGCGACGGCAAGCCGACTCGGATCGGTATTAAAATGGAAGGCGAGGGAGCCTCGGCCAAACGCGTACGCGTGGCCAAGAAGACCGGCGAAGTCCTCGCGGCGAAGAAGTAAGGAATCAGTATGAAGGCCAGGCTCAGAGAACACTACCTCAAGAACGTCGTTCCGGCGCTCACTAAAGAATTTGGTTATACCAACGTGATGGCCGTGCCCAAGATCGAGAAGATCTCGATCAACGTAGGCCTCGGCGAGGCGACCTCCAATCCCAAGATTATGGACGGTGCCGCCAACGAACTCGGTTCGATTGCCGGCCAGAAGCCGGTTGTGACCAGGGCTAAGAAATCCATCGCCGCTTTCAAACTCCGCGAAAACATGCCGATCGGCTGCATGGTGACTCTCCGGGGCGATCGGATGTTCGAATTCCTCGATCGCCTGATGAATATCTCGTTGCCGCGTGTTCGCGACTTCCGGGGCGTCTCCTCGAAGGCGTTCGACGGGCGGGGCAACTATACGCTGGGTATTAAAGACCAGCTCATCTTCCCTGAGATCGACTACAACAAGGTCGACAAGACCCGCGGCATGAACATTAGCATTACAACCACGGCGAAGACCGATGCAGAGGGTGTCTCTCTGTTGAAGTTGATGGGTATGCCGTTTCGGCTGCAGTAACCAAATAAGGACTCTTGATTCATGGCAACCACCGCTAAAATCGCTAAAGACATCAAGCTAAAGAAGTTAGCTGATGCCAACACTCCGAAGTTCGGCGTTCGGCACCGGAATCGCTGTTTCCGTTGCGGCCGTCCCCGTGGCTTTATGCGCAAGTTTGGATTATGCCGCATTTGCTTCCGCCAGCTGGCGCTGTCAGGGCAAATCCCCGGTGTTACAAAATCGAGCTGGTAACCCCAGTTCCCTCCACAGTATTTCACTAAATAAGGAAACCCGAACGGACCATGACCAGCGATCCTATCGCCGATATGCTTACGCGGATCCGCAACGCGATGGCCGCCCGACATCCTAAAGTAGATGTCCCGGGATCGAACCTGAAGTTGGAGATTGCCCGCATTCTTCGTGAAGAAGGCTACATTCTCAATTTCAAGCTCGCCGAGGAAGGGGCCAAGAAAGTAATCAAGATCTATCTGAAGTACACCCCCGCTAACGCGCCGGTGATTTCGAAGATCGAACGAGTTTCCAAGCCCGGCTGCCGGGTATACGTCGGATCAAAGGACGTCCCGCGCGTCCTCGGCGGTATGGGAATCAATATTCTAACGACTCCGAAAGGGGTCATGACCGGCCGCACCGCTCGTAAAGAGGGCGTGGGTGGCGAACTGCTCTGCCAAGTTTGGTAGGCCTGCAAACCGATTGAGAGAGAACGAAATATGTCGAGAGTAGGAAAAAAACCGATCCCGCTCCCAGCTGGGGTGACCGTTAACATCGGCTCTGAGCTTGCGGTCCAAGGACCCAAGGGCAAGTTGATTGTACCGATTCCCAGCGGGGTCCGGATCGAACAGAACGCGAACGTACTGGAAGTGAAGCGAGACAGCGACGCCCAAGCTGCCCTTCACGGACTGACCCGCGCGCTGGCAGCGAATGCCGTCACCGGCGTTTCCACCGGCTTCACTCGTGAGTTGGACATTGTCGGCACCGGCTATCGGTCCGAGCTGAAAGGGCGAGTGATCGTCTTTACTCTCGGATATTCACATCCGATCGAATTCCTTCTCCCCGCGGGCGTTGATGCGAAGATCGAAAAGTTGACGCACGTCGTTCTTACCAGCCATGATCGGCAACTGATCGGGCAAGTAGCGGCCAATATGCGTTTCCTGCGTCCGCCAGATCCGTATAAAAACAAGGGTGTCCGTTACACGGGCGAAGTACTCCGCAAGAAGGCTGGTAAGTCTGGCGCTGGCGGCAAGAAGTAGCAGCGCGAGGAAATAAGAAGCATGATCTCCAAAATCAACAAAGACGCTGTTCGTCGCCGCATTCATACCCGTATTCGGAAGCGGGTCGAGGGGAGCCCGACCCGCCCCCGCCTAGCTGTTTTCCGCAGCATCAAGCACATCTACGTTCAAATCATTGATGACTTGGCTGGTTCGACGCTCGTGTCGGCCTCCTCTGCCGAGAAAGGTGCCGTTGACGGTGGCAATGTCGCCGGCGCGGCGGCCATCGGAAAGTTGGTAGCCGAGCGAGCCAAAGAGAAAGGCGTATCCAAGGTCGTTTTCGACCGCGGCGGCTTCCTCTATCATGGCCGGATCAAGGCGTTGGCGGAAGCCGCGCGTGAAGCCGGGTTGGAATTTTAAAGGTCGAGGAGAAATAACGCATGCCAGCCACCGTAGTTAAGCGCGTCGAAGCGACGGCCAATCTAAAAGAACAAGTCGTCTCGATCAATCGCGTTACTAAAGTCGTCAAGGGCGGTAAGAACCTGAGCTTTTCGGCTCTGGTCGTCGTCGGTGATCCACAGGCCAAGATTGTAGGATTCGGCACCGGGAAGGCCAAAGAAGTTCCGGCGGCGATCAAGAAGGGGATTGAAGCGGCTAAGAAAAACTTGCGCCGGATCAACGTCCTCGAAACGACCATCGCTCATGCAGCGACCGGCCGTTTTGGCGCCGGTCTCGTTCTCATCAAACCGGCTCCGGAAGGTACCGGCGTAATCGCTGGAAGTGCGGTCCGTGCGGTTATTCAGGCCGTCGGTATCCCCAATGTTTTAACCAAGTGTCTCGGTTCCCGCAATCCCCACAACATGGTCAAGGCGACCATGGCCGCGTTGGTTCAGTTGCGCGACAAGAGCGAAGTGGCAGATCTCCGCGGCATCCCGATGGAGAAGATGTAAGAAATGCCAGACATGACTACTGCTAAAATGATAAAGATCCAACTTTACCGGAGCCCCATCAGCACTCCGGAACCGCACAAAGCGATCGTGCGGTCGTTGGGTTTGAAAAAGATGAATCGAATTGTTGAGAGGCCCGACACTCCATCCTTCCGCGGAATGGTGGCAAAGGTGCCTCACTTGCTCCGTATCGTGGAATAGCAAGTTTCCGTGGAGACCACCTCAAATGAATCTCAGTGACATTAAACCGCCAGTCGGACAAGTAAAGAAAAAGCAGCGCGTGGGCCAAGGTATGGGTACCGGCCGCGGAAAGTTTTCCGGTCGGGGTGCCAAGGGTGCCAAATCGATCAGCGGCTACTCCCGTATGCGTGGATTTGAGGGTGGACAGATGCCTCTGCATCGTCGCCTGCCGAAACGCGGCTTCACCAACATCTTCCGTAAAGAGTACGCGATTGTAAACCTTTCGACCCTAGACAAGCTCGCCGGAGACACCTTTGGGCCGGAGCAGGTGGTTGAGCTCGGCGTCATCAAAAAGATGCTCGACGGCTTGAAAGTTCTGGCGAACGGGGAGATCACTCGTGCGATCCATGTTACCGCGCATATCTTTTCGAAGGCCGCCGAGGAAAAGATCAAGGCTGCTGGCGGCACAGTGACCGTCATCGAGAAGAAGTCCCGCATCCAACCAAAGGCGTAGCTGAATGAAGTTCTTCGAAGCACTGGCGAATGCATTCAAGATTCCCGACCTGCGGAATCGGATCCTCTTTACACTTGGCATGCTCGCCATCTATCGCCTCGGTGGGCATATTCCCACCCCGGGGATCGATGCCGAGCGGCTGGAAGAGTTCTTCCAACAGAATCAGGGCACCCTCCTGGGCTTCATCGACCTGTTCTCCGGCGGAATGTTTCGCCGGTTAACGGTGTTTGCGCTGGGCATCATGCCATACATAACGGCATCGATCATTCTCCAGTTGATGACGATTGTGGTCCCAACGCTCGAGAAGCTTTCTAAAGAAGGGGAGCTTGGACGCCGAAAGATCACCCAATGGACGCGTTACCTAACGGTTGGACTGGCGTTGATCCAATCGTTCACCATCGCTTCGGCTCTACAGTCGCAGGGCAACTTTGTCGTCAACCCCGGTCTCGGGTTCATTCTGATGACGATGATCTCGTTGACGACTGGCACCGCCTTCATCATGTGGCTTGGTGAACAGATTACTGAAAGAGGAATCGGCAACGGTATGTCGCTGATCATCTTTACAGGCATCGTGGTTGGTCTGCCGCAAGCGATCGGTAATATCTATCAGAAAGCATTTCAGACCCGCGAGTGGAACATTGTTCAGTTATTGATCATCGTCGGGATCATGGTGGCGGTGGTTGGGCTTATCGTTCTTGTAGAGCGAGGAGAACGTCGCATTCCTGTCCAATACGCTCGACGCGTGGTCGGACGGCGCATGATGGGCGGGCAATCGACCCACTTACCCTTGAAGGTAAACGCTGGAGGTGTGATTCCGGTTATCTTTGCGAGTTCGCTTCTTACGTTTCCCCAAACTCTGACACAAGTGGCATGGGTGCGGGATAACTCCTATCTGAGTGCGATGCTGCGCAGCATCCAACACTCGGAACCGCTCTACATCATTCTGTTCATCGCACTGATCGTATTCTTCTGCTTCTTCTACGTTTCGATCATCTTCAACCCGAACGAAGCGGCGGATAACATGAGGAAGTATGGTGGATTTATTCCGGGTATTCGACCGGGTAAGAACACCGCTGACTACATGAATAACATTCTTACGAAGATTACGGTCGTCGGTGGTCTTTACCTCGCAGTCCTTTGTCTGCTGCCCGAAATCATGATTTCGGGCATTAAGCTCCAGCATCTCCCCTTGATTGGGAACTGGGTGGACGCTTATTTCCCTCGTTTCATTCTGGACGGTCTCAACGTGAATTTCTATTTCGGTGGAACGTCGTTGCTGATCGTCGTTGGTGTGGCCATGGATACGATCAACCAGATCGAGGCCCAGCTCATCATGCGTCATTACGAAGGCTTTACACCTCGGGCGGGCCGGATTCGTGGTCGCCGTTCTTCGTCCTAAACCTGATCTTTCGCAATTGAATACCGCATTCCCCGTCAGCTTCCGTGCCCTTAAACCGCTTGCGGTTATGGTCTACGGTGCCCCGGGTTCAGGAAAGGGTACTTTCGGGAGACTCCTTAGCCAACTTACCGGTTGGCCACATATCTCCACGGGGGACCTACTTCGCAAACATATTACCGCCGATACCGAATTGGGCCAAGCATCGATTGCTATCCTCGACGGGCAGTACGCCCCCGATAGGATAGCCAATCAACTGGTTTCTGACCGCATTCAATTGGCGGATTGTCACGACAGCTTTATTTTGGATGGGTACCCGAGAACTCTACCGCAGTGTCTTGCATTTCTTCCAATGCTCCAGCGGTGGCAAATTGAGCCCATTGTTATCCGACTTCAACTAGATCGACAAACAGTTCGGTCTCGCTTGCTGGCTAGGGTGACCTGCTCCTGCTGCGGTACTAGCTTCAATCTAGTGTCTTTTCCACCCAGCCAAGCTGGTCGCTGTGATGAGTGTGGTTCCCAGTTGGCTACTCGAACGGACGACCAAGCGGCACTGATTGACAAACGAATTGACTTCTACGACGAACTCACGGGGCCAGTGGAGAAATATCTCCTCGAGAATGCCTTTCGTTGTCGCCAGATGGACGCATCGCTCGAACCGAAAGTAATTTTATCCGAAGTTTTAAATGATTTGGTGGGCGATTCCTTAGTCACCCAATCCGATTCCTCAGTTTCATGATCATTCGCAAAAGTCCTGCCGAACTCGAAAAAATGCGCCGTAGCGGGCTACTCGTGTATAAAATTTTGCAGACGGTTGCGGATATGGTTAAAGAGGGTGTTTCGACGCTAGAGTTGGAGACGACGGCCGAGCGGTTGATCCTAGAGGCCGGTGCCAGGCCGGCCTTCAAAGGTTACTATTCCGCATCGGCGGGAACTCGTTATCCTTACGTCCTTTGCACCTCGGTCAACGATGAGATCGTGCATGGAATGCCGTCCAAACACAAAATCCTCAAAAAAGGCGATATCATATCAATTGACACTGGTGTTCAGCTCGATGGCTATTATGGCGATTCGGCGATCACGGTCGGTGTTGGGGAGATCAGTCCTCAGTTGGCAAAGCTCTTGGCGGTAACCAAAGAATCTCTGGAGCGCGCGATCGACCAAGTGAGGGAAGGGAATCGTTTGTTTGACATCTGTGCGAGTGTGCAGAAACACGTGGAATCTAACGGTTTCACGATTGTTCGGGAGTTCGTGGGTCACGGGATCGGCACTGAGTTACATGAAGAGCCGCAAGTCCCGAACTACGTCGACCGAAACAATGAAAATCCGCGGTTGAAGGAAGGCATGGTTCTCGCGATTGAGCCCATGGTGAATGCCGGCAAGCCGCAATCCAAAGTTTTATCCGATCGCTGGACCGCTGTCAGTCAGGATGGTTCGGCTTCGGCCCATTTCGAGCATTGCGTGGCCGTGACCAAGAACGGGCCGTGGGTGCTAACGCGTCCGTAAAGAGTTTGTTCGCATGGAAATCCACAACGCGACCGTCGTCGAGCTTATGCCAAACGGCATCGTGAAAGTGGAGTTGGAAAATCGGCGCCAAGTTCTGGCACACGCCGCAGGTAAAAAAGAGATTGCGTTCGTCCGGCTCCGGCCGGGAGATCAAGTGGAAGTGACGCTCTCGCTGCAAGACAACACGCGAGGTCGGATCACGGGGGCACCAAGGAAGTCATGAAAGTACGAGCATCCGTTAAGAAAATTTGCGATAAGTGCAAGGTCATTCACCGTTACGGAACGGTGCGAGTCATCTGCACGAATCCTAAGCACAAGCAGCGGCAGGGCTAGGCGTTTCGCCCAGTCCCTTTAACAGCCAACCAAAAAGAGAACCAGGAGAACCCAGCCAATGGCACGTATCGCCGGCGTCGATCTTCCCCCGAAAAAACGGGCTGAGATCGGTCTCACTTACATTTACGGCATCGGCCGCACGCGCGCTAAGTCGATCCTTTACCGGGTCGGAGTAGACTTTAACCGCAAGATCTCGGACCTCACCGAAGACGAGGTCAACCAGATTCGTATCCTTCTCGAAAGTGAAGGGGCGGTAGAGGGTGACTTGCGGAAAGAGGTGTCCCTCAACATTAAGCGGCTCATCGAGATGGGCTCTTATCGAGGGTTGCGTCATCGTCGTGGCCTTCCCGCCCGCGGTCAACGCACGCACACGAACGCCCGTACGCGGAAAGGACCGCGCAAGGGAACAGTTACGAATAAGAAGAAGCCGGGCCAAAAGTAACGGTCCGATCCAGTAAACGAACATGGCCAAAGCACCCGCAAAAAACGCTAAGAAGAAGGCCTTCAAGAAGAAGGAAAGAAAAAACGTACCGATTGGGCTCTGCCATGTGCAGGCTACGTTTAACAACACGATCGTTACGTTCACCGACCCCATCGGTAATGTCATCGCCTGGTCGAGCTCTGGTTCGTTGGGCTTTCGTGGCTCCCGCAAGGGAACCCCGTTCGCCGCTCAGCAGGCCTCACTGACCGCCGCCAACAAGGCGAAAGAGTCTGGTCTCCGTACCGTCGAAGTTCGCGTCAGCGGACCCGGCGCCGGTCGGGAATCTGCAATCCGCGCGTTGTCCACTGCTGGCATTGAAGTTCGGTCCATCAAAGACCGGACGCCGATCCCGCACAATGGTTGTCGCCCGCCGAAAAAACGCCGCGTTTGATGGTTTTGGTCCGGTCGAGGTACCTCTCGGGGTCTGCTTCGACTGCGGACCAGATCCTCGGCACGACCGGGCCGACCGCGGGACCTCGTGTGGGATGGCGTACATAGCTCGAGATGTGTAATACTGTTTAGTGATGCGTTTTGCGTTTTTTCGCAGGCGCTACCGCAAGCAGGAAGAAGATCAGGCGGTGATGCAATCCCGCCAGAAGATCGTAAACTGCACCCTGAGTAGAAACTCAAAGGTTTAGGAGAAAGAATGGCCCGTTATATTGGCCCCGTGTGCCGCCTGTGTCGGCGCGAGGGAATGAAGCTCTACTTGAAGGGCGAGCGTTGTTATGGCCCCAAGTGCGCCGTCAGCGATGAAAAGAAGCGCAACTTCCCCCCTGGCCAACACGGCCAGGCCCGCAAGCCCAAAATTGTCGGGTATGGATTGCAGCTTCGTGAGAAGCAAAAGACGAAGCGCTACTTTGGTCTCCTCGAAGGCCAGTTCCGTAACATTTTCGAAAAGGCCAGCCGCTCGAAAGGAATCACCGGTGAGGTGATGTTACAGATGCTGGAAAAGCGTCTGGACAATGTCGCTTTCCGAATTGGGTTCTCCACCTCCCGCGCCGGTGCCCGCCAAGTCGTCCGCCACGGCCACCTGCTCGTGAACGGTAAAAAGGTCAATATCCCTTCCTATCAGGTCCGTCCGGGCGATGTCGTCTCGGTTCGTGACAAGAGCAAGGCTAATCCGGCGATTCTTTCCTCGCGGGACGCTACGGCTCATCTGCCGTCGCCCACGTGGTTGGAAGTCGACCGTGAAAATCTGAAGGCGACCATTGCCTCGAACCCGAAACGTGAAGAGCTTGTTCAGATTCAGGTCAACGAACAGTTGATCGTCGAACTGTACTCGAAGTAAGCGACCTAAGTCCCCCCAACCCTACAAGGAGAGCTATGTTCAAGGGCTTTCAGAAACCGAAGCGGCTAGTTGCAAACACCGAAACGCTCACGGAACGTTATGGCATGTTCACCGCGCAGCCGTTTGAGCGCGGATTCGGCACGACGATAGGCAACAGCCTTCGTCGCGTGCTGCTCAGTTCGATTGAAGGGGCGGCGATCACCGCCGTCCGGATCGAAGGGGTGGCCCACGAGTTTAGTCCGATCCCGGGCGTGACCGAAGACGCCACCGATATCATTCTGAACCTGAAGCAAGTGCCGTTCAAAATGATGGCGGATGGCGTTCATACTGCCAGAATCATTGTCGATCAGCCGGGTGAGGTTCTCTCCGGGCAGATCCAGACCGACGCTGACGTTGAGGTTCTCGACCCGCATCTTCACATCGCCACCGTTGGTGAAGGCGGTAAGTTGAATATTGAGCTTCGCCTGAAGCAGGGTCGTGGCTATGTCGCGGCTGACCGCAACTTTGACGAAGACCTGCCGATTGGTTTCATCCCCATCGACTCGGTTCATTCCCCGGTCCGCAAGGTTAATTATTCGGTCGAGGCGGCTCGTCTCGGGCAGATGACGGACTATGACAAGCTGACGCTTGAAGTGGTGACCAACGGTGCGATTTCACCGCAAGATTCGATCGGCATGGCCTCGAAGCTGCTGAAGGATCACATGAGCATCTTCATTAACTTTGAAGAGGTTTCTGAGGCGGTTGAAGAGCCGGCAGAGCGTGTCACGGGTCAAGTCAATGAAGTATTGAATCGGTCGGTTGAGGAACTCGAGCTTTCGGTTCGCTCCTACAACTGCTTGAAGAACGCTAATATCCAGACGATTGGTGATCTGGTTCAGAAGTCTGAAGCCGAAATGCTCCGGACTAAGAACTTTGGTCGCAAGTCCCTTAACGAAATCAAAGAGATCCTTTCCGGCCTCGGGCTCGGCTTCGGTATGAAGTTCGATTCGCAGGGCCGTCTAGTTTCGCCTGCTGGTTCCTCTTCGATGAGCGACAGCGCCGAACTCGACGATTAGGTCTCGTCCCCGAAAAATCCGAAGTTAGAGAAAGAGAATGAGACATCAGCGAGCAGGTTTTAAACTCAAGCGCGACGTTAGCGCCCGCCGGGCGTTGTTACGTAGCTTGGTTACGAGCGCCATTCTAGAAGAGCGCATTGTTACAACGGTGCCGAAGGCAAAGGCTGCAAAGCCCCTTGTCGAGAAGATGATTACCTTGGCCAAGCGGGACACTCTTCATTCCCGTCGTCAAGCCGCCCAATTCTTGCTCACCCCGGCTGCGGTGCAGAAGTTGTTTGAGAAGATTGGACCACGATTTACCCAGCGCAATGGCGGATACACCCGGATCGTACGGGTCGGTATTCGCAAGGGCGATGGAGCGGAGACGGCGATGCTGGAACTGGTCGGTTCTGAGCTTGTCCGTCGCGCGGCCGACCGGGCCAAACGTCGCGAAGAGCGCCTGAAGCAGTTGCAACAGGGTGAAGGCGCCGGAGTCGAGCAGGATTCGAAGTAAGATCGTTGTACCTATACCCGGCGCAAGAGTCAGATCCTGATTCTTGCGCCGGGTTGTTTTGTCTCAATCGCCGTGCCCACTATGGAAGTGACCCCTGCAGTCTTGCCGATCCGCGTTTCTGTCCTTTGCGTCACCCGCAACCAGGACGAGAACCTGCGACGTTGCTTATCTGCGTTATCCCTTTCCACTCTGGCCAAGGAGATCGAGATTGTCGTGGTCGACTTGGCCTCCACTGACCAGACGTCTCTGGTGGTTGAGGGAAACCTGAATCTCTCCTATCTTAGGCTGCCGAAGAACTTCGGCTGGACGAAGGCTGCGAACATCGGTCTCCGGTCGACCCAGGGTGAGAGTATCCTGTTTCTCGATCCTCGGGTTGAACTCGCCCCTGGGGCGGTCGAGATCCTGGCGAACGCTGTGGAGGAGAATGGGGTCGTTGCCGCGGCGATACCGACACTTACTGATGTCGACGGTCGTCCGTCTTCCTACCTGCGGCAACTCCCTTCGCCCCAGAATCTTCGGCCGGATCCGCAGTCCCCGGCGGATCCCACCAGCGCTGAATCGGTCGAGTACCCCGGGTGTTTTGCTCTACTGATTCGAAAGTCCTTTCTGAAGGGAATGAACTTTCTCGATCAGCGGTACGGGGAACTCTGGGCTGACGCCGAGATTGCCGCTCAAGTGAAAAGTGCGGGACGCCGGATTCTCCGTAGTCCCGACGCCGTCGGGATCCTTCACCCGGAACAACCGAAGCGATTGGACGCGGGTCTCCTTGAGTCCGATTGGCATGCCGGCGCTGCCGTATATTTGAAAAAACACCACGGTAGTGGCTTCGGCCACAGCGTCGGTGCTACCTTTAGCTCTCTTTTTTCTGGTCGCCTCGGTTTGACCCGGCGGATCGTATCCGGTGACAAATTCGACGGAACCCAGGAGTAATCGAAACTGTTAGTTTTGCGCCGACTCGGCGCAATATGTTATCCTTGGTCTTTGCGCGCACACTCTATGTGTGCCCTGCCGACCCCAAAATTTCGGAGTCTTCTTATGGAATGTCCTGTAACTGGAATCAAGACGCGATTCGGAAATCGTGTTTCGCACGCGAATAACAAAACCCGCCGCACCTGGCAGCCGAATATGCAGCGCAAGCGCTTTTGGTACCCGGCCGAGAACCGCTTCATCCGCCTCACGTTGAGCGTGCAAGGGATCAAGCACATCGACAAGGTCGGCATCGACGTCGTCGTAAAGGACCTGCGCGCGAAGGGCGTTAAGTTCTAGACTTTTTGACACACGGGGCAGAAGTGGGTGCCCCGTTGCGCCAAAGTGATTTTCTGGATCGGAGAGCCGCATGCTAGGCACGGCTCTCCGGCTCTGCCGTACACGCGATGTTCGCGCTGGAAGGTTCCCTGCCGACCCGCCGTATCGACGTAGTCAGAGATCGACGAGCCCCCACCTTCGATCGCCTCCTCCAGGAGAGCTCTCATTTCCTGCCACATGTGGGTCAACTGCTTTTGTGACAGGCTGGCGCTGCTGTGCGTAGGATGCACGCTGGCGCGAAACAGCAGTTCATCTACGTAGATGTTCCCCAGTCCCCGCACGAACGTTTGCGCCAGCAGCAATGATTTGATGCCCGTTCGATGGCTCCGGGCCCGAGTCACAAACTCCCGTGACGAAATCTCCAGCGGGTCCGGGCCGAGCAGGCGTAATCCCTCCGGAAGACCCTCGCTCCAGATGACTCGCCCGAACTGGCGGATATCTTCCAGGCTCAAAAGCAAACCGTCGAAGAGCCATTGCGCCCTTGTGTACTTATTCTGAGGTACGTCGAAGAGTAGCTTGCCGGTCATGCCGAGGTGGATCGCCAGATAGCCCCGATTCAGTTCGATTAAGACGAACTTGCCGTGGCGACGAACCTCCTTGACGAACGCCCCGTCCAGCGGGGGAGGCGTCACCCCGCGAAAGACCCGGGACGGCCAATACTTGGCTGAGGTGACGGTCGCGCCCTGCAGGCGAACCGCTAGGGCCCGGACAATTGTCTCCACCTCCGGAAGTTCAGGCATCGTCTACGGAAGCTCCAATCGGATTTCGTCGCCCACGATCTCCACCTCGTAGGTGCGCAGTACAATGGCAGGGTTGAAATCGCACTTCCCTGTCGTACAGTCAAATTCCCATCCATGCCAAGGGCACGCCAACATGTTGTCGTGGAGGGCCCCCATGGCGAGCGGACCACCTAGATGCGGGCACCGATTATCCACGGCATACAGCTTTCCACCCCGATTGCACACCGCCACCTCGGTCGCCCCGGACTTCACCAAAATCACTCCGCCTGGCTTTACATCACCGGCCGACCCTACGCGCACAAAGGACATATAGAATTAACCTACCATGCGTACTCTTCTGTTCTTTTGCTTCGTTCTCACTCTCGCCCCAAGCTGCAACCGGTCGAAGGACAAAGTCATCGGTGTCGTGCCCAAAGGTGCCGGTCACGTCTTCTGGCTAACGGTCAACGCCGGAGCGGAGAAGGCCGCCCAGGAATCCGGATACACCGTCGAATGGAACGCACCAACGCTGGAAGTGGACTCGACCCGCCAGAAGGACATCATCGACTCCATGATCACCCGCCGTCTAGACGGTATCGCCCTTGCCCCCGTGGACCGCAGAGCGCTCGCCGGTACGGTTGACCGGGCCACGGCAGCCGGCATTCCCATCGCCGTCTTCGATTCCGACGTCGATACGCCCAATCGGCTCACCTACGTCGCCACGGATAATCGCGCGGGCGGTCGCCTCGCCGCCCGACGCATGGGCGAAATTCTACAGGGCAAGGGGAAGGTCGCGGTCATCGGATTCATGCCCGGCTCCGCCTCCACCATGGACCGCGAGGACGGCTTTCGCGAGGAGATCCTCGCTTCCTTCCCGGGCATCCAGATCGTCGTCATGACTTACGGCATGGCGGATCGCGCCAAGTCGATGGCTGTCACCGAAAACGCTCTCACGGCCCACCCCGACCTGGCCGGTGTATTCGCGGATAACGAATCCAGCGCGGCCGGGGCATTGCAGGCCATCAAAAGCCGTCAAGCCAGACAGGTGAAGTTCATAGCCTTCGACGCCAACGAACAGTTCATCGTTGATCTCCGCGCGGGCTGGATTGATGCCCTCGTCCTGCAGGATCCTTACCGAATGGGGTACGACTCCGTAAAGGCGATCACAACAAAGCTCAACGGCGGGACCCCCGCTCCTCGTGCTGACCTCCCGGCGACTCTCGTCACCCTGGCCAACATCGATTCGCCACAGATCCCGCCGCAGATTTTACCCGCCTTTCAGCGTCAGCTTACCCAGGCAACCCACTAGTCGCGCCGGAATCCGCCCGGCTTCGGAAAGCGCGGTCGAAACGGCCGATCTCCCGGACCGTCACCCGACGGACGCGGTCGAAACGGTCGATCCCCACCCTGAGGCCGATCGCCACCGTACGGAGGACGCGCCGGCCGATCTCCCCCGCCACCATACGGCGGTCTGGACGGTCGGTCCCCGCCGAAAGGTGGACGAGAGGGCCGATCCCCGCCATAGGGTGGCCGCGCAGGCCGGTCGCCATAGGACGGCCGATCCCGATCGCCACCGCCACCGCGATAGGGCGGCCGATCCCCGCCCTGGGGCCGGTCGCCTCCATATGGTGGACGTGACGGCCGATCACCGTAACTCGGACGCTGCGGCCGATCTCCGCCCCCACCGCCATACGACGGGCGATCGCTGCCATACGATGACCGCTGGGGGCGATCTCCGCCTCCGCCGCCGTAGGAAGGCCGGTCCCGATCTCCACCGCCGCGATACGGCGGACGATCTCCTCCTTGCGGACGATCTCCTCCGTAAGACGGTCGCTTCACATAGGGCCGGTCGCCCCCGCCGCCGCCTTGGTAGGGCGGTCGGTCGCCGCCACGGTCGCCACCACCCTGATACGGAGGCCGATCCCCGTAAAGTGGTCGCTTCATATAGGGTCGATCGCCTCCGCCCCGATCCTCGCGCGGAGGTCGGTCATCGCGCACAGGCCGATCGTCGCGCGAAGGCCGATCGTCAAACGACCGCTCCTCCGCCGCCGGTGAGGCGTCCGTCGTCGGCGCTGCCGCCGGTCGGAACTCCCGCGGGCCGCGCACATCCGACGCTTCGCCCAGACCATAAGGTCGTCGCTCGGAAGGCCGCACAAACAGCCGCTTTTCCTTGTGCTCTTTGATCTCTTCCGGACCATTCCGCAGCAGCGCATCAGCGGTCTGCACCGCGCACAAAAGAGCCGCTACCTTATGTACCCGCACCATGTGCGCGCCCTGCAAAATCGCGCCGGTAATCGCCGCCGCAGTCGCAAAATCCTGCTGTAAACTGTCGTTCAGCTTCTGGCCGAGAAACGCCTTCCGCGACGCGCCCACCATGATCGGCATGTCCAACTCGCGCAACTTGCCCAGCCGCGCCAAAATCTCGTAGTTCTGGTCGCCGCGCTTCCCGAATCCTAAGCCCGGGTCGATGATGATCTTACCCCGATCGACCAGCGCCTTCTGCGCCCGATTCACGCTGTTTTCGAGATCACTCAGCACCGATTCGCTCGGGTGCGTCATGTTTCCCAGCTTGGCCCAAGTCTCCGGCGTGCCTCGCATGTGGTTCAAAATCAAACCCGCATCCTGCGATGCCACCACGTTCGCCACTTTTGGATCCAGCGTCAGATTCGACGGATCGTTGATGAAAGCCACGCCGTACTCGAGCGCCTTCTCCGCAACACCGCTCTTGTAGGTATCGACCGAGATCGGAATCATCAGCTTCCCTTCGAGCTTTTTGAGTACCGGAATCAACCGCCGCAACTCCTCTGCTTCGCTCACCGGCACCGCGCCCGGCTTGGTCGACTCCGCGCCGATATCGATGATGTCGGCACCCTGCGCCTCCAACTCCAGTGCGCGGGCCACGGCCCGATCCGGATCGCTGAACCGCCCTCCGTCGGAGAAGCTATCGGGCGTGACGTTCAGCACCCCCATAATCAATGTGCGGTCGCCGAACTGCAACTCGTAACCGCGAACTTTCATCAAATACCGTTTTGGGCGGATCATCCTTGTACCTTCTTCCACTTCTTGCCTAACCGCAATACATAACTACCCGGGAACTCCAGCGTGACCATTTCCGAAACCCGAGCGCCGTCCACTTCAAGCGCTCCTTCTTTGATCTTCCGCTGTGCTTCGCTCCCTGAAGCCGCCAGCCCGCACCGCACGAGTAACTTGTCTACCCGCAATCCTGTCTCTGTCACCGCGTAAACTTCGAGTTCCGTTGGCACTGAGCCCTGCGAAACCACACGGGTCCACTCTTCCGCCGCCCGTTCGGCGTCGGCACGAGAATGGAAATCAGACACGATCAACCGTGCCAGTTCCATCTTCGTCTCTTTCGGGTGGGCCAACCGCAGCTGTTGAATCTCACTCCCCGTCATATCGGTGAGCAGCTCGTAGTATCGGAACATTAGATCGTCAGGAATCGACATCAACTTCTGGAACATCACCGGAGCCGACTCGGTAATCCCAACGTAGTTGTTCTTCGACTTCGACATCTTTTCGACGCCGTCCAAGCCTTCCAGCAGCGGCACCGTCCCCACAATCTGGGGTGGTTGCCCGTAGGCCCGTTGCAACTCCCTGCCCACCAGCAGGTTAAATTTTTGATCGTTGCCGCCCAACTCGACGTCGCACTTCATCATGACGGAGTCGTATCCCTGGGCCAGCGGATATAAAAATTCATGCACCGAAATCGGCGTATTGGAGGCGTAGCGTTTGGAGAAATCGTCGCGCTCTAAGATCCGCGCGACGGTGTAGTGCGAACAAAGCCGGACCATCTCCTCGAAGGACAGTGGCTCGAGCCACTTGCTGTTGAATTCGATCACCGTTTTTTCCGGGTCGAGAATCTTGAACACCTGAGTCTTGTAGGTCTCGGCGTTGGCGTTGATTTCGTCCCGCGTCATCGGTGGGCGCATGGCATTCCGGCCCGACGGATCGCCGATCAAGCCCGTCATGTCTCCAATCAGAAACGTGACGGTATGGCCTAAATCCTGGAAATGCTTCATCTTACGAATCAGCACGGTATGGCCGAGATGCAGATCAGGCGCTGTCGGATCAAAGCCGGTTTTTACGCGTAAAGGGCGACCCAGCTTGAGTCGCTCGCGGAGATCCTCTTCTCGGATCAGCTCCGCCATGCCTTTTCTCAGATAGGCGATCTGCTCTTCAATTGTCAAAGCCATTCCAATCTTCTAGGATCCGCGAAGTCGCGAAAAAGAAGCCCTCATTAACAATGGCACTCCCGCTCGGCGTTGTCCACCCCGATCCCCTGGCAAATCAACACCCATGGACCACGCGAAGGACCTCTACCCGGTGCGAAGCAGGAACAGTAGGCCGCTCATCGCAAGCGTCCGTAGTCCTAGACTATACGGAAGGCCGATCTCCGGCTACACCATATCGTTGCACCCGTCCCAAACCAACAAGTAGTTGGTTGCGGCGGCATGATTTGAACATGCGACCTTTTGGTTATGAGCGTGACGAGAATCGGTAACTGAAGGAAAAGAAAAGCACGAGTGGCAACTCAAAGAGCCTTCAGGAACTCTCGGGAACGCTTATTGGGAGTCCAATGGGAGTCTGGCGGCGGGGTGTCCACGCCGCCGAACAAACGCTGCCGATGCGGTTGAGTATGCAGATGGGACTAAGCACGGCGGCACGCGGTGGAGCAGGAAGGCGGTCTTATGAATTCCCGAGCCGCTTGTCTTCTCGGACAAGCATCTGAAAGAATGGTCATCCTTTGCAGCTTTTCGATTTCTTGGAGGATGTATGAGCTTTCAACCTTCGGGAGGTAAAGCCCCACGACCGCTTCGAGCTTTTCGGCGAAATGAGGATCATTGCTGACCTTGAAGGACTCGGACCGATGGGGCTTGAGTCCGTGGGCCCGCCATATTCGGAGAACGCTGGTATCGCTGATCCCGACCTCGTTCGCCATGCTGCGAGTGCTCCAGTGCGTGGCGTGGACGGGCTTTTCGAGGGTGGTCAGCCGGACCACTTCGGTGACTTTGTCGGGGGCGATCGATGGCAACCGTCCCGGGCGTGGAGCA
>JAPKZA010000226.1 GCA_026394015.1 Acidobacteriota bacterium
ACTACGACTTCGTCAGCGTCAACGAAATCGAGTTAATGCAATACCGCAACCCCGTCGGCGGCGGCCCATCATCAAACACGTGCCCCAAGTGCCCATCGCACCGCACGCACCGCACCTCAACCCTATCCCCATCCGCCCTCTTCAACACATTCTGCGGAGCCGCCGGCTGCCAAAAACTTGGCCACCCAGTCCCCGAATCAAACTTATGCTCCCCTGAAAACAACGCCGTCCCGCACCCCGCGCAATAAAACGTCCCGGTGCCCTGATACTTGCCGTACTCCCCCGTAAACGGCTGCTCCGTCCCCGCCTCCCGCATCACCCAGTACCGCGTCGGCTTCATCACCTGCCGCCACTCCGCCGGGCTCTTCACCATCTTCTCCACCGTCACCATCCCCTTCTCCAGATCCACAATCCGCAGCATCTCCCGCTCCGGCATCACCACCTCCCGCTTCGCGCACGAAGCCAGCGGCAGCACCACCCACCATCGACGCGTCACTGGAAAAACTTCTCCACCGGCACAATCCTCACCTGCGCCGCCTTCAACTCCAACTTCCGCGTCGACACCACCTTGTCCTCCTCCAAAATATCCGCCAACTTAGGACTGTTGTAAGTCATCGGCGAAGGCCCATCCCCTAGTAACTGCTTCTGTAACCCCTCCGCATCCTCCGCCACCGCCACAATCTCCAACCGATCCTTCCGCAAATGCTTCTTCACCGCCCGATTCACATCCTCCACCGTCAACCCCGCAATCGCCTTCTTCACCGCCTCCGTATACTCCCCCGTCCCATAAAACTGGCTATCAATCCGATACCCCAACTCATTCGCCTTCGTCTTCAGCAGCAAATTCACATTCCGGCTCAAAAAGCTCCGCGTATCTTCAAAATCGCTCTCCGTCAACCCCTTATCCAGCAACCGGTCCAACTCATGCAGCGCTAACCGCAACGCAAAATGCGCCGTCTTCGGCTCCACCGGTCGAATCCACATCTGGAAAATCTGCTGCCGCCGCGCCAAATTCGGATCCGGCTCGAACTGGTCCATCCCCCGCGGAAAATATTCGATATAGCTGTAATCCCCGTAGTTCAACCCTCGAATCTCCCGCATCCGCTGGTACAAATTCCCCGCGCTCGACCGGTGCGGCCCGAACCACGTATTTGCCACGAGCAACGCCGCGTAATCCGGATGGCTCCGCGTCACCGCGATCGGAAAGCCAAACGAATATGCCACCGCCAAAGTCGGCTTCTTCACAATCGTTACCCGCGTCTGCCCGATCGGCTTCGGTACCACTCGCTTCACGGCCGACGCCCTCCCCACCGGCAACTGCCCAAAATCCTTCTTCACCCGTTCCACAAACCCCTCCGGGTACTTCCCCGCCAGCGCGATCGTCAAATTCGCCTGCGTCAAATGCTGCTTATAAAACGCCTTCAAGTCCGCCACCGTCAACTTCTCCAGCGACGACACCCGTCCCACCGAATGCGCCGTCCCCTGCAGCAGGTTGTACAGCACTTCTTTCCCCAACTCCTCATCGTTGTTCTGCCGCAGCGAAACCCGCAGAAACGTCAACTGGTCATCGCGCAACCGTTTCAAATCCTCCGGCCGCCAACCCGGTTGCAGCATCATCTCCCGCAACGTCGCGTAGTAACTCTCCAGGTTGTCCAAATGCGTCATCCCAGTAATCGTCAGCATCTCCTGATCGGTCTGGTCCCCCACCGTCGCCGCCATCGGGTACATCTTCTCCAAAATCTCGCTATAGCTCGCCTGCGCCGATCCCCCCCGCGCCAGCATCGCCGCCGTCAACGCCGCCACCCCCTCCTTTCCCGCCGGATCGTTCAAGCTCCCACAGCGAAACACGAACCGAAAATTGATGATCGGCGACTGCCCCGGCAGCGCCACCACCTCCATCGCCTGCAAAGCCACCACCGAAACCAACAAAGCCAGAACTCTCACTTCGCCCCCTTCTTCTGAGCCAACGTCACCACCGTCCGACCCGCCGCCACAAAGTACTTCTGCGCCACCTCTCGTAAATCCTCCGGCGTCAGCGAAGCGTAGATATCGTAAACCTGATTCATCGTCTCCGGCGTCCGCGTCAACGCGATGATACTCGCCAAATTCGCCGCGATCGCCTCGCTATTGTCCAGCCCCAGCGCAAAGCTGTAGCGAAGATTGCTCTTCACCGCCTCCAACTTCTTGGCGTCCACCAGCGTGTCTTTGAACCCATTCAACGTCGAAACAATCGCCTCCTGCACCGCCGGTACATCCGCGTCTTTCTTCACCCGCGCATAAACCATAAACAAATACGGGTCCGCATGGTTCTCATAGCCGCCTGCCAAAACATCGTTCTTTTGCTCGTCAATCACCAGCTTCTTATACAGCGGTGAAGTCTTTCCTAAAGCCAGCGAAGCGATCAAGTCCAGCGCCGCCGCATCCCGCATGTTCTCCGTAAACCCCGGAGTCTTGTAGCCAATCATCATCCAAGGCAGCGTCGCCGTCGGCCAATCCACGTGCGCCTTCCGCTCGGCCGTCTGCACCGGCTCCACCGGAATCGCCGGCTTCACCGCCCCTTTCTTCCAAGGCCCCCAATACTTCGCCGTCAACTCACGAACCACCTTTTGGTCGACATCGCCCACCACGACCAGCGTCACATTCTCCGGCCGATAGAACCGCGCAAAAAACTCCTTCGAATACGCATACTGGTTCGGCATCGCCTTGATGTCCGCCACAAATCCCATCGTCGTATGCCGATACGTGTGCTTCTCAAACGCGGTCTCCCGCAGCTTCTCGTGCAGTTGGTTCACCGGCTCCGAACTGTTCTTGTTGTACTCCCCGTTCACCGCCAACGCCTCGGTCCGAAACGCGCTCTCGGAATACTCCAAATTCTGAAACCGGTCCGCCTCCAACTCCAGAATCAACTGCAGCGCCTCCTTCGCAAACGTCGCGTGATACACCGTCAAGTCGTCGCTGGTATACGCGTTCGTCGCCGCCCCCGCGGCCTTCATCACCGCCTCCCACATCTGCGGCGGATTCTTCGCCGTCCCTCGGAACATGCAGTGCTCAAAGAAGTGCGCAAACCCCGATTTCCCCGGCTCCACCTCATGCCGAGACCCCACGCTCACGACGATATACACCGACACGATATTCGGAAAGTCCGTCGGAATCGTCACCAGCCGCATCCCGTTCGGCAGATCATGCTGATCATAGCCGTATGGAAAAATCCTCGACGGCGCCGCCGTCAAACTCATCGCCAACACCAAACCTAAGAGATAACGCATGGAAACACTCCCCGCACTCGTTCTAATTTCTCACCCAAAGCCAACAACAACTCTTCACTGTAAGGCCGACCCACCAACTGCACGCCAATCGGCAAACCACCCGCGCTCAACCGCATCGGCACCGTCAAACCCGGCATCCCAAAAAGGTTAAAAGGGGTCAGGCACGACATCGCCTCCAGCAAACTCACGCCCTCCCAGTTTCGCTCACGCGGAAGAAATGCCGTCACCGCACAACTCGGCAACAGCAACACCGGCGTCTCCTCCATCTGCTGCAGCAGCGCAATCCGCAACTTATCCCGCACCGCGAACTGCTTCACCACCTCAACGCCCGTCGGATGCGCCGGCGGATCCTGCAGCAACTCCAACCCCGTCCAATGCGCCAACCCCGGGTCACTCGCCATCATCTCTCGCTTCAACGGATCGCTCAAGATATTAAAGAAGAAATCCCAACACCGATGCGCCCGCCCGAATCCCGCGAACTCGAACGGCTCCGCCCCGCCCAACATCGCCGCCGCTTCCAACACCGCCGCCCGAATCTCCGGCACCATCGGAAACTGCTCGACTAGCCCGATCTTCACCCCCTCGGCCTCCGCCCGCCGCAGCCCTATCGGCACCGAAAACGGGTCCGCCACGTCGTACCCCGCCAGCACTGCAAACAACAACCGCACATCCTCCACCGTCCGCCCCATCGGCCCCACCACCCCTAACAATCCGCCCGGATGAGCAATCTCCGGGACATGCCCCGCCGCCGATACCCGCCCCGGCGTCGGCTTCAATCCCGCAATCCCGCAAAAATGCGCCGGCAGCCGAATCGACCCACCCCCATCACTCCCCACGCCCCCCGCGCTCAACCCCGCCGCAATAGCCGCCGCCTCCCCGCCCGACGATCCCCCCGCTGACCGCTCCAGCGCCCACGGATTCCGCGTCCGCCCCACAATCGCGTTGTCCGTCTCGTAATTGGCCAAAAACTCCGGGCAGTTCGTCTTGCCCAAAATCGTCGCCCCCGCCGCCTTCAGCCGCGCCACGCAAGTCGCGTCCACCGCCGGCCGCGGCGCCAACGCATAGCGAGACCCGCAAGTCGTCGGCACCCCCGCGATATGCAGCGAATCCTTAATCGTCAACATCGCCCCGTGCAACGGCCCCGGCCCCGGCTCCACAAAATCGTCAAAACGCCGCACAAACGCCCGATACTTGTCTTCCCTCCCCCGATGCGCCTCCCACAACTCCCGCGCACTCCACTCCCCCGCCCGTATCCCCGCCAATTGCCGCGCCAAACTCAAATGGGTCACTCCTCCATTAGACTCGAAGGGTGGAAGCTTTGACTTATCTTCAGGCCCTGGCCGCCGTCACCCTACGCGTTGCCGCCCTCGCCGAAACCGAATCCGTCCCCCTCCTCGACGCCCCCGGCCGCGTCCTCGCCGCTGACGTCACCGCCGACCGCGACTATCCCCCCGCCCCCCGCAGCATCCGCGATGGCTACGCCGTCCGCAGTGCAGACCTCCCCGGCTCGCTCCAAGTCATCGGCGAAGTCCGCGCCGGCTCCAGCTTCCCCGGCCAAGTCGGCCCCGGCCAATGCGTCGAAATCATGACCGGAGCCCCCATGCCCCCCGGAGCCGACGCCGTCGTCATGGTCGAACACGCGACCCTCGCCGACGGCCAGATGACCACCACCCGCCAACCCCGCCCCGGCGAAAACTGGACCCCCGCCGGCTGCGACGCCCACACCGGCGGCATCGTCCTCCAACGTGGCACCCGCCTCCGCTTCAACCATATCGCCCTCCTCGCCACCGTCGGCCAAGCCCACGTCAACGTCTACCGGCAACCCCGCGTCGCCATCCTCGCCACCGGCGACGAAGTCGTCCCCATCGATTCCACCCCCACCCTCGAACAGGTCCGCAACTCCAACTCTTACTCCGTCGCCGCCCAAGTCCGCCAAGCCGGCGGCCTCCCCACCGTCCTCCCCGTCGCCAAAGACAACCTCGAAGATACCCGCCGCCTCATCGCCGAAGGCCTCACCTTCGACCTCCTCCTCCTCTCCGGCGGCGTCTCCGCCGGCAAATACGACCTCGTCGAAATCGTCCTCGCCGAATTCGGCGCCGAGTTCTTCTTCACCCGCGTCAAAATGCAGCCCGGCCAACCCCTCGTCTTCGGCCAGGCCCAAGGCAAGTTCTTCTTCGGTCTCCCCGGCAACCCGGCCTCCACCATGGTCACCTTCGCCGTCATCGCCAGCGCCGCCGTGGCCCTCCTCGGTGGCCAAGCGGACCCCCACCCCCAACTCTACCCCGCCGTCCTCCAAGGCGAACTCCGCCTCAAGCCCGGCCTCACCCGCTTCCTCCCCGGCTCTCTCCGCGGTGGCTCCGTCTTCCCAACAAAATACTCCGGCTCCGGCGACGTCCCCGCCCTCGCCCAGGCCAACGTCTTCATCGTCACGGATCCGGACCGCGACGTCTATCTCCCCGGCGAAGAAATCCAGGTACTCCCCCTCACATGAGCAAACTCTCCCACTACGATTCCGCCGGCCAAGCCCGCATGGTCGATGTCACCGCCAAAGCCATCACCCAGCGCTCCGCCCGCGCCCACGCCTTCGTCAAAATGAGCCGCCAGGTGCTCGACGAACTCAAGACCAACCCCAAGGGCGATCCCCTCGAAGTCGCCCGCATCGCCGGTATCCTCGCCGCCAAAAAAACCGGCGAGCTCATTCCGATGTGCCACCCCCTCGCCCTCACGAAAGTCGACGTCGAACTCGTCATCGAAGCCACCGGCATCCGCATCACGACACTTGCCCTCACTGCCGGCCAAACCGGCGTCGAAATGGAGGCCCTCACCGCCGCCAGCGTCGCCGCCCTCACCGTCTACGACATGACCAAGGCCCTCGATAAAGGCATAGAAATCCAGGATCTTTATCTCCTCGAAAAAACCGGCGGCAAGTCCGGCGTCTGGAAACGGGTGAAACCCAAAGTAAAGCGGTAACATCGAAGTAGTTATGAGTGTCACCCGTCGGCTCTTCTCCTCTCTCGCGCTAGGCGCTCCCCTACTGGCGCAAGACAAGCCCCCCGCCGAACCCGAGGGCGACCTCGCCGTATTCAAAACCTACGTCCGGAACATCGTAGCCCCCACCACCGTCACCAAGGACGGCCGCTACGTCACCGACCTCCAGCCCCACGAGTTCCGGCTCATCGACCGCGGCAAAGAACAAACCCTCAAAGTCGAACTCGCCTTTCAACCGCTCGACATCGTCGTCTGCATCCAGGCCAACAACACCGTCGAGCCCGTCCTCGACAAAATCAAGCAAATCGGCCCCCTCCTCGAAGGCCTCGTTCTCGGCGAAAAAGGCCAGGCCGCCATCATCGCCTTCGACCATCGGAAGCGCGTCATGCAGGACTTCACGAACGACGGTGCCCTGCTCAAAAAAGCCCTCGCCAAAATCAACGCCGGCTCCACCACCTCCGCCATGAACGACGCCGTCATCGACGCCGCCAGGATGCTGAAGAACCGTCCGAAAGACCACCGTAAAATCATCCTCCTCATCTCCGAAACCCGCGACAAAGGCAGCGAAGCCAAAACCCGCCAAGCCATGCTCGATCTCCAATTCGGCAACGTCGTCCTCTACTCGGTCAACATCAACCGCCTGGTCACCAGCCTTCTCACCAAAGCCCCCGTCCCCCGCCCCGACGCCCTCCCCGCCGGAGCCCGCCATATGCCCGCCGGCTCCCTCGTCACCCCGGAAACCATCTCCCAGCAAACCGGCATCTACAACGGCAACGCCATCCCCCTCGCCGTCGAAATCCTCCGCCAAGCCAAAAGCCTCTTCGTCGACAACCAAGTCGAAGTCTTCACCAAATACACCGGCGGCTCCGAGCGGTCGTTCCTCACGTACAAGGACCTCGAACGAGTCATCGCCGACATCGGCGAAGAGCTCCACAGCCAGTACATGATCAGCTACTCGCCCAACAATACCGACGATGGCGGCTTTCACGAAATCACCGTCGAAGTCCTTCGCACCGGCATGAAAGTCCGCACCCGGCCCGGCTACTGGATGGCTACGATTCCGAAGTAGCCAGCACCCAGGCAATCAGCGTTTCCCCCGCCTCCAAGGCCCCCTGCTCCACGGCCGCCACCGGAACCACCACCCGGCTGGCTTCAATCTCCGCCGCCGTCGCCCCCTGGAAACAGTAGTGGCAAATCGTCTGCGCCTCCTCCCCAATCTGGATCAAATGCCCGTATAGCCGACAAGCCACCGGTCGATGTTCGTACAACCGGCAAGCCCCCGTCGACGGATCCACCACCGGGCAGGCATGCCCCTTGTGCCGGGTCAAAAACCACTCTTGCCACTCTTCATTCGCCCGAAACACCCCGGCATCGCCCGGAAAGTCCGGCCCAATCTTCGCCCATAAATCCCGCGCCCGCCCCACAATATCCGCCCGCACCTCCTCCGGTGCCGCTGCCAACCCCCGCCGTAGCCGTTCGGCATCCTGCATCGTAATCGGAAACAGTACTGAGCAGCATTCGCTACACCCCGCCCGGCAAGCAATCCACTTCCCCGCCCGCGCGTGCGACTCCTTCACGGCCGCCGCCACCGTCTCCAAAATCACGAAATCTGTCTTCTCTTCGAATGGCATCCGCTCTACTCAGTATCATCGGAAGATGTATCTCGGTCGAGTCCAGCCCACCCCGCTTGAAGGCGTCTCCATCAACGACGGCCCTCTAATCTGGTGCAAGCTCGAATTTCTAAACCCCAGCGGCTCCACCAAAGACCGCATCGCCCGCTTCATTCTCGAAAAAGCGTTCCGCGAAAAACGTGTCCAACCCGGCACCCTCGTCGTCGAAGCTTCCAGCGGCTCCACCTCCATCGCCATGGCCCTCGTCAGCGCCCAACTCGGCCTCCGCTTCACCGCCGTCATGCCCGAAGGCGTCAGCGCCGAACGCACCATGATGATCCGCGGCTACGGCGGCAACATCGTGCTCACCCCGAAAGCCGACGGCATCCGCGGCGCCCTCGCCGAAGTCGAACGCCTCGGCCAGGGCGAAAACACCTTCCTCCCCCGCCAATTCGAAAACCTCGACAACGCCCTCGCCCACCGCATGGGCACCGCCCGCGAGGTCATTGACCAAGTCCCCGGCGGCAACGTCGCCGCCGTCGTCAGCGGTGTTGGCACCGGTGGCACCCTCGTCGGCCTCTACGACGGCATGCGCGACGCCGGCTGTACTGTCCTCCCCGTCCTCGCCAAGCCCGTCACCCGCGAAGCGGTCGGCGATCTCGAATGCTGCAGCTTCAGCGCCCGCATCCCCGGCGTCATCGACGATATCTCCAAAATCTTCAGCCCCGCCCGCGTCCCCGGCCTCGAGATCATCGAAATCCAGGATCACGCGGCCATCCACATGACCCGCGAACTCATCCGCCGAGGCTTCCCCGTCGGCCCCAGCTCCGGTCTGAATTTCTGCGCGGCCGAAGAAATCGCCCGCCGCCTCGACGGCCCCGTCGTCACCGTCTTCCCCGACCGCATGGAGCGGTATTTCACCACCGAACTCTTCGCGCCTTACCGCTAAACCGCCGAAGCGATCACTTCAATCTCGATCCGCGCCCCCGCCGACAGCCGCCGAACCTCCACGCCCGTCTTCGCCGGAGCATGCGGAAAATACGCGCCATAAACTTCATTCAAAGCCGAAAGCTCATCCACATCCGTCATGTAGACGGTAGTCTTCGCCACCTGCGCCAAGCTGCTCCCCGCCGCCTCCAGAATGGTCTTGATATTCTCAAGCGCCTGCCGATACTCGGCCGCTTGCCCCCCGGCCACCAGCGCCCCCGTCGAAGGGTCCACTCCCAACTGCCCCGACACGAACAACAAATCCCCCAGCCGCGTCGCCTGGCTATAGGTCGAGTTCCCTGGCGGAATCGCCGCCACTGCAATCGGAATCGGGTTCATCCCTCCTAGCCTACCTCCCCCGGCTCCCCAGCCGCTCGCCTCTTGCCGTGCCGAACATGCAAAACGACGACCGTGGAACTCCCTGAATCGACAAAATAGATGATTCGGTAGGACTTGTAAACAAGTTGGCGAAGGTCCACGTCGTAGTATTCTTCTCGCGGGCCCAGGAGCAGCGTTCGGGGAATCGCTCCAACGATTCAATCTGAGCGTTTCGCTCTTTAAGCCAGCGTTCAGCGCTCAGCGGCGCCTGCTCGTTTAATAAGAGAAACGCATCACGGATGCCCGCCTGGGCTTCTGGCGTGACGATCACCCGGTATCGTTTCATCGAAGCGAAAAGCCATGCTCGCTAGCCAGCTCTTCAAGGAATTCTCTCATCGGACGCCCCTCTCCACGCTTGGCCTCTTCCAGACCGCGACCCACGCCCCGAATGCTTTCAAGAAGATCTTGGTCGTCAAGCAACCGTTGGTATGCCTCCGCACTTTGGACCACCACCTCGGCTTGCCCGTTCACCGTAAGCACGACGGGCTCCCCCGATTCTCTTAGCTGGCGAAGGTGTTCCTTAGTGTTGCGCTGAAAATCGCTTAACGAATGGATGTTCGAAAGGTGAATGCCCATAACATGGAATCTACAGTAAATTGCATGCGGCAGCAAGCGCCCCCCCTACCCCACAAACCGATACCCCTCCCCCCGCACCGTCAAAATATGCTTCGGCGTCTGCGCCTCCTCCTCCAACTTCTGCCGCAACCACGCCACATGCACGTCCACCGTCCGCGGCGTAATAAACGGCTGCTGGCTCCACACCTGCCCCAACAACCACTCCCGCGTCAACACTTGCCCCCGATGGTCAATCAAACACCGCAACAACTGCATCTCCTTCGCCGCCAAACTCACCGCCACCCCGTTCCGCGTCACCGACGGCTTCGAAAAATCCACACTCACCCCCCCAAACTGAAACCGCAACACCGGCGTCAACTGCTCCTTCCCCACCCGTCGCAACAACGCCGAAACCCGCGCCACCCCACCTGCGACCGCGCCGTCAACATCAACACCCCCCCATCAAACCCCTGCTCCCGCATCGCCCGGCACACCGCAAAACCATCCATCCCCGGCAACATCACGTCCAATATCAGCAGGTCAAACCGGCTATCGGTCGCCATCCGGACGCCCTCCGGCCCCGTCCCCGCCGTCTCCACCGTATGCCCCTGCGCCACCAATAAATCGGTCACCACCAGAGCAATGTCCGGCTCATCTTCAACCAGCAGAATGCGCGAATTCGTCATACTCCTCCAGTCTCGCCCCCGGTAGGCGCAACGTAAAGACCGCGCCTCCCTCAGCCAAATTCTCTCCCGTCACACTCCCCCCATGCGCCTTCGCAATCTCCGCCACCAAACTCAACCCCAACCCCGTCCCCCGCACCTGGTCCGCCTTCGCCCGCTCCCCCCGATAAAACGGTTCAAACAAACGCGCCAACTCCCCCGCCGGAATCCCCGGCCCCTTATCCTGCACCCGCACCGTCACCTCCTGCCGCTCCCCCGCCCCGCCCACCTCCACCGTAATCCCAATCCATCCCCCCTCCCCTCCATGCTTCGCCGCGTTCCCAATCAAATTCTGAAACGCCCGCCGCAGCGCCACCGGATCCCCCATCACCGGCGGAATCTCCGACGGTGCTTGAATATCCACCTCGCAACGAGCCCCTTCAATCTCCCCGCCCGCCGCCTCTAACCCCTCATTGATCGCGTCCAACACCCGCACCGCCTCATGCGCATTCTTCGCCCCGCCGTTCCGCGTCCCCGCAAACCCCAGCACCTGCTCCACCATCTCCGTCAAATTCTCCGCATGCTGCACGATCAATTTCGTATAACGTTCCCGCTGCGCCGCGTCCTTCACCACCCCGCTCAACAGGTTGTGCCCCGCCCCCCGAATCACCGCCAACGGCGTCCGAAACTCATGCGTCACCCCCGCCACAAACGCAAACTCCATCTCCGCCAACCGCCGCGCCCGGCTCGTGTTCCGCACGAGAGCCCACCCCGCCGCGGCTATCAACACAAGCAAGAAACCTGCAATCGTCAAATTCCGCCATCGACTCACCTGCACCGCCGCATCCAATGAACCCGCCCGATGCCGCGCCGAAATCCGCCATCGCCCGCCCCCCTCCTGTCCACCCTTCTTCCGTCCCGTCCGCAACGTCCGCGTCGTCGCGTCTGCCCCGGTCATCGTCGGCCCATACAACGTTTTCCCCCGCTCCCCCACCGTTACGCTAACGTCGAAATCCGTCTCCCCCAAATACTTCCGCACCATCTCCGGCCAATACGTCTCCCGCAGGTATCGTTCGTCCAACTCAAACAAATACCAGGCCACCTCCTCCCCGTCCCGAAACTGCGGACTCTCCAACAGCAGCGAATCCCGTTCCACCCGTGGAGGTCCATACCCCTCCTCCACCCGTCGCAAAATCTCCTGCCGAAAAGAATCCCATTCCGCCGGCCAAACCATCTTTGTCCGCTGCCCCGTCTCCGGATCCAGCAACTCCAGCCCCACTACTCCCTTCTCCGGTGTCGCCACCGCGATCCGGCCAAACAACGGCAACCGCCCCGTTCGCGGCGGAAGCTCCTCCTCTTCCCGGGGCACCAAAGTCTCGGTCGCTTCCCGCAGCTCCCGATCAAACGCCCGCGCCATCAGCTCCAATTGCGTCGCCAACCCCGCCCCCATCTGCTGCCGCTCCGCCTCGCTCAGCTCCCCCGTCCATCGATACTGCAACACTGCCAGCAAACCGCATAGCCCCACCATCACCGCCACCCAGCCCCATTGCTTCACCGTTTCCCGCCAGCCCAAATCGTTGCCTCCCAGCGCAACTTCCATTAGACTCCTTCTCCGCCCCGGGTTTCCGTTAAGCGATGTTAAGCCCAACGCCCCCCGCCCATAACAGTCCTTAACGTGACATCACCGTCAATCCGGGGTTTGCTGGTACCAGGAGCATCCAATGAAACTTACAGCCGTCCTGCTCATCCCAGCCTTCGCCGCCATCCTCACCGCCCAACCCAATGGCGGCGGCGCACCACGCCTCACCTCTCTCAAGGCCGTCCCCGTCCCCACGCCCCCCGGCCTCGACCGCTACGTCCGCAACACCCGCGCCCTGGTCGTTCTCGGCAAGGCCTTCTTCTGGGACATGCAAGCCGGCAGCGACGGCAAAACCGCCTGCGCCTCCTGCCACTTCCACGCCGGTGCCGACCACCGCCTCCAAAACCAACTCGCCGCCCCCGCCGCCTCTTCGGCCACCATCGCCCCCAACCAAACCCTCACCCCCAGCGACTTCCCCTTCCGTCGCCTCGCTAACCCCAACGACAACCGCTCCGCCGTCCTTCGCGACACCCGCCAAGTCGCCGGGTCCGCCGGCGTCTTCCATCGCAACTTCTTCGACATCGTCCCCGCGGAACACTACGAACAGGGCGCCGACCAACCCTCCACCGCCCGCGCCACCCTCAACGGCGTCCAAACCCGCCAAGTCACCAACCGCAACAGCCCCAGCGTCATCAACGCCGTCTTCAATGTCCGCAACTTCTGGGACGGCCGCGCCAAAGACATCTTCACCGGTGCCACCCCCTTCGGCGACTCCGACACCGCCTGGAACGTCCTCGCCTTCCGCGACGGCCACCTCGTCAAAGAACAAGTCCGCCTCGAAAACTCCAGCCTCGCCTCCCAAGCCGTCGGACCCGCCCTCAACGAAATGGAGATGTCCTACATGGGCCGCACCTGGCCCAAACTCGCCCAAAAGCTCCTCGCCCTCCGGCCCCTCGGCCGCCAAGCCGTCGCCGCCGACGATAGCGTCCTCGGCCCCTACGCCGACCCCTCCGGCCTCGGTCTCGCCGCGAGCTACCAAGCCCTCATCGAAGCCGCCTTCCAACCCGAATACTCGCAAGCCCCCGAACTCCTCGAAGCCAACTTTGCCGTCTACTGGGGTCTCGCCATCCAAGCCTACGAAGCCACCCTCGTCTCCAACAACTCCCGCGTCGACCAGTTCCTCGAAGGCAACCAACAGGCCCTCTCCGCCCTCGAACAACAAGGCCTCCGCGACTTCCAAAACGGCGGCTCCCAATGCACCCTGTGCCATCAGGGCGCCGAGTTCACCGCCGCCTCGTTCTCGAATAGAACCACCCGCGGCTTCAACCCCACCAACCCCGGCGACAACGGCTTCTTCCGCACCGCCGTCTCCCCCCTCGGCGATGATCCCGGTCTCAACGCTCTCGACCCCTTCGGCAACCCGCTCTTCAACGCCGCCAACCCCAACAACACAAACGGTGCCTTCAAATCGCCCGGCCTCCGCAACGTCGAACTTACCGGACCCTACTTCCACGACGGCGGCCAAGCCACCCTCGAACAAGTCATGGACTTCTACGGCCGCAACGCTGACTTCCCCACTGGCGGCAACCTCGGCCCCGGCATCGGCCGCATCCGCCTCACTCCCCAGGAAAAGACTTCCATAGTCGCGTTCATGAAGGCTCTCACCGACGACCGCGTCCGCTTCCAACGCGCCCCCTTTGACCACCCGGCCCTCTGCGTCCCCACCGGCCACGCCGAAGCCGCCCCCGGCATTCTCGCCGCCGACACCTCCGACCCCTGGTTCGTCCTCAGCGCCATCGACCGCTGGGCTCACATCCCCGCCGTCGGCCGCGAAGGCGAAACCGTTCCCCTGCAGACCTTCGACGAACTCCTCCGCGGCATCGGCAACGATGGCTCGCGCGCCCATCACCTAACCACCCCCTGCGTACCCTAATCGACGAGCATCGCCTTCCAGCCCACCTCGTCCTGCCCCAAACTAATCCGCTTCTCACAGCGCACGAGCGGGAGCCGCAGCAATGTCGGCTCCCGCTCAATCTTTAGCAGAAGCTCCCCTTCTGACTGCCGTAGATACTTCAGCCCGGCCTTCTCATACGCCTTGCTCTCAGTATCCAACATCCCCACCAAGGTAAACCGTTCGATAAACCGCTTGATCTCCCCCGCCGCCATCGGCTTCAGTTTCAAGTCCACAAAGTGGATTGCGACGCTCCGTTCCTTGAAAAATCGTTCCGCCGCCCGCGTCGCCGACGAGCCCTTCACCCCAAAAATCTGCACGCTGCGCTTCTGCATAACTCCTTCCGCCTCCCGGCTTAGGGAGTTCCAAACTAGACCGCGACCCTAGGTTCCGCCAATTCGCTGCGCTTCGGGATGCGTTGAATCGCCGGGCCGACCAACTCACGCGCCAAGTCCAGTTCGTAGGCGCTCTGCAAATTCATCCAGAAGGTAGCCGACATTCCAAAATACTGACCCAAGCGCAGAGCCGTGTCCGCGGTAATATTCCGCCTCCCGGCCAGGATCTGATATAGCCGGTTCGGTGGCACTTCGATAACATCGGCCAGTCTCCCCGCCGACAATCCAGTCTCCTCCAACTCGTCAGCCAAAATTTCTCCCGGGTGGATGGGTGTGCGTGGCAAGATCTTCTCCTTAGATAGCGTTCGTGATAGTCAACGATTTCGACATCCGACGGTCCGGGATCGCCCTCCCGCCACACAAAACAGATGCGCCACTGGACATTAATCCGTATGGAGAAGTCTCCCTTACGCTCGCCCCCCAACCCCTCTAAGCGATTTGAGTTGAGCGCAGCAAGGTCGTTCAGCGAACCAGCGGCATCCAGCACACGCAGCCGCTTCTCAGCCTGCCGCCGAAAAGACTCCCAATGCCGAACGCTCTCTCCTGCCTCAAAAAGCTCCGTGTCCCTGCCACGGTAACCGATGATCATCCACGCTCAGGATATCATCCGTGACGAGTGACGTCAAGCATACATATCACCCTGTCAAGGCAAAGTAGAAATGTCCCCCTGCTGGCAAAGTAGAAATGTCCCCTTTTGCCCGGGTCGTTGAAAAATGCATGTTAGTCTTGGCCTGCCGGTGAAGCGGAGACGGGCAATGCTGGCGAGCACCCCGATCAAGG
>JAPKZA010000426.1 GCA_026394015.1 Acidobacteriota bacterium
CGTCTCCGTGATCGGTACTTGATCCTCAACACTCTCTTTCCGCGAATTCTGGGTTCTGATGACCACCCACTCGAAGTTCCCATGCTCGTCCCGACTCCAGTTGATCACATCCTCCGGACTATAGTGAACGAGATACGCCCGGCTCGCCCCGAGCAACTCTTCTTCGGCTCGACTCGTCGCCATATGACTAGTCCGAGGAAAATCGATCAGCGTATATCCTACGCCGTATACCAGCGCGTCCGTAATCTGCCGTCGATAGAAATCGCTGAGTCCTGTTCCTTTCCTGTCCGAATCCTCAATAAAGTCGCTAAAGAAGACGCGACCCACGTCGTTCGCCCCCTCTGCGTTGATCACTGGCTCGCGCCGGAATAGAGTGGCCGCGTACCAGTCGATGATGGAACCGATGTAGTTTTCATAGAAAACCCGGCTCAACCGCTCACCGTAAACGTCGCCCGGCTCTTTTTGCCGCGCCACTAAGTACTGGGAGGCGTTGTCCTTAAACTGCTCGCCCCCGGCGTATAAATCTCGGTAGCGTCGCCAAAGTAATCGCTTTGCCTTGAATTCCAGATGTTCCTGGTCAATCGTCGTAACCATTCGATTCTCCCTTTGAGTTTAAAAACCAGGCAGTCGCCGGTTCTGTAAGCCAACTTTGCCTCGGTCCTGATTCCCGAGAACCTGCCAAACCAAGTACCCGAGCGCGTCAGACATATGAGTCCGCTTCGAGTCCTTTCCTTTATCGATAAGCATGGTGCCCTCCAGCAAACATACTTGCTCGAGGTCCTTAATCAATTCCACACACGCTGGGTCGACAAACAGCTTTCGATCTCCCGCCGCGTCCAGAAGGTTTGTGTTCATCAACACCACTCGCTCCCGCACCGCCGGATTCTGGGGCGGAAGCTCCACCTTCACTCGTTGAATGTTTCGCATTCGGAAAAACTTGCTAATCGCCTCTCCGTCTCGAGGCCCCGTCGTCTTCATCGAGTTCCCTGAAGCATCTCCGTAAACCGTCAACCCATGGCAATTGGGATAACGGCGCAAAAATTCCTCACAGGCGTCCCAAGTGGTCGCTCTGGCGAGCGATATTTCATCAATTACGTTGACGGAGTCGCCATAGACTTGAGCAACGATTGACGACATGGGATCGACGTTAAAATCAAGCGCCCAATAGATAGGTCTTGCGAGATCGAGTTGGCAGCGCCGCACGGTCGAAGCGCGGTCAAAGTTGTAATAGGCTTGTCCTGCGCTGATGCTCAGATATTGGCCGAGTACTTCTTGTTGAAAGAACCGCGAGTCATAACTATGCTTCAGCCTTTCGTAGAAGTCTGGGATCTGTTCTAACAGATGGCGGTTTTCCATCGGCTGGGCCAGAACCGTTTCGTAGCCTTCGACAGGGTTCGCCAGAAATCTTTCGTACACCCAATCGAAGCCTTTCGGCGTCCAAACTGCGAATCCACAAAGCTTTCGAGCTTTAGGATCACGAAGCCGCCCCTCGAGGCGCAGCCACGCCTCTTCCGGACAGTAAGTCAGCTCATCGACGCCGAACCAGGCAAGATTGGTCCCCCGCAATCGTTCAAAATCATCTACGCTCCGAAATACAATTCGTGAGTCGGTATCCCGCATTGTGATGCAGTTTTCCGATTTGTTGAAATCGAACGGGAGCCGATTCTCCTCGAGCAGTTCGAATACGGTCCGTTGGGTTGCGTCCCGAAGCATAGGAAACGTTGGCGCCCCGATTAACCCTTGGCGTCCGGGGTTCTCGTAACTCAACCGAATTGCTTCGTGACAAAGGGCTTGGCTCTTTCCCGATCCGATCGGTCCGGAGAAGCCCTTGAATCGAGCCTTGGCTTGGTGAAACCTCTTTTGCGACGGCAGCGCGTCGTACCTGATCTCACGCCGAACACTCAGGCTTCCGAATCTTGATTGTCGCTCGGTTGATCTATCCATCGGATAAGAACCTCTTTGGGACCGGACTCCTGCTCCATGGAGTTATGAGCTTCCACAAGGCGAATGATGTCGCTGAGGGTCGCTTTCAACTCGCCTTCGCTTTCTAACTGTTTGTGCAGTTTTCGTAGAGCCAACTCGATAAGTTCCACCTTGAATTTGGCGGTGACCTTTTTCTTTTTCAGCTTGGTGCCTTCCATCGGTTCGCGTCTCCCTGCTGACATTTGGCTGCGTGCTTTATTGCAGCGCCTTCTCGCAATTCAAATCTATCAACCGAATAGTGGGTGTTTTCGCTCGGCCATTTTTCAAGTAAAGGAAAACAAAGAAAATATAAATCTCAACACCTTGTGAATCCCCATTCCGGGTCCCCAAAAGCGGCACCCAAGGGGATGAAAAAAGGGCACCAAAGGCGCGAAGTTGGGATCACCGTTGACGATCCAGGCCGTGGCCGTTCTGCTTCTTTGAACGACGATTGTGAAGCGGATCAGGAGGCGTTTTCAGAGCCCAAGATTGAGGCGGACGACTTTTCGTTCAGCCCGCTAGGAAAGTTGGTTCTTTCGAACCGTCCCTCGCTCGGCGGTATTGCGTAAGCGAACGACCAACTCCATCGTTTATGCCTCCCGTTGAATCTCATTTCGTGGGGTGATGCCCAAACCCCGCGTTCACCGCCGCAACGCCGCCGAAAATGTGAAGCTGCGTTCCGCCTACCCTTCCAGCGGCCATATCTGCGCCGCCTTTCGCGCCGCTCTCCACCGCATCAAATAGTCAAGAAAGGAGTGCCTTATAGCGACGAGTTAGGGTGTACTATAAGTGGCTTCGGAATGGCGGAGTCCCGGCCCCAAGCTGCCCATAGGCTTTCTGCTCGGCATGATCCTCGCGGTGCATGTTGGCTGCTCGCGGGTGAACCATCTTTATGGAGACCAGATCGGCGGCAGGGTGAGTTACGGTCGCAAGAACAAACGCAAACCCGGCTATCGGCCAATGTTGACCTTTATCGCCGAGACTCGCGAGTAGGCCGGAGGCGGCTTGCACAACGGCGACAAGCCCAGCGTGGAATAAATCGGTCACCGTCTCGCCAGGGTGATCGAGGCTTTCCGGGCCAGAACCGACTAGGGCTTCTATTATTTGGACATTGTGAAAGCCAACACGGAATTGAAGCGCGATTTTATCATCGTCGTCCGGAGGACGGATCGTTGGTTGGGTGAACTGCAGACCGCGACCTGGCGGCGCTCTCCCCATACCGATGCGGACTTTGAAGGCCAGTTCAGCGACCAGCCGGAATCAGACACGGCCGACCCGGATCAGATCGGATTCTTCGATTGCTTGGCTTGCCGCTACCGCGTGTTTGGGCCCAATATGGGCATCGAGAAATGGAGTCCAGCCGAGGTCGGGCGTTCTGTAACAAGCCTGCGGCGGTCGAGAATCTGATCAAAGACCCCAACCCCGACATTGGACTGACCGCTCATCCGTCGGGACAACGAGCGATGAATGCGAATCGCTTCCAGCTCAGCATGATCGCCTACAACTGAACGGTTGGCTGGAGCCGTTCGAGCGCGAGGAGTAAGTCTCGGTTCCGGGGCCGACGCACCGGACCATTTCCACGACCCGTTCGCGCTTGCTACGCCTGCCCGCTGAACATATCTCGAAAAGACGTGGCGGGACGGCAGGGCCCGCCCTAGATCCCGTCTGTAGCGACGCTAAGCGGAGATGCCAAGGAGGGATAGCGAATCCCGGTGAAACATCTCTTCCATGCGGTCGAGATTGAGGCGAGGGAGTTGGGTGCCTTCGAGCATGTCGTTGAGGTGGCGCATGCCGTGAATCGAGGCGTCGATGGTTGTGAAGGGGTAGTCGCTGCCGAGAAGGAGTTTGTGCCAGATGCCGTATTCTTGGAGGAGCATCAGCGAATGGTAGTTCTGAAAAGGACGGTAGTGGAGGGCGGAGCAATCGGCGTAGACGTGGCGGTGCTTGCGTATGGTGGCGACGCACTCGCCTTCGTAAGGATGTCCGAGGTGGGCGAGAATGAGGCGGACTTCAGGGAAGCGGGTGGCGACCTCGTCGAGATGGCGGGGCAGCGTGAATTCCAGAGGGGCTTGGGAGATGAAAGTCGTGCCGGTGTGGAGGAGCACGGGGAGGCTGTGACGGGTGGCGTAGGCCCAGAGGTCGTCGAACTGGCGGTCTTGAGGGTAGAAGCCAGCGTACATCGGCATCAGTTTGATGCCCTTTAGCTTAAGGGTTTGATGGCCGTGGGCGAGGTCGTCGCGCCAGTTGGGTTGGGTGGGGTCGAGGGAGAGAAAGCCGATGAGGCGGTCGGCGTGGAGGGCAACGTAGGCGGCGACTTCATCGTCCGGGACCCACAGGCCGGAGAGTTTGGCTTTGCCGCCAAAGACGATGGTTTTATCGCAAAGTGTGGCACCGGCGCGGTAGGCGTCGTAGTGGACGGTGAGGTCGACTTCCTGGTCGCCGCGGGCGCGGCGGGCTTGAGCTTTGAAATCGTCAGTGAAGTGGCGGGGGTATTCCCAGAAGTGGCTGTGTACGTCGATGACCATGGGGGTAGAATAGCCGATTGCTGGGAACGATTGGGCGGCCTGGGGCGTCGATGAGGTTTATGCTGATTCGACATCTCGCCATGATCGCGCTGTTGGGGAGTGTCGTCGCCGGGTGGGCGCAGTCTCCTGAGGTGGGGCGAATCGATCGGCAGGGAGATCGGGTGACGCTAGTGGTCTAGGCACCTCAGCCGTTGCGTTTTGCGGCGCCTACACTGGCGACAGAGTTCGGCATTAACCGCCGGCCGTTGCTTAGAGCGGCTCAAAGCTGGAGATCCCATCTGCACTAAATGGGAATGAAACGCCGGAAGATGTGGCGGTGCTGGTGCGGGATCTGGTGGCCGCGGCCAATGCGCGCCTTCCGTTTGTGTACCGGGTCGAGATGGATGGAACCCGAGTGACTCTGGTGGGGACGAGCGCCAATTCACTGGATCGTCGGGTGACGATTCCGGCCGGTACCCGGTCGATTACGGCGAGCGCTGACCGCGCAGACGGGCTGCATGTTTTGGCTGCAGCGGTGCGATCCCGAGACGGGAGTATGATGCTTCACTAACTTGCTTTATGCCAATTAACCGACCGGCGTTGCCCTAGGGATTTCATCTCCGAAGGCAACGCCCACTCTTTCGTTCATCCCGAGTCAACCAGGAAACTACGTTGTGGATTCTGAGGTTGCAGGATCGCGTCGGGCTCCACGTGATCCAATCCAGCGGTGGTGACTATCCAATGAGTGCGGGCTTTACGACCCTCGCCCAGCGTTCGGATGCAAACGATTACTATCTGGAATCGTCGCGTCCGACGATGCACCAGACGATGGTGGGCATTACCGCTCCGATTCGCTGCGGCTTGGATGGATACGCACTCTAAGTTCTGACTTACCCCGATGGAGTCAGGCCGAAAGACTTGGGCTCGTTCAACGGCCACTCGGTGAATGGCGTCTACCATTACCCTTCGACCAAGACCGATCCAGACGGAATGGCTGAACGCGGGGCGCCTGAATCATGGGGTCCACCTGGCCGGATATGTGTTTCTCATCCTACACCGCAGTAACTTGAGGGCAAATGGAATGGGTGCGCAGCACAACATTCTGGAGCC
>JAPKZA010000123.1:0-12337 GCA_026394015.1 Acidobacteriota bacterium
GCAGCTCAAACGGAAGGTCCTGGTGCCGCTGCGCTTCCAGCAGCGAATCCCGCACGCGGCCCAAAAACGTTGCAAACGACGGGTTGTCGTCCAACCGGCCCCGTAACGCCAAGGTGTTCACGAATAGGCCGATCATCGGCTCAGCCTCGCGCCGATGGCGGTTCGCGAACGGCGTGCCGACGACGATGTCGGTTGTATTCGTCAAGCGCGCCAGAAGAACCTGGAACGCCGCGAAAAACAGCATGAACTCAGTAGTTCCGGTGCGTCGATTGAGCTCCCGCAACGCGGCGCGAAGCTCCGGGCGAATGGTAGCGGCGTAGCGGGCGCCCGCCATCGATTGCATCGCGGGGCGAGGCCGGTCAGCGGGAAGTTCGAGCAGAGCCGGCGCACCTGTCAGATGTTCGCGCCAGAAGCGCATCTGTTCGTCGCGAACGGCACCGGAAAGCCACTCCCGCTGCCAACAAGCGTAGTCGGCGTACTGCAGTTCGAGCGGAAGAAGCGACGAAGACCGGGCTTCAGAGCGGGCGGCATAAAACGCCCCTGTCTCCCTTACGAACAGTTGCACCGACCATCCGTCAGAGACGATATGGTGCATGGCAAGTAGCAGGATATGCTCTTCGGCGGAGACGCGCACGAGTTTGGCGCGGAGGAGCGGACCTTGTGAGAGATCAAAGTCCAAGCACAATACCTCCGCCTCGCCGGCGAGCGCGGCATCGGACTCCCAGCCGATCACGGGAAGGGGAATCGACAAGACCGGATGCACTATCTGGCTGGGTCCGTCATCCAAAGATTCGAAGGTCGTGCGCAGGCTTTCATGCCGTTCCACAACATCGTTCAACGCCCCAGCCAGAGCCTCGACGTCAAGCGCCCCTTCGATGCGGACCGCCGCCGGAATGGTGTAAAGTGCCGTGCCAGACTCCAATTGTTCGAGAAACCAGAAGCGCTGCTGGGAAAACGACATCGGAAAAGCAAATATTTCGTCCTGCGACAAAGGTTCCATGATTCGGGTTACTGCCTTGACTTTCGATACTGGTCGCGGGAGACCCGCTGAATGGCGGGGGCACTGGTGGCGCCTGCTCGCGGCAGGAGAGCCGTCAGTTCGGCAACGGTGGGCGATTCGAACAGCCGCCGCAGAGGTAGTTCCACGCCGAAGGCGTGCCGCACCCGCGAAATCAGCTGAATGGCCAGAAGAGAGTGTCCGCCGAGTTCGAAGAAGTTATCGTCTACGCCGACAGCAGCCACGCCAAGAACCTCGATCCACAGCTGCGCCATGGTCTGCTCGGCCTCGGTCCGCGGAGCGACGCGCTCCATGGTCTCGGGCGCACTAATCACCGGTAGCGCCCGGCGGTCCAGCTTCCCGTTCGGCGTCAACGGCATCGCATCTAACCAAGTGAACAGGGAGGGCACCATATACTCCGGTACGATGCCGGCGGCGAAGGCGCGCATATCGCGGGACAAAGGCCGATCCTCGCCGGAGGGGACAAGATACGCGAGCAGTCGCTGGGACTCCGCCACGACCGCGCACTCCTGTACCGCGGAGTGGCGGGCGAACACCGCCTCCACCTCGCCCAACTCCACGCGGAAGCCGCGAATCTTGACCTGATCGTCCAACCGCCCCAAGAACAATAGGGTGCCGTCAGTCAAATACTTAACCCGGTCTCCAGTGCGGTACAGCCGGCCCGGCGCAAAGGGATTGCACAGGAAGCGCTGCTCGGTCAGTTCGGGACGTCGCCGGTAGCCGCGCGCCACGCCCGCCCCTCCAATGTACAACTCCCCTGGCACACCTATCGGCGCAGGCTGCCCGTGCGGGTCCAGCACATAAAGTAGAGTGTTGGCGATAGGCCGTCCGATGGGCACGGCGCCGCTGTCGCCGAAGTCCTGGGGCACATTGTAGACGCAGCAGCCCACCACTGTCTCCGTCGGACCATACTCGTTGATCAGCTTTAGACCGGGGGCATGCTGCCGCCAGAACGTAATCTGCCGGGTCAGCAGCGCTTCCCCCCCAATCACGAATGCACGGGCGGCGAGAGAAAAGTCGCGGGGCTCGGCTAAGTGGATAACCGCTTCCAGATGCGCAGGTGTGATCTTCAGCAGGCTGTAGTTGGCGTCAGTGCGAAGGAGGCCGCGAAGGGACTCCACCTCATCCCCCTCCGTCACCATCCGCACGGCACACCCGGCAAGCAACGGAAGAAACCAGGCGGTAATCGTCGCATCGAAAGAAATCGACGAAAGCATCGGCGCCCCCGACCCGCCCGCCACGTCGTAAGCAGAAAGAGCCCACCAAAGGTAGTTGGTCAAGCCGCCATGCGGCACCTCCACACCTTTCGGAACCCCGGTCGAGCCCGAAGTGTACAGAACGTAGGCGAGCTGGTCTGGCCCCGGCGAGGTTTCCGAATTCTCCGGGGATTGGCCGGCGAGCGCAGAGGCGGCACTATCAAGGCAGAGCCGAGGCAGGTACTCGGGCAGTGAACCGGCAAACTGCGTCTGCGTCAAGACGAGTGCGGCCTGCGCGTCCTCTAACATCAGCAATATACGCGCCGGCGGGTACCCGATATCGAGTGGCACATAAGCTGCGCCCGCCTTCAGCGTGCCAAGTACGCCGATCATCAACTCCACCGAGCGCGAGCAATAAAGCCCAACCACATCTTCGGCCCCGATGCCGCGCCCACGGAGGTAGGACGCCAACTGGTTCGATCGCGCATTCAACTCCGCGTAGGTCAGTGACGCGGCATCGCTGCGGACCGCAACGGCGGCGGGCGTACGCTCCGCCTGCTGCTCGAAAAGTCGTGGAAAAGTTTTATCCCGCGGATAGTCGGCCGCCGTCGCGTTCCACTCCTGTAACAACTGCCGCAACTCCGCGGCAGCAACCATGGGCAGCAGCGCGACGGGTGTCTCCGGCTGCTCGGCAATGCTTTCCAGGAGGCACAGAAAATGGCCGTGCATCCGGACGATAGCCGGAGGATCAAACAGGCTCGTCGCGTACTCCCAGGTCGCAGTGAAGCCGTGCTGACCCTTTTCAAGAAAGAGCGTCAGGTCGAACTTCGCCGTCCCATCCTCCGGCGGGAGGGTCTGGATCGACAGTTCGCCGCCCGGGGTACGCGCCCACGCCTCTCCGCCGGAGGCGACATGGGCGTTCTGTAGGGCGAACATTACCTGAAACAGCGGGCTGTGACTCAGGCTTCTCGTCGGCTGCAGCGCATCAACAAGAAGATCGAATGGGGTTTCCTGATGCGAAAACGCCCTGCGAACCGAACTTTGCACCCGCTCAAGCAGGTCCGTGAAACTCGGATTGCCGGTCAGGTTCGCCCGCAGCACCAGCGTGTTGACGAATAGCCCGAGCAAAGATTCAGCCTCCGTGCGGGTGCGGTTCGCCACCGGCGAACCCAGCAGCAGATCCTCCTGACCGCTATAACGCCCGAGCAACACCGCAAAAGCGGCGAACGTGGTCATGAACAACGTCGCGCCGTGGGCGGCTCCGAGGGCCGTGAGCCGATCGACGAGTTGGGCGGGAAGAACGGCCGAGTAGTTCGCCCCCGCAAAGTCCTGGGTAGCACTGCGCGGGTAATCCGTAGGCAGATTCAAAAACTGCGGGGCTCCAGCCAGATGCTCTTTCCAGAACGCCAACTGCTTTTCCAGAACGGCTCCTTGGAGCCGGTTTTTCTGCCAGTCCGCGAAATCGACATACTGGACCGGCAGCGGAGCCAGAGGCGACGCATCTCCCCGCAAGAAGGCGTCATAAAGCTGCCCGGCTTCCCGGATCAACAAGCCCAACGACCAGCCGTCGGCGACGATGTGGTGTAGGGTTACAAGAAAAACGTGCTCATCCGGGGCCAATTCCAGCAGCACGAAACGAAACAACGGCCCTTCGGCAAGCGACAGGGGTCGGCGCAGTTCTTGCCCCGCCAAAGCCGCAACCTCTTCTGGAGCGGCGCGGCGGTTTACCAGCACGGGTCCCGCGGGCGGCGGCTCAATCACTACCCTGCCTCGCGGGTAACGGGTCCGCAGGATCTCGTGCCGGGCGATAATCTCCAGCAATGCGCGCTCCAGAACGGCGGGCGACAAGGACCCGCGGATACGCACGCCGCCGGAGATGTTATACCCCGCCCCGCCATCGCTCAGCTGATCCAAAAAGTAAAGCCGTTGCTGAGCAAAAGAGAGCGGCAGTTCGCCACCCCGCGGCACCCGGGTCAGCCCGGAGGGGGCTTGCGCGCGGAGGCGGCGTAGAACAAGTTCTCGTTGAGCGGGAGAGAGGTTGCCGAGTCTCTCCTCAGCTTGGCTTTGGAGGTCAAGAGAGTCAGCCATGCCTAGCCCTCCGAGACCGGTCCCAGTTCACTGAGGATTTGGCTGAGCTGGTCCCCCGTAGCCTGCGCGATCTGTTGCTCTTCGACCAGGGCCGCGAGGTCGGCCACGTTCTGACGGTCGAAAAGTTGGGCAACCGTCAACTCAATGCCGAACGCGTCCTGCAGACGGTTCATCGCCTGCACGACCAGCAGCGAGTGTCCTCCCAATTCGAAGAAATTGTGTTGTACGCCGATCGCAGCGGCATCGAGCGCCAGCACCTCGCCCCAGATACGGACGATCTCCCGCTCGGTATCCGTCGTCGCCGCCACATAAGCATGCGTCTCCGTCACCGCCGCTGCCGCCGGAGCCGGAAGGGCGTGCCGGTCTATTTTGCCGTTCGGAGTCAGCGGGAATGCCGCCAGCGCAACAAAGACGGCGGGCACCATGTACGCGGGCAGATGCCGGGAGACGTACTCCCGGAGTGCCGTCACCGGCGCGGCGCCTTCTTTCGGCGTAAAGTAAGCCACCAACTGGTTTTCCCCCGCTGCCGACAACTGCGCGTTCACCAGCGCCTCCCGCACACCCGGATGGCCGGACAAAACGCTCTCGACTTCCCCGAGTTCAATCCGCATCCCCCGGATCTTGACCTGGTGATCAGTACGGCCGAGAAATTCGAGATGGCCATCGGGTAAAAAACGCCCGAGATCGCCCGTGCGGTACAGCCGCTCGCCGGAACGAAAGGGATGGACCACGAACCGTTCCGTTGTCAGGTCCGGACGTCCACGATAACCGCGGGCGAGACTGGGGCCGCCAACATACACCTCTCCCGGGACGCCCGGCCCGGTGAGTTCCCCCGCGGGATCAAGAACATAGATCTCTGTGTTCGCGATTGGCTTACCCAGCGGCACGCCCCGCAACGCACCGTGCACCTCATGCCCCGTGGCCCCTACCTCGTACCACGTGACATCGGCCGCCACCTCAGAGGAGCCATAGAAGTTCAGCAGCTTCGCGTGGGGCATTGCCGCTTCGAACTGCCGTGCGAGATCTGTTGTAAGCGCCTCGCCGCTGCATACCCAGTACCGCAGGTGCGGCAACCGCTGCGACAGATCCGGCACCGCGGCCAGCAGCACGCGCAGCAGCGACGGGACAAGCACGAAGCGGCTCACGCGATTCGCGGCGAGAGTCCTGATCAGACGCGTCGGGTCTTTAACGACAAGATCCGGAATAACGACCGTAGGAACGCCGCGCAACAGCGGACCAAAAAGCTCCCAGACCGAGTCTACAAACGACAGCACAGTCTTCTGGCAGCAGACCTCGCCGGCGTCGAAGGGGAAAGTATCCCACATCCATTGGAACCGGTTAACCGTCGCCCGGTGAGGTACCTCGACCCCCTTGGGAACACCGGTCGATCCCGATGTATAAATGAGGTACATCAGTTGCTCAGGCGAAGCCGCCAGACCTGGATTCGTAACCGCGGCCGCCGGAATCGCTTCGATGCACACCGGTGTCACTGCCTCCCCTCCGATACGGGTGAGCAAGGAACGCTGCGTAAGCAGCAGCCGGGCGCCGGAGTCCCTGAGCATGAATGCCAAGCGTTCGGCGGGATAGCCGGCATCGAGCGGAAGATAAGCGCAGCCGGCCTTGAGCACGCCCAGGAGCGCCGACACCGTTTCGGCATTTCGCTCCAGACTGACGGCGACGGGAACGTCCGCCTGCGCGCCGAGTGCGAGTAGATGATGGGCAATCTGATTCGCCCGGGCATTCAGTTCTGCGAATGTGAAGCGGCTTGTCTCATCAAAGACGGCTAACGCTTCTGGAGTTTTCGCGGCCTGCTCTTCGAAGAGTTCATGCAAGCACCGGTGGGGAAACGGACGGACCGTCGCACTCGCCTGCGCGAGCAACCCCCGCTGGTCGGAGGCGGAAAGAAGCGGCAGTTCGGCGACGGGAGTCGTGGGCAGCTCTGCCGCGGCCGCAAGCAAAACCTCAAACTGATGCAGAAAGCCAGCCACTGTCCGGGCTTCGAACAGACCGGTCGAATAGTCGCAGTAAAGCGCGATTTCCCCGTTCAGTTCCATGGCATTTAGCGTCAGATCTACGAAGGCGGACTGCACGGGCGCGGCAACAAGCGACGCCGGCAAGCCGTCAAACGAAGGGGCGGCAAACGGCTGGTCGAAGTTGAACGTGACGTTGACTGCGGCGCCCGGAATCTGATGGAGAAGCCACGCGTGCGGATACTCTTGCTGTTCGAATCCGGCCAGCAGAGTATCTCGCACGGCGCGCAGATGGTCGGCGAACGAAGTGCCTGACGTCAACCGGCTACGGACAGCGAGCAAGTGAGTGCAATAGCCGACCAGCGTCTCGCTCCCTTCCGGGAAGCGCGCCGCCACCGGCGTGCCGATCACAATGTCCTCCGTCTGCGAGAGCCGGTGCATCAGAGCGGCGAAGCCGGCCAGCAGAGTCATGAAGATTGTGGCCCCATGCTCTCGGCTCATCAGCCGCAGCCGCGCTGTCAGTTCGCCTGAGACCCGTGCCGTCAGGCGAGCACCCCGGTAGCTACGCTCAGCGGGAGCCGCACGGTCCACGGGGAGTTCGAGTTGTCCGTTAGCCCCGGCAAGCTGTTGCAGCCAATAGGCTTCCTTGGCCGCCATGGCGGGCGTCCCGCGCTGCGCATTCTGCCACGCAACATACTCGCGGAACTGCATCGGCGCAGGCAGGTTCTGTCCGCCCGTGTAAAGCGCGCCAAGCTCTTTCAGAATGACGCCCCAGGACCATCCGTCGCTGATGGTGTGGTGGGCGCGCAGCATGAGTACGCGCGCTCCGTCGTCCAGAACAAGCAGGGTCGCCGAAAGGATCGGGCCGGCGGCGAGATCGAACTGAAGAGACACTGCGGAGGCCAGCCATTCCGGCAGTTCCGCCCGCGACAGTTCCCTCACTGGGAGGTCAACGATGCGCGAGGGCCAAACGATCTGGGCTTCCCCTGACCGGTCGAACGTCGTACGGAGCGCCTCATGACGATCCACCAGCACCTGCAGCGCGCGCGTCAGGCGCGCAGGTTCTACCGCGCCGCCAATCTCCAGACAAACCGCATCGTTGTAGGCTACCGAACCCGCGTCGCTTAACTGGGCGAGTACCCAAAGCTGCTGCTGCGCCGCCGTCAACGGAATGCGCGTAGGCCCGGGCGGCTCCGGCTTGGGGGAGAAAAAACCGCCGTCGCGGAGAGCTTCGACAGACGCCTGCACGCTGGCTATCAGAAAGTCGACATCGGCATCGGTGTGGGCAGCGGACAGGAAGCAGTTCCGCCCTTCCCAGATGAAGATGCCCCGGTCGAGAAGATGATAGAAGAACAGATCCATATTCGTCTTGAATACAAACCGGAAGAGCGAACCGAAGTGGACGATCTGGAGAGGTACTGCTTCGGCGGCGAAGTAGTCGTTGAGCAAATTGGCTAGGCGCGTTGTCCGTCGTTGAAGCGCTTCCTGAAGAGCCGGCCCCTGCCTCTTCAGTTCCAGCAGGGTGGCCCGGGCAGCCGCCATCGTCAGCGGATGCTTCATGAACGTGCCGGCGAAAAAGGTCGTCTCTCCGCGCGGCACCGAGGCGTCGCCAAACTGCCAGATGCCGCCGTCAATGGCGTCCATGTATCCGTTGCGGCCGGTCACCAGACCGATCGGCATCCCACCACCGGCGACTTTACCGTAGGTGGCAAGGTCGGCCTCCACTCCAAACCACGCCTGCGCGCCGCCCGGATGCATACGGAACCCGGTAATGGTTTCGTCGAAGATGAGGGCGATACCTAACTCGCGCGTCACCGCCCGGAGTTGGTGCAGGAACTCGCGCGGCTGCAAGTCAGGCCGCCGGCTCTGGACCGGTTCAACCAGCACCGCCGCGATCTCATGCGCCCGGCTGCGCAGGACGTCGACCGAACCCGGGTCGGCGTAGTCCAGGACCAGCGCGTCCGCGACGGAGCTTTGAGGCACACCAGGGAAGAACGTAACGGCGTCCGGATGCGCGTTCCCGTCTTCGGCCGCCCCCAGCGTCTGGTCGGAGTGGCCGTGGTACGATCCGGCAAAGCAGACGAACTTCGACTTGCCCGTGACCGTACGGGCGATGCGCAGCGCCGCCATGACGGCTTCCGTACCCGAGTTGCAGAAGGTGACCCGCTCCATTCCCGTCAATTCGCACACCAGTTCCGCCACTTCGCCCGCCAGTCGAGTCTGCGGTCCGATCTCGATTCCTCGGTGGAGTTGCGCAACCATAGCCTCCCGGATGAACGAAGGCGAGTGACCGAACAACAGCACGCCGAAGCCCATCGTGATGTCGAGGAAACGGTTCCCATCGACGTCGGTGAAGTAGGCGCCTTCGGCATGATCACCGATCACGGGATACAGCATCTCTTTAATCGAAGGACGGAACCCGGCGGAAGCGCGGTTGTCGGCCAGCACCGAACGGTACTTCTGCGTAAGCTCTTTCGATGTGCGGGTGCGGGCGTTGTAGCGCCGAGTCAGCGCGTCCAAGTGCTCCTGCTGGCCCAGCGACAGAGCAGAGGCTTGGGTCTGCGCCTTCTTCCAGGGGGCGAAGGCATCGGCGGCAGGCTTGGACGGTGCGGCGGCAGGCCCAACCGGCGGCGGCACCTCGCGGGCAGGCTTCACGATAGGCGCGGCCTCCTGAACAGCGGGAGCGGCAAACGGCGTCGCGCTAGTGGTCTGCGACTGCTGGGACATGAATTGGGATATTGCCGCCAAGTGCTCCCGCATCAGACGCTCGAGTGACGTGTTAGAGGTTTCTCCAGCGGGTGCGGGCAGCGTGACCGCCAACGTCGGCGGAGCCGCTGCCGGAGCAGAAACCGAAGTCGCCGCCGGCGTATCGGAAGGCATGTGCCGATCGAGATAGGCAGCTAGCTTTTCAAGAGTCGACACCTCTTCAAAGAACTGCCGCATCCGAACCTTGACGCCATAGGAAGTCTCGACGGCTCGGGCCGCGCCAAGGAGGACTAACGAATCCGCTCCCAGCTCGAGGAATGAGACGTCGGGCCGGATCTCTGCCGGGTCAAGCTGGAACGCCTCCGCCATCAAGCGGGCCAGTTCCCCTTGTATCCGCTCCGGGCGATTCGGCACGACCGGACTTTCGGTGGTCGAAGGAGAAACGCTCGCGGGCATCGGAATTTTGTTGGACATGTTTTTTTCCTCGATCCAAAAGCGTTTTCTTTGCAGCGGGTAGCCGGGCAATTCAGCCCGGCGGAATGGGCGGCCTGCGTTGAGCCCATGCCAATCCACCTTTGCTCCGCTCTCATAAAGGCGACCCAGCGCAGTCAGCATGCCGGCCGGTTCCGGTCGTCCCGGCACGAGCGAGGCGAGGCACTCCCACCCCCGGGAGACATGCCGGGCGAAGGTGGACAACACCGGCCGGGGACCGATCTCGACTAACAACCGGAAGCCGTCGCGCGCCAGTGTTTCGAGCCCAGCCTGGAAACGAACCGCCTCGCGGGTATGGCGCAGCCAGTAGTCAATCGAGGTGGGATCGCTCCACTCGCCGGTTAGGTTGGAGACGAGCGGGATGGCTGGCGGATGGACTCGCACCCCCTCCAGGGCGGCCGCGAGACCGGGCAACATCGGCTCCAACAGGGCGGAGTGGAAAGCATGGGAGACCGCCAGGGGATGAGTTTCGAAACCTGCGGCAGAAAGCTCCGCCAGCACCGCATCCAGATCACGGGTCGCCCCGGAGAGTACCGTGTTGACGGGACTATTCAGAGCGGCAATCTCGACGCAGCCGCGCAGATGCGGCGTTACCTTCTCGGGAGGAGCGAACACAGCCGCCATCGACCCTCCCGGCGGAAGCGCCTGCATCAGCCGGGCGCGTCCGGCGATCAGCCGGAGCCCGTCTTCGAGCGAAAACACCCCGGCAACGCAAGCCGCGACATACTCACCCACGCTGTGGCCCAGCACTGCATCGGGGGTAATGCCCCAGGAACGCCAAAGGGCGACTAGCGAATACTCCACGGCAAACAGGCACGGTTGAGTGTAAACGGTCTGGGGTAGGCGCGCGTGATCGGCGACGATCTCACGCAGCGGCGCGCCGAGCAGCGGCTCCAGCACGGCGTTGCCGCGGGCGAACGCCTCGCGGAAAGCGGGAAACTCTTCATAGAGTTCCCGCGCCATCCCGGGCTGCTGTGCACCCTGCCCGGTAAACAAAAACGCCACCTTTCCACCTGCGGGGGCGGGAGACGCCGACTGGCGCAGCGCCGCCGCCGCCGCCGCCGAGGTAAACGCCACGACCGCGCGGCGGTGCTTGTAATGAGAACGGCCAAACGCCGCAGAGAAGCACACATCGCCAAGGTTATCGGGCGAGTGCGCCAACTGAGCAGCATAGCGCCCGGAGAGTTCCCCGAGGGCGGAATCCGTCTTCGCCGACAGCGGTAACAGACGCCAGCCGGCGCCGGACGACTCCGCCGATGCCGCCGGCGCGGCTTCCACCACGACATGGGCGTTCACCCCCGTGAATCCGAAGGAGTTGACTCCCGCCACGCGCTTGCCCTCCGGCCAAGGTACTCCCGTCGCCGGCACGCGGACGGGAATAGAGTCCCAGTCAATGAGGGGGTTCGGCTCCCGGAGGTGGAGATGCGGCGGAATCAAACCGTGTTCCAAGCTGAGGATTGTCTTGATCAGCGCGATAATGCCGGCCGCTGCTTCCAAGTGCCCCACATTCGTTTTGACCGAGCCGACGTAGAGCGGCGTCTGCCGCCGCGCGAAGACGGAGGCGATGGCCCCGATTTCAATCGGGTCGCCCAGCGGCGTACCCGTGCCGTGCGCCTCCACGTATTGAATATCCTCGGGATTAACCTTCGCATTAGCGAGCGCCTTGCGAATGAGCGCCTCCTGAGCAAGACCGTTCGGCACGGTAAGGCCGCTGCTGGCACCGTCCTGATTCACGGCCGAGCCGCGAATCACGGCCCGAATGCGGTCCCCGGCGGCAAGAGCGTCAGAGAGCTTTTTCAGAACCACCACACCGCACCCTTCGCCGCGGCCGTAGCCGTCCGCCGCGGCGTCGAAGGCCTTGCATCGGCCATCGGGCGAAAGCGCCTGAATTTGAGAAAGCGCAATGTGTGCATCAGCGGTCAGGATCAGGTTGACGCCCCCCGCCAGCGCCACTTGGCACTCGCCGCTCCGCAAACTCTGGCAGGCGAGATGCACGGCCACAAGCGATGACGAACACGCCGAGTCCACCGCCATGCACGGTCCCTGCAAGCCAAAGAAATAGGAAAGGCGGCCAGCCGCGGCGTTCAGCGCGTTTCCAGTGATCGCGTGGGGCTCCTGCGGCTCCCCGGCGATGCGCGCCCCACGAAGCCGGTCCACGTAATCGTTTCCGGAAATCCCGATAAAGACCGCACCCGGATATCCATCCGCCCGATTCCAGACCTGGCCGGCGTCCTCAACGGCTTCCGATGCCACCTCCAGGAGAATCCGCTGTTGCGGATCCATGCACTTCGCTTCGCGTGGCAATATGCCGAAGAACGCGGCGTCGAACTCGTCCACCCGGTCGATAAAACCCGCATTGCGGACGTAGGCCTTGCCGGGCGTTCCGGGATTCGCGTCGTACATCGCATCCACATCCCAGCGGGACGCCGGTATCTCACCGATAGCATCGTCACCGCGTTCGATGAGACGCCACAGATCTTCCGCATGAGCAACTCCGCCGGGGGCACGGCAGGCCAGACCAACCACGGCGATTGGCTCCTCGGCGGAGACGATCCGGGCCTTCAGCTTCTTGATCGTCGCCAGTGAGGTCTGGAGCGCCGAAAGCAACTCTGCCTGGGAGGGGAGATCGGCCATCATTCCCCCGCTTCCTTGGCCAGGAGCGCCATCAATTCGCGCGCCTCCATCACCGCCTGCGCAGGCGCAAGCATCGCTTGGTGCAGCAGCGGCAGGCCAGCCATCAATTCGCGCGCCTCCATCACCGCCTGCGCAGGGGCCGGCGGTCTCGCCTCAACGGTCCCACCCATCAGGTAATCGGCCAGCCGATCAACGGTCGGATAATTGAATACCACCGTCGCGGGCAGAGGACA
>JAPKZA010000123.1:12356-14441 GCA_026394015.1 Acidobacteriota bacterium
CAAAGCTCTCCGACACCAACCGCTTCAGTTCCACCGCCATGAGTGAATCGAGTCCCATGTCGGAGAACCCTTGTGCCGGGTCAGGTGCCGAACCTACCCCCAGCACGCGGGAAACGAGCACCTGTAAGCGGGAAACCACCTCGCGCCGCGGCAGAGTTGCCGGTTTGGCCGGCTGCGGCACCGCCTGCGGGGCAGAACTAGGCCGCACTAGATTCATCAATGGCCGCGGTCCGCGCGCTTCGTAGACGTTCAGGAAGGTCTCCCAATCCACATTGGCCACCGTCACCTGACCCTCGCCGCTACAGAGCACCCGGTCCAGCGCCGCGAACGCCTTCTCGGGTTGGAGCGGCTCTACCCCGCTCCGGCGTAGCCACTCCTCGGCTTCGGCGGAAAGAGTCTCCGCCCACGGCCCCCAGTTTATGCTGACGGCCGGCAGACCTAGCGAGCGCCGGTAGGCTGCCACGGCATCCACAAACTGATTGCCCGCCTTGTAATGAGACTGCGCCTTCGACCCCCAGACCGAAGCAATCGACGAGCACAACAGGAAAAAATCGAGTTGCCGGCCGAGCGTTGCCAAATGGAGATTCCAAGCCCCGGCGACTTTCGGCCGAAGCACATCCCGCAGCCTACTCTCCGCCATCGTCGACAGCGGATCCACGCCTCCGGTACCCGCCGCGTGGATCACGCCGCGCAGCGCCGGCAAGCCCGCCACCAAAGCAACCATTCCCGCCTCATCGGCCGCATCGATGGCAACCACCCGCACAGCTACGCCGCGTCCGCGCAGTTCTTCGAAAACCGGACCGTCCGCGCCGCGGAGCCCGGTTAACACCAACCGCGTGGCGCCTTTGTCGACCAGCCATCGAGCCAAGTGCAAACCCACCGCGCCGGTCCCGCCGATAATCAGATAGTCAACCCCTGACTGCACACTCACGGGTGAGTCCACAGCGGGCAGTTGTTCCTTCCGACGCAGGCGAAGTGCCTTGCGCTCTCCGTTAGAAAGCCGGATCGCCGGTTCACCGTCGCCCGCCATCAACTCCGCCACAACGCTCCGCAGGTCGTCCAACGACGGGTCTTCCGGCAGTTCAATCCAGCCATCCCAAACCTCCGGCATCTCCAATGCCGCGCCTTTGCCGAGTCCAACCGCGGCGGCTAAACGGGGGTGCGTCCCCGCGGAGATCAGCCGGAGCCGCTCCCCGGCTGCCGCGGCGCGCTGGAGCCGGCGCAGCAGGGCCGAAGCCTGTTCCGCCGCGTCAGCGTCAGCCTGCGATTCCATCAGCCATACGACGCCCCGCTGTGAGCCAGGAACCGGCACGGGCAGCAGGCTCTGCAATCGGAGCGCAAGGGCAGACGTCTCGGCCCCCCCGGCGGTTTCCACCGCCCAGCCGGATCGACGTACCGCCGCCGCACCGGATACAGCAGGCTCCCAACACAGTTGATAGAAGGGTGCGGCCGCCTTCCCCAAATGCCGGGCAGTCAACTGCTCCAGCAATCGGCGACTCTCCATCGACACTTCGCCCCCCAGCAACGCGCACAACCCCGCGACATCCCCGCTGTCCAGTAAATCTTGCACCGGAGTTTCCGGACGCATCGGCGGCACGGCGTTGGACCAGTAGCGATTCTGTTCAAACGGATATGACGGCAGCGTCACCGGCCGACGGCGTGGTGGCTGGTCTCCCCAGACGATCTCAGCGCCCTGAGCGTAAAGTACCGCCAGCCGATCTAATTCTCCTCGGGGAAGGACGACGTCGGTTGCCGCGCCCGAGGAGAATCCCACCGTCATGGCGTACACGTCCACGGGAGCAGACGGAAGGGGAATCGAGGCCAATCGCGCCGACATCTCCCGTGCGGAGTCGGCCACTGCCGCTACCCGCCACGCGAAGTGGCTGCGCCCACGGTTGGCTGTGTCACAGATATCGGCCAAAGGAATCACGGTTTCGCCCAGGAACGCAGCAAAACGCCGTACCTGCGCAGCCAGGGATACCGCCGATTTTGCCGACAAACAGAGCAGTTGCCGCACCCCGGCCTCTCCCTGCTCCGCGGTGGCGGGCGCTTCTTCGAGAACAATGTGCGCGTTGGTCCCACTCA
>JAPKZA010000123.1:14534-23653 GCA_026394015.1 Acidobacteriota bacterium
GGCATCCGTTCGGTGACCACTTTCACGGGTAACTGCTGCCACGCGATATGAGGGTTCGGGTTGCGAAAGTGAAGATGCGGGGGCAGTTCACGATGATGCAGAGCCAGCAGAGTCTTGATTAAACAGGCCATCCCAGACGCCGCTTCCGCGTGCCCCAGATTGCTTTTCACGGAACCGATCAAGAGCGGGCGCGACCGGTTGCCGAACACAGACGCAAGCGCGTTGACTTCAATCGGATCTCCCAGCGCGGTGCCCGTGCCGTGCGCCTCCACATACGCAACCTCGGCGGGCTCCACTTTCGCGTTGGCGAGAGCACGGCGGAGCAACGCCTCCTGCGCCGCTTCGTTCGGAGTGGTGAGTCCGCTGCTCGGCCCATCGTGGTTCACGGCGGAGCCGCGAATCAAACCATAAATGCGATCCCCGTCCCGTAGCGCGTCACTCAGGCGCTTCAAAACCACTATGCCGCAGCCTTCGCCCTGCCCGTAACCATCCGCCGAGGCGTCGAAGGTCTTGCAGCGGCCATCCGGAGAAAGCGCACGCATCAGGCAGCGCCCGATCGTACTCAAGGGAGAAAGGACGAGATTCACACCTCCCGCCAGTGCGACAGCACTCTCGCCCGACCGCAAGCTCTGGCAAGCCAGATGCAACACGACGAGAGACGACGAGCACGCTGTATCAACCTGCAGGCACGGCCCGTGGAGTCCGTAGACAAACGAAATCCGGCCGGCGGCCACCGACCGGGCGGTGCCCAAACCCGCGTACGGCGAGACTGTCCCAGGCTTCCGCGAACTGGTGGTGGCGCGGTGATAATCGTCGGTACTCAGGCCCACGAATACGCCCGTAGACGTCTTGCGGAGCCGTTCGGGCGAAATCCCCGAATCCTCCAGCGCCTCCCAAGTCACTTCGAGCAATAGGCGCTGCTGCGGGTCCATCGCCTCGGCTTCCCGCTCCGAGATACCGAAAAATTGCGGATCGAAGCGGTCTGGCCGTTCCCGAAAAAAGCCGCCTCGCCGGGTATAAGCCCGGTCCTCGGCCCCAGGATCGGGGTCATAAAACGCGGCGAACTCTGGACGGTCGGCTGGCACCTCGCAGGTAGCGTCTACGCCGTCGCGCAGGAGCGCCCAAAACTCCTCCGGCGTCGCCGCCAGTGGGAACCGGCACCCGATGCCGACAACAGCAATGGGTTCATCTCGCGCCTGCTGCAGCGCTTCCAGTCGTGTGCGGGCGTCGCGCAGCGCATGTAGCATCTGCTGGGTAGCCGGATGAGCTGGGTTGTTCTGACTCATATCAAACTCCCAGCACCGCGTTCAAAAGCGACAGTTCTGCGGCAAGCTCGTCATCGATATCGCCGCCGGCAATGAGAGCCTCCGCCGGGGAAGCCTCAGCCTGAACCGCGGCGAAGCATTCGACCTCCAGGAACGCGGCGAGATCTTCAATGGTCGGATACTTGTAAAGCAACGTCGCCGGCAACGAAAGTTCCAAACCAGTCTGGATGCTGTTCCGCAACTCGATCGTCATGAGAGAGTCAACGCCGAGATCGGCAAACCCCTGCCGCTGCGATGGCGGGGTGTCCCGTTCAAGTACACGGGACACCTCATCCTTGAGAAAAGCGATCATCATTCGCTTCCGGTCCGCCGGTGCGGCGGCAGCCAGCAGGCTGCGTAATCCGGAGGAACCCGCCCGCTCTTCTTCCAGCGGCGCGGCAGTACATTCGGCAAAGTACGGCGCGCGCGCGGCCGGAAACCGCTGCCAGTCCATCCGAACGACGCCGATGTGCGACGCCGAAGCGGGCTCCGCCAGAAGACGAAGGAACAGCGCTACCCCATCGGACGGTTCAATACTCCCCACACCTTGCGCGTCAAGACGTCCGGCCCCCTCACTGCGCACGGCCATGCCAGCGCCGGCCCACGGACCCCAGTTGATACTCAGCGCGGGCAGACCTTCCTGACGGCGCTGCTCGCAGAGCGCGTCGAGGAAGGCGTTACCGGCGGCGTAACTGCCCTGTCCCGGTGCGCCGATCAGCGAAGCCAGTGATGAGAAGCAGACAAAAAAGTCCAGCGGAAGTTGCCGCGTGGCCAGATGCAAATTCCAGCTTCCGCCCACCTTCGGCGCAAGTACCCGCTCGAATCGTTCCGGGGTCTGGTTGACGAGAGTACCGTCATCAAGCACGCCCGCCGCGTGAATCACCCCCCGCAGGCCGGGCAGGGATGCGATCAAAGCCGCCACTTGAGCCGCATCCGACACGTCCACGGCGAACGGTTCAACGACCGCGCCCAACCGTTCGAGCGAGGCCAATTCGGCCTCTCGGCCAAGCGAGCCGTTCCGGCCCGTCAGCGCTATCCGGCGGGCACCCGCACGTATCATCCCTTCCGCAACGGCAAGGCCGAGCACGCCGAAGCCACCCGTGATTAGATAGGTTCCTTCACCACCCAGCACGACGGGAGCGGCGGGCGGAGCCTCGCTCGGGGCCAGCCTCGCCACAGCCCGGCCACCGCCCGCATAGCTGATCTGTACCTCCGCGTCACCCGCGGAGAGTTCCTGCGCCAGCAACACGGCATCCGCGGCGGACGCCGTCGACGGCAGTTCCAGCCGGGTGCAGCGTAGCTCGTCGTGCTCAAGAGCGATAACACTCCCCAAGCCATCGAGTACCGCCTGATCGGGCGCTCCCGCCCGGCGAACCAGCCAAAGCCGCGGAAACTTTCCTGACTGCGCCACTAATTGCACGGCCCGTAGCGCCGCGGCGGTGGTCAAGGCCACATCTGCCGGTCCGGTCGACGCCAGACCACACAACAAGACCACATGACGGCACAGGCCTCCCGCCAGCGCCACCGGCAGCTCTTCTGGCGCGGCGAGCCATTTGGCACCGGCGAGTTCCCTGGCAAGCGCATGGCCCGGCGTGCCGCCGCCCACCAGAATCACGCCGTCGGACTCGTCGGGCGAGCCGGCCGGACGAAGGACCGAGTTCCTCCACTCCCGGCGGTATAGCCACTGTTCCGGCACACTCTGACTAAACGGAGCTAATGACGATAAACACTCGAAATTAGAGACAGCCAGCGCGGCGGCATCTGCTCCGCTCCGCTTGCGCGCCGTCAACAGCACATAGCTCGCCAGCCCCTTCCGCAGGAGCCGACCCAGACCATTGTAGGACTCCAAAGCCGACTTGATGTGTGGGTGCAGTCCGATCTTAGAAATTTCGGCCAGATTAGCGGTAAAGTTGGGGTCATGGAGATAGTTCGCCACCTCCTGGCTTACATCGATCGCCGCAATCAGTTCTAGATCGTGAGTGGAAAGCAGCTGCGTCCACTCCGCCTTGGTAATGAAATACGAAGAGGTCTCGGCGTGCTCAATGGTGAACTCGGCGTTCGAGATGAAGTCGGCCAGCACTAGGTAGCCGCCATCTTTCAGATGGGCGGAAAGATTTCGGAACAGCGCAGGCTTATCCTTAATATGATGCGCCACCTCGAAACCGAAGGCTAAGTCCAATTCCTCCGGGAACGGGTCCACCGCACTGTCGCGGTGCTGGATATGCAGCCGGTCGGATAGACCGCGGGCAACAGCGTTGGCGGAGCCGATACGCGCTTGTTCACTCGAAATCGTGAAGCCCTCGAACTCAATCGCGGGATACCGCTCCGCGAGCCGCAGCAAATCGGAACCATAGCCGCAGCCGAAGTCCAGCGCGCGACGGCAGGCGTCGAAGTCCACCTGACGGAAGAGCAACTCGCGCATCAACTCCTGCGCCTGCCGGCTCAGATGGCTGAAGTGAGCATACTCATCAGGACGCGCCATGGGCAGCAGCCAGGAGAATCCGGGCACGATGCGGGGTAGCGGACCAAACGTCAGGAACGGCTGGATACTCTCCTCTTTCACTGTTCCCTGCGCGGCGGACGCGGTCTGCGAAAGGGCGTTGTAATAGTCGAATACGACGTCGCTCTTGCTGGGTTGCAGTTGCCGGTCCATCCACGTTAACAGAGCGGGGAACATCCGCTTCTGCTCCTCGGTCAGAGCCGTGCTAGCGGCCGCGGTTTCCGCCAATCCGGCAAAATCGACACTCCCGCCGGGCGCCCCGGCAGACCCAGCCGACACGGTCTCCATCCAGTACCGGCGGCGCTGAAAACGGTACGTCGGCAGCGTCGTGATCCGGCCCACGGTCACCCGAGACCAGGCAATGGCGGCACCCTGCACGTACAATTCGGCCAAAGCGGCCAGGATCACTTCGGCGTCGGTCTGCGCCGAACGCAGGCTGGGCACCCAGCGGGCACGGTCCGCGCCCGCAACGCACTGCCTGCCCATGCCGAGAAGGACTGGCTTCGGACCAATCTCCACAAACACCTGGATACCCTGCTCTTGCAACGCGACCATACCCGCCTGAAACTGCACCGGATGTCGTAGGTGCCGGCGCCAGTAGGCACCATCCGACATTTGCAGCGGACGGGCCACCCGCCCGGTTTCGTTGGAGACAAGATGAGTCTTCGGCGAAGTGAAACGGAGCGTACCGCACACCGCCTCGAACTCATCCAGAATCGGATCCATCAGGCTCGAATGAAACGCGTGCGAAACCGTCAGGCGCACAGATTCGATCCCGCGGGCGGACAAAGCCGCCAGAATGGCGTCAACTTCCGCCGCCAAGCCCGAAATAACCACACTGCTCGGCCCGTTGAAGGCGGCGATAGCAACACCGCCGCTTCCTGCCACGGCCTCCCGGACCACCTGCTCATCGGCCAAAACGGCCGCCATAGCGCCGACAGCCGGCAGCGATTGCATAAGCCGCGCCCGTTCACTGATCATCTTCAAGCCGTCTTCAAGGCTTAACATCCCGGCCACACATGCCGCGGCGCACTCACCTACGCTGTGGCCCAGCATCACAGCGGGCGTTATCCCCCACGACTGCCAAAGCGCCGCCAGCGCGTATTCCAAAGCGAAGAGCGCGGGCTGCGTGAATCGTGTCTGATGCAGATCCTCCGACTGGAGAATTTCGCGGAGAGGACGGCCCAGATAGCCCTGTAAAATGGCGTCGCACCGATTGAACGCTTCCCGGAACGCCGGCTGTTCGGAGTAAAGCGCCAGTCCCATCCCCAAGTATTGCGAGCCTTGCCCGCTGAACAAAAACGCCACCTTGGGCGGAGCCTCGCTGAAACCATCCCAGACGCCGCTCGCCGGGATCCCGGCCGCGTAAGCCTCCAGTTTGAGGCGCGCCTCCGCGAGCGAAACGGCAACCGTGGCGAGCCGGTGTTCAAAATGTGTGCGTCCGCACTGCGAGGTGTAACAGACATCGGCCCAGCGGAGGTCCGGATGGGAGGCAAACCACGCGGCATGGCATCCAGCAAGTTCGCGCAACGCCTCCGGCGTCTTAGCGCTCAGCACCAGCAGTCCGGAACGGTCAGGCAGCGTATCGGCGGCAGCCGGTTCGGGTGCCTCTTCCAAAATGATGTGGGCGTTGCTGCCGCTGAGCCCGAAGGAACTGATACCGGCTAGTCGGCGCTTGCCGACGACGGTCCAAGGCGTTGCCGCCGAAGGCACGTAAATGGGCATTTCGGACCAGGGTATGTGCGGATTGGGGGCAGCGGCCATCGGCTGGCCGGGAATAATCCGATGCCGCATCGCCATGACAACCTTGACGAGGCCCGCCACACCCGCGGCGGCTTCCAAGTGCCCGATGTTACCCTTCAGCGCTCCCACCGGCAGCGGATGATTCCGCTTGCCCAGAACTCCGGCCAGCGCGCGCAGTTCAATCGGATCGCCGAGTTCGGTGCCCGTCCCGTGCAGCTCGACGTAATCCAGGTCCGAGCCCTGCGCTTTGGCATCGCGAAGCGCCGCTTCAATAAGCGCGCTCTGCGCCGGAGCGTTGGGCACCGTGAGACCCATGCTGGCGCCGTTGTGGCCGATGGCCGACCCCCGCACAATGCCAAGAATGCGATCCCCGTCCCGCCTCGCCGCCGACAGCCGTTTCAGCACGACCACGCCGCAGCCCTCACCGCGTCCGTACCCATCGGCACCGGCGGCGAATGTCTTCGAACGGCCGTCTTCGGCCACCGCGCGCATCTTACACAAAACGATATTCGTGTAGGGCGAAAGAATCAGATTGACTCCGCCCGCCAACGCCACCTCGCACTCGCCGTTGCGAATCGACTGACAAGCCAAATGCACGGAAACCAGCGACGACGAGCAAGCAGTCGCCACCACTAGGCTTGGACCGGTTAGACCAAGCAGATAAGAAATACGGCCGGCGAGAAAGCTGGGTTCGTTGCCGGTTCCGACGAACGAGTCGAAATCCTCCGGGGCCATCTGGCTCACGCGGTGTTGTACGTACTCGTTATTCATGACGCCCACGAAGACACCGGTTGCGGTGCCATTCAGCCGGTCTGGCGGCAGCCCCGCGTTCTCAAGCGCTTCCCAACTCACTTCGAGTAGCAACCGCTGCTGAGGGTCGAGTTTGCTGGCTTCGCGGGGTGAAATCCCAAAAAAGTCGGCGTCAAAGCTATCGACGCTATCCAAAAACGAGCCGCTTCGTAGATAAGACTTTCCGGGTACATCCGGATCAGCATCATAAAACGCGGCGCTATCCCAACGGTCGTCCGGCTGCCGTTGCGCGACCACCCGCTGCGCCTCGAGCAGTGCCCAGAGCGCCTCCGGGGAATCCGCTCCCGGAACGCGACAGCCCATGCCCACAATCGCGATCGGCTCCTCCTTGGCCTGGAGCTTACCCCGCAGGTTTTGAAGCTCAAGAAGGGCGCTCTTCATCAACGCGGTAACATCGTTCGGTTTTGTCAAATCAGCACTCACGACAGTTTCCCCTGCATTCCACCGGCCAGTTCCAAACGCAGGAGACTAGCGATTTCATCCTGCTCGTTTTCCATGTTCACGCTGACGTCGCCGGAGTCGAAAGCGCCGTGAACCTCCGCCGGCGGAGGTTCATCCGCGGTCACAGATCCGAAAACCGCATCCACCAGGTAGTTGCCAAGAGCTTCGACGGTAGGAAAGTCGAACAGGGCCGTCGAGGGGAGGCGGATGCCCAGGACAGCTTGCATCCGGCTGCCTAATTCGACACTGGTCAGGGAGTCCATTCCCAAGTCGAACAGCCGCTGCCTGGGTTTCACGTGGTCCGGTGATTTCAGCCGCAGCGCCCGTGCCAGTTCTTCCCGCAGGAAGCGACGCAGCCCAGCATCTCGCTGATCCATATCCAGACTCATCAACTGCTCGAGAAAATTGCCTTCGCCGCCGGAGGACGGAGACGTATGAACCGCCAACGGCAGGTAGAAGGAATCTCCCGCGCCGGGGAAGTTTTTGAAAAATTTGTCCCACTCGACGGCGCAAACGCCGACCTGCGCGACTGGCTGGCCGATGAGTTCGTCATATGCGGCAAGGCAGGCCGCCGGGTCCAACCCGGCCAGCCCGCGCTCGGCCAGACGATCCAGAATATCGCCCTTCGCGGCGGCGCCCACATCGGCCCAGGGCCCCCAATTGATGCTGAGGCCCGTCAACCCGTTCGCGCGACGGTGCTGCGCCAACCCGTCCAGAAAGGCGTTGGCCGAGGAGTAAATCGCCTGACCCGCGGAGCCGATTAGCGACGCCACCGACGAGAACAGAACAAAGTGGTCGAGTGGACGATTCCCTAACACTTGATGCAGCCACCAGGCACCCTCCGCCTTCGGCTTCCAGACTGCGGCAAAGCGCTCGGCGGTCTGCTGACGCAGCACGCCGTCATCAATGACCGCGGCGCAGTGCAAGACGCCCCGCAATCGCGGCATCTCCGCGTCGATCTCCGCGATCAGACGGCGCACCTGTTCCGGATTCCCAATATCGGCGGCGATGGCGCGCACCTCAGCGCCGTCCCGGCGCAGTTCTTCAAGCACGGCCTCTTTGCCGGCGCCGCCGCTCCGCGCGGTCAGCACCAAGTGCCGGGCACCGCGCGCCAGAAGATGGCGGGCAAAGACGATACCCAAACCGCCGGTACCGCCCGTAATCAGGTAGGTCCCTTCGGGCGAGATCTCCGCTCGCGCGGCAACCGGTCGCGGGGTAAACCGATCAAGCCGCAGCACATAGCGGCGGCCCTGACGCCAGGCCACCTGCGCTTCCGTCGCTCGTGACCGCATCTCGGCCAGCAGCAGCGCGGCATCGGTAGCCGCCAGCGGGTCGAGATCCAGCCGAGTGCAACCCAGTTCCGGATGCTCTTGGACCACCACGCGGGCCATTCCCCAGACCGCTGCCTGGTTCATATTAACGTCTTCTCCGGCCACGCTTTGCGCGCCGCGGGTGACCAGCCAGAGACGAGGGGAGCGGCCGCCGAGCGCCTGCGCCAGTTCCATCAAACTGAGACAGCCCGGCGCTTGGCTGACGGCTGCCCCGGCGGGCTCCAAATCAAGCGCTGTCATATGAACAATATGGTCGAGGCCCGAACCAGCCGGTAGCGAAGCCAGGATCTCACGCATGCTCTTCGGGCCGGCGCCGGCGACATGGAAAACGTTGGCCCCGGCCGCGCTGAGCTGGTTCTCCAACAGGACGCCAAGTCCCTCCGCATCCCCCACAATCAGCCATGTGCCGGCCACCGGTGTGACCGCAGGAGCAGGTGGAGCCTGATCGTCCCAGCGGTGCCGATAGAGCAGAGAGTCGTAAGCCTGCTCCTGGCGCGGATGCGGCTGGAAGAGACACCGCAGGGCGCGCACCGCAAGGACACGACTTTCGGCCTGGAAGACCTCTATATCCCCAGAAATTTCTTCCTCCGTCCGCTGATGGAGCTGAGCAAAGCATTCGAGCGGTACACCCGGCTGGATGGCTTCGCCGAGCTCGATGCTCCCGATGCCGGTAGGTAGATAGACGCCTCGCTGCTGATCACGAAGCACAGTGCCGATCAGGGTCTGGAACGAAGCGTCGAGTAACGTCGGATGCAAAAGGTAGCCATCATTCGGCACAGTCTCCGTCAGCGTGCTCCGGACACGCCCCTTGCCCAGGAAAAGTCCTTCAATCCCCTGAAACGCCGGTCCGTAGCGGAGGCCCAGACGGGCGAACTGCTCATACACCGAGGCGCGGTCCAAATCGACCTCAGGCGTGAATTCCGGCCGCGATGCAATGCACTCGGGTACTTCGTCGAACGACACTTGGCCCGTTGCGTGCAGGTGCCATAC
>JAPKZA010000123.1:23692-30471 GCA_026394015.1 Acidobacteriota bacterium
GGTGCCATACCCCTTCGCGCTCGCTATGGATATGGAACTCGGTGCCGGAGAGACTCAATTGGACCCTGGACGGATTCTCGTCCAGAAAAAGCGCGCCATGAAATTGAAGTCCATGCACGGCGCGGACTCCCGCCGCCGCCATCGCCATCTCTGCGTAGGCCGCGCCCGGATACACAACGGCGTTCTGAATGCGGTGGTCCGCCAGAAAGGGAAAACGACCCAGGTCAATTTCAGACTCCCAGGCCCGGAAAATGGGGGCTAGCTGGAGACGCCCGCCGAGCAGAGGATGCTCCTCCGGACCCAACGCGCCACTGCCGCGGGAGGCCCCCAGCCCATTTCCAATGCGCTGTGCGGCCGACTCTTCGGTCTCCGCCCAGTAACGTTCGCGCTGCCACGGGTAGTCGGGCAGACGGACGAAACGCCCGGAGTTGAACGCCTGCCACCGGAGAGGATAACCCACGCAGTGCAGCGCGCCAGCGCTAGCCAACAAGGTCGCCCGCTCCGGTTCATGACGCCGTAGCGAGGAAAAGATGGCCGTGCCGGGATACTGAGTCCGCAGGCACTCATCGATATTCCGGGAGAGTACCGGGTGCGGCCCCAATTCGAGGAAGTGACGGAAGCCGGCTGCCGCCAGAAGTCCGATGGCATCGGCGAAGAGGACGGGATAACGAACATTCATCCACCAGTACTCGGCATCGAGCCTTCGGCCGTCGATCAACGCGCCCGTCACTGTTGAATAAAGCGGCACGCTCGTTGCTTGCGACCGCAACGTGGCCAGCGACGACAGCATTTCGGCCCGAATCGGATCCATGCCCGGGCTGTGGTAGGGGACCTCCACCTGCAGGAACCGCTGGAACTCGCCGCGGTCGGCGAGGCGCGCCGCGATCGTTCGCAGGGCCTCGGCGTTGCCTGCCAGCGTTATCGCCCGAGGGCTATTGATCCCGCCGACCGAAACCAGGTCAGCCAAAGCCGCAATCTCCTGCTCGGCGGCTTCGCGGGAAAGCCCCACCGCCAGCATGGTTCCCGTTCCCGCCGTCGTCTGCTGCAGGCGGCTTCGAGTATAGATGACTTTCACCGCGTCCGGAAGCGTGAGCGCGCCGGACACATACGCCGCCGCCACTTCTCCCACACTGTGGCCGACAATGGCCGCCGGTACAACACCCCACGATTGCCAGAGCGCCGCAAGACCAACCTGCACCGCAAAAATCGCGGGTTGCGCCACGCAGGTTTCATCAATCCGGGATTGCGACTCCAAGGCCGTAAGTTGCTCAAGAATCGACCAGCCGGAGAGTTCGCCGAACAACGCGTCGATCGTCTCAATCGGCTCGCGAAATACAGGCTCTTCCGCCAGCAGCTGTCGCCCCATCGCCCACCACTGCGGCCCCATGCCGGAGAACACGAACACGATTTGCGCCTTGGTGTCTTCCACTTCACCCGTCACGATTCCAGACAGGAGTTCACCGGCGAGCAATCCCTCCAGGGCCTCTTCCAGGCTCTCGCGCGAGTCCACTACGGCGGCGGCGCGATGGTTGAGATGGCCCCGGCGCAAAGCGGCACTATAACAAATATCCGCAAGAGAAGCCGAAGACAGTGTCTGAAAATCACGCATTCTTTCAATGACGGCGCGCAGCGCCTCCGGGCTCTTGCCGGAGAGCGGCAGGAGAAAGCGCAGACCCGGGGGGGCCGCGGAAACCGGCTCCAGAGCCCCGACCGGTGCCTCTTCGACTACCATGGATGCGTTCGTCCCGCCAAATCCGAACGAATTGATCACGGCGCGGCGGATACCGTCGCCAGGATGCGGCCACGGTGTCTCCACCGTGGGAACCTGGAGCTGCAGCGAATCAAAAGCGATGTTCGGATTCGGGTTCTTGAAGTGCAAATTAGGCGGGATCGACCGGTTTTTCAGCGCTAGAGCAACCTTAATCAGGCTGACGACGCCAGCAGCAGATTCTGTGTGTCCGAGATTACTCTTCACCGAACCCATAATCAAATTCTCGCCAGCGGGACGGCCAGTCCCAAGCACCCTGCCCAGCGCAGTCGATTCGATGGGGTCACCGACCGGCGTACCGGTGCCATGCGCCTCAACGTACTGCACGGAGGCGGGAGCAACATTGGCCATGCGAAGGGCTGCCCACAGCGCCTTTTCCTGAGCGGCGCCGCTCGGCACGGTGAGTCCTTTGCTCCGCCCATCCTGATTCACCGCGCTGCCGCGAATTACGGCGACGACGGGATCCCCATCGGCGATGGCCTTCGCAAGCGGTTTCAGCACCACAAGGCCAACACCTTCCGAGCGGACATAGCCGTTCGCTGCCGCGTCGAAGCTCTTGCTTCGCGCGTCGACCGAGAGCATGGACGCCTTACTCGTCGCGATCGTCATCTCCGCCCGCAACAGGGCGTTTACGCCTCCCGCCAACGCCAGATCGCACTCGCCGCTGCGCAGGCTTTGGCAAGCGTAGTGCAGAGCGACCATTGCGGAAGAGCAGGCTGTATCGATCGTCAGACTGGGGCCTTGCAAATCATAGACGTAAGAGACCCGATTCGCCGCAATACCCATCGACGTGCCGACGCCGGTATGCGCGTCAATCAAATCCCGGTTCACGGAACTCAGTTGTAACGTTTCGAAGTCCCGAACGAACAGGCCGATCATGACGCCGGTCAGCGAACCGGCCAAGCTCTCCGGCGGCAGACCCGCATCTTCAAACGCTTCCCACGCCGCTTCGAGCAACCAGCGCTGCTGGGGGTCCATGCATTCGGCTTCACGCCGGGAGATCCCGAAAAATGGCGCGTCGAACTCGTCAAAGCGAGAAAGGAACCCGGCTTGCCGCGCGTACGTCTTTCCCTTGCGGCTGCGGTCCGCATCAAAGTTTGCTTTCAGGTTCCAGCGGTCCGCGGGGACATCCGAGATCGGATCGACCCCGTCGCACAAGATCCGCCAAAAGTCCGCGGGATTCTCCACCCCCCCCGGCAACCGGCAGCTCATCCCGATGATAGCAATCGGTTCCACTCCAGAATCATCACGCTCGACCTTCTCGCTCATGCTCCTCCGCCTCGCAACTCTTGCATCAACAATCGAACAACCTCGTCATCGGGGATCGCCGGTGGCTCATCCCCATTTACCATCTGCCCCCCGGGCTGTGCCTCGTCCTGCGCTCGCAGGGCCGCCCCGGCCTTAATGGCCGTCCCGGCACCGGACAGTAGCGCTGCGCTCATACCGCCTCCGATAACCCACGCCCCCGTCAAGAATAAATTTGGGATCGGAGTTTCGTCTGAAAGGCGATTAGCGGCCGCTACCGATGCCGCCGAGACGGAGCCGTAAATGGCACCCTGCGGGTTCCGGGTGTAGCGGTAGTTCGTCAACGGCGTAGAGACATCGCAATATTTTATGTGCTCACGCAGACCCGGTATGACGGCCGCTGCGCGGTCGATGAGAATTTCAGCGGCGGCGTTCTTAATTTCGTTATAACGGGGGTTCTTACGATACTGATGCAGAGAACCGCCGGTTCCCCATTCGTTTTCGTAGTCCCACGGCGCGAGCGTCATCAGGGCGAGCGAACTCCCGCCGGGCGGCGAGCAACCGGGATCGGCAGGGTTGTAGTACGTTAGCGCCAAGCTGCACCGACGCCAATCTCCCGCGGCGCAGTACGCATAATCAGCTTCAAGATCGTACGTTTCAAACAGAATTACTTCGTGATGCGCCCAACCCAGCGCGGACAACTCGCAGTCAAGCGCCAAGTAGACAATAAAAGAAGCGAGTGAAGCGTGATCCGAATCGACCTTCTGGAAATACTTTTCAGGGACGGAACCACTGTCCACGAAGTGCAGCATAGTGTCTTTGGGGCTGGCGTTGCTGACGAACATCCGAGCCTCGACGCGTAGTCCCTGCTCCGTCTCCACGGCAACACCCTTCCCGCTCTCCAAAATGATACGGTTAACAGTTTGGCGGTAGAGGATTTTACCGCCATGCCTCTTGATGGTTCGTTCCAGTGCCCGGCTCATCGCCATGCTTCCGCCAACGGGGTAACCGGCTCCGGTGAGATGGTAACTGCCCCAGGCGAGGATGTAGCTGATCGCTCCCAATCGACTCGGCGGCACGCCGAGATAGCCCCAGAGAGCGCTTACCATCCCGCGAAGCCGGGAATCGCAGACAAATCGGTCAAGGTAGGCGGACCAAGTCAGAGCAACTGCCTCAGCATACTCAGGAAATTTGCCCAGCGCCGCGCCCAAGGATAAACCGGTAAGTTTCGTTTCCATGACCACCTGCTGACCCTGCCGAAAAACCAACGCCATGTCGGCGCACAGGCGACGCAAGCCCTCTGCTTCGTGGGGAAATTGCACCGCTAGAGCAGCCCGATATTTGTCGGGATCCAGATGCGAGACTACCTCATGGTCCGGGAAGTGCGCCACAAAAAAGGGGTCCAGCCGACAGAACTCGACCTGAGAGAGGACATCGAGGTCCGCGAAAACAGCGTGCGTCCAGCCCCCAGCGTCAATCCCGTCCAAAGCATGCAGGGCGACTTCAAACCGGTATTTACCACGCCTGAATTCGTGAGCGTAACCGCCGGGCACCGCATGATGTTCAAGAACGGTGACAGCGTGTCCCGCTTTAGCCAAGTAGGAAGCCGCCGAAAGTCCGCCTAGACCCGCGCCAATAACAACCACATCTGTACGATCAGTCTGCACTTTCTTCCTCTTGGTTAGAAGCCTGCTGTGTTCTGGGCGCCAGCGAAACGATTCTTAAATGAAGTTGCCCTGTCGGCAAAGACAGGAAGCGGCAACTGTTGCTACTTACCGATCCGATAGTTGAATTTCACGGCAAAAAGCGCGTCATTACGGCTCCCGCCTCCGGCGATCGCTTGGGGGGTGAGATCGCCTTCGTAGGTGTAGGTGACTCCCATCGAGAGATAGAGGCGCTTGTAGAGAGCCGGGAAGTCCACTCCCAGATAACCCTGAATCGAACGGTCCGAACGGTATTGAGCATTCATCCGCACCTGGGACCACTGCTGCACAGCCACCTGCTTGTTCAACTGATACGTGAATTTCTCGTACGAAGCAAAACCCGTGTGAAACCCATTGATGACGGCGTCAGAGGTATTCTGATTGCCGAATCCATATCCCGGAACGATATAAAACTGGCCTTTTTTCGACTCGAAGAAATTCATACCGACGCCAACAGCATTGAATTGACGACTTCGAATCCCGAGCACCGTATCTGAGCTCGAGAACGCGCGATCTGCGAGAAAGAACCGATTGTTGAGCCGATGTATGTACTGGACACCGACCAAGTGGTTGTTCGCCGCCGTAACCCGCGGTTGACCCTGAAAGCTGTAACTCGCGAAAGTCGCTTGGCCGTCGAAGGAGACAGTGTCAGCCGCAGTGAACTTCTTGGCAAGCTGACCCGATAGCATGACCCCTCGTTGCGCCGTGCGCCCGGCCTCTGCCTGAACGCCCCCGCCAATAGAACCGAACCATTCCGGCTTCGGTTCAGGCTTAACGACCGCGGGAGGAGCAGCCGGAGCCGGCTTGGTCGCCCCCTCCTGCGCCAAAGCACAGCAGGCACTTAAAAAGAAGGCAGGCAGAAATGCGGCCCGCGAAGCAACTATCATTAAAATTTTCATATGTCACCGATGCTATCCGCAAAACGGTCTAACCGTTGCGAACAGGAACCTCGTCGGCAGGCTTCAAGAAATGCTCGATGCTGGCGTGCGTCTGATTATCGTCAAGGAACTGCACAAAACGGTTGGCATCATCAACAAGAGCCATCCGGGTTTCAACCGGCTCATCAGTCAGGACAAAAGTCGCGATGATCACCTTATCGCCCGCGTGGAATTTCCGTGCCGCAGCTCCGTTTAGAACAATTGCCCCCGAATGAGGTGGGGCGTGAATGGCATAGGTTTCAATCCGCTCGCCGTTGTTCAAGTTCCAAACACATACCTTCTCGCCGGGTCGAATGTCGGTCTTTTCAAGGAGGTCGCCATCGATGGCCACACTCCCGATGTATTCCAACTCCGCCCCCGTTACCGTAGCCCGGTGGATCTTAGATTTACAAAAGGCTCGTAATTGCATGCTTTTTCCCTTAGCAACGGTAGCACCAACACACCAAAAATGTCTACTATTGTCTCCGTTGCATATGACAATTGCGTGACACCGGATTGGCATCGGTGTGCTGGATAGCGCGCATTGCGATGAAGCGAGGCCGGGGCGCGCCGGCTGGTGGCCCTGCGCGACTGGTGCTTAATGAATACGGGGCCCTACTGGACCGCCTGCCGATGGTCTCGGTGGCCTGACGAAAGCTTCCGCTTTCTTAGGCCGATGGCGCCTTCCGCCAAGAAATGCGCGTGCCCGGCGGAAGGCGATGGGCAATCTTCGGGGCATGACCCGTCTCTCCGCTGGAAATCTCCTGCGACTTCCGTGGGCGCCTGGAAAAGGCCAGCCGGGACCTCCTGGCTCCGTTCCGCGCCCTGGATCGCATGGACGTTTCCGCTGCGGAAACCCCACAGCGCCATTCACGGCCACTCGTCGAAAGGGCTACCGATTATGCGGAAGCGCTGCGGGCGCTGGACCAAGCGGAGGGACGTGTGGATCGCCGCGCCCTACTCAGCAATATGCTCACCGCCCTGGACCAGTTACTGGCAACCTGTCCCCCATTCCGGAAAGGACTCCCTGCCCGGGCCCATCCCAACTTGGCGCAAATGCAACGCTCCGTCCGTAAAGCCCTGAAATCCCGGGTGGCCTACGAGATGGTGCCGGGCAGTGATCCCGGAGACGTTCAAACGATCGCA
>JAPKZA010000546.1 GCA_026394015.1 Acidobacteriota bacterium
CACTTCCAATTATAAGCGGTCTCTTTTGCCATTTCTAGTCATTTAAGGCTATTATGATGAAAACACTAAGGAAACCGAGCTCAACGCTACAAGCATGATGGCAATTTCTGGACGGGCTCTAGTTATGAAAGAAGAGCGCGAGGCCGACGGGTTGGCCGTCGGCTTCCGCGATGAGCGTTTCGGCGTAGGGCCGGGGGCCGAAGAGGGTTTCGGCGAGGTCGGCTTCGGTGGCTACGCAGGCGTGCGAGAGCTTTTCGTAGGCGGCTAGTTGCTGGATGAAATCCAGGATGACGGGGAGGTCGGCGGGGGTGGCGGGGCGAATCACGTAAGGTCCTTGGTGATGACGGGGGGAAGTTGGGCGGGGCGGGGGCCGCGCTGGAGGAGGATGTAGTAATCTTCGAGGGCGCCGCGGAGGGGGACGAGGATGCGGAGGGGCTGCCAGGGGGCGAGGCGACCGAGGTAGCGGGGGCCGCGGTGGTGAGCGGTGAGGCCGCCGTCGGCGGTGATTTCGAGATAGAGATGGCGGTGGGGGAGGGGCCAGGGGTCGGGGAAGGGAATGGGCTCGTGCATAGGCGGGAGAGGGCCGTGGGCGAGTTGGCGGTGGAGGAGGGTGATCATGCGCGGTCGAGTTGGTGATCGATGAGGCGGAGGGGCGGGAGTTCGGCGGGGCGGGGGCCGATTTGGAGAAGGAGGTAGTAGTCTTCGACGGTGTACCACTGGCCGTTGTTGTAGGCGCGGCGTTCGTTGCGGAGGAGACGGACGGGGTGCCAGGGTTTGAGTTGGCCGACTTGATGGGTGATGTAGAGGCGGGCGTTGTTGCTGATGCGGAGGCGGCTGATGGTGTGGGGAANTCGGGATGGGGGCGGGCCAGGGGATGGGGTCGGAGAGAGGGAGAAGCGAGCGGCGGGACGCGTTGGCCCGCCACTCGGCTTTGGTGGAGACGATGCTGCGATGGAGGACGGAGATCATTTCAGAGGGTTAAGGCTGAAGAGGAGGAGGGCGCAGAGCTGAGGGGCTTTATAGGAGTCGGGGGTGTCTTCGAACCATTCGTCGATGGAATGGGCCAGGGGGGCGATGCCGCCTCCGCCGATGGTGACGGCTTGGATGCCGAGGCTCAGGGGGATGTTGGAATCGGTGCTGCCGGTGCCAGTGGCGAAGATGGTCATGCCGACTTGTTTGGCGGCGGCGAGGGCTTTTTGGATGATGGGGACGGAGTCGTTGGCTTCGGCGGCGGGACGGAGGCCCATGGTGTCAATTTTGAGTTCGAGGGGGGCTTTGGATTCGGGCCAGCGGGCTTTTTCGGCTTCGAGGGCGGCAGAGAAGGCGGCGCGGAGGCGTTCATCGAGGGTGGCGAGTTCTTTGGCCGATTCGGAGCGGATATCGACTTCCATGGAGACGGAGATGGGGATGGAGTTGACGCTGGTGCCGCCTTCGACGGTGCCGATGTTGAAGGTGGTTTTGGGGTTTTTGGGGACTTGGAGGTCAGCGATGCGGGCGATGGCGCGGCCCATGGCGTGGGCGGGGTTGGGCATGCCGAAGGCTCCGTAGGAGTGGCCGCCGCGGCCGAAGTAGGTGACCTTGTAGCGGTTCGAACCGACTCCGCCGGAGGTGATGCGGTTGCCGGTGCCGTCGACGGAGATGAAGTGGTCGACTTGGCCTTTGAGTTCCTTGTTGAACAGATGCCGGACGCCGCGGAGGTCGCCCTGGCCTTCCTCGCCGACGGTGGCGACGAAGAGGACGGTGCCTTGGACGGCCACTTTGGCTTCCTGGAACGCCTTTGCTACGGTGAGGACAACGGCGAGGCCGCGGCAATCGTCGCCGATGCCGAGGCCTTTGAGGCGCTTGCCTTCGGCCTTGACGCGGACGTCGGAACCTTCGGGGAAGACCGTATCGAGATGGGCGCTGTAGATGGTGAGGGGCTTGGGGGAAGACGAGCCCGGCCAGCGGGAGATGACGTTGCCGACGGCGTCGGTGCGGATATCGACGAGGCCGAGTGCTTTGAGGCGCTTGGCGTACTCGACGCCGCGGACGGTTTCCTTGAAGGGCGGGGCCGGAATCTCGCAGATGGAGCGCTGCTGTTCGAGGGTCCAGGCCTTGTTGGCTTCGATGATCTTGAGGACCTGATCCGGGATGGTCTGAGCGGCGAGGGTGGAGGTTATTAAGAAGAGTAATTTTCGCATGGGAACAGATTTCCTTGGCCGAGGAGCCAACGGGGGTCCAGGCGAGATTTTACAGCTTTCATGGCATCCAGATCGGAGGCTGAGAATTGGAGATGGAGCAGGTCGCGTTTGCGTTTGCCGAGGCCGTGTTCGGCGCCGACGGTGCCGCCGCGAAGGACGGATTCGTGGGCGAATTCGTGGAGGAGGTGCTGGGATTTTTCGGCCTGGGCGGGGGTGGCGGGGAGCATGTTGACGTGGACGTGGGCGTCGCCGATGTGGCCGTAGATGACGTAGCGGATGCCGGTGGGGGCGAGGATTTCGCGATAACGGGCGATCATTTCGGAGTTGCGGGCGAGGGGGACGGCGTAGTCGGTCCCCATCTTCATGAAGCCGTTGCGGCGGACGGTGTCGTTGACGCGTTCGGGGAGGGCGTGGCGGAATTTGCGGAAGCGTTCGCGGTCGGCGTCGGTGGAGCCGAACCAGGAGAGCGCGAACTCGTCCTTCGTCGACGCCGCGTTCGGCCAGAGGTCGAA
>JAPKZA010000025.1 GCA_026394015.1 Acidobacteriota bacterium
CGAAGGCGAGCATGGGTTCCAAATAGCAGACCATCACGTCGTTCGAGGCCGAATCGAGTGGGACGAGACCAGCGACGGCCGTGTCCCCCTCCTTGTCGTCGATGGCCGCGAGGTGGCTTGGGAGGAGTTTGGGCGGATGCTTATGTGTTTTGAGGGTTTTCACTTCCGCCTCCATCTCAACGACAAAAGCGAAGAGGTCTAAGCGCTTACGTAGGCATACGGTTTTTCCCTATTGTCGTTTTCGGAAACCTCATCTTGAGGTCTGATCGGGCGGGATTCAGGGCCTTTTGGGTTTCTTGAGGGAGAGCCTTTGGACTTCACTCGCCCCGCGTCGTCGGCTGTCAAGGCCTCTTACCACGCTTCTCGGCCGCGGCCGCGGTGTCCGTCAATGACGGCGGCGCAAGGGCACAGACCAGTGCGGATGGAATCGCGGCGAAGATGCCTTTATGCGGCGCTCGTACCGATGATGAAGTCCGCCGACTTCCGGCATCGCAATAACCCGCCCCATGTCCGCCGATTGGATCGGGCGAGGAACCGGAGAGTCCTTTTCCAATCCCAGGTGCGTCCGGCTTCCATGATAGTAGTCCACGAAACCTTGAAGGTGACCGGACAAGCTCTCTTCGCCGAACGCGATCACGTGGTCCAAGCACTCGCGGCGGATTGCGGACCATGTACTTGCTCACGCTCGTTTCGCCGCCGGCAAAGCCAAGCTTGAGCAGTTCGCCATGAATCCGCGGTGCGCCCCAGCGCGGGTTGTCGCGGCTCATCGTACGAATCAAAGATCGGACATCCGCCGGGACAGCCGGTCGCCCCAGCCTTCCTCGGTGAATCTTCCAGGGCCCGATCAGGCCGAAGCCCTTGCGATGCCAACCGATCACCGTCGCTGGCTTGATTAAATGATGGAACTCAGTTGCCAATCCGCCCAAGCCGCCGACAACCAGGCCCATAGGAACCGTCAGCGGCCGTCAGCTTCGGCCGCTTCACCGAGCGTTGCAGAACACCGAGCTGGTGACGAAGGGCCAGAATCTCAAGCTGAAGCGCCGTTCGCTGGCGAAAGAAAGCCAAGAAAGCCGCCGCCAGCACCACCAACGGAGGCGAACATCGGAATCGAAAGAAGGGAGGCGACCCCCAATTTATCAGCAACTTCGAGGTTTGCGAAAGCTACGGTTTGGGATCGAAATTAGCGCCCAAGTTCCGATCCCCTGATTTTCAAATCACCGCATAGGCTCGGATCGTTTCGATCGAACCTGCTGATACTTTTGCAAATGCTCGCCGCTTTTGACCAAATTTCCGACTGCCCGGTACAATCCGGCAAGCCGGTAGTGTGCCATCGCCAAGTCCTTGTCACGCACCAAAGCCGATTCGAAAGCCACGATGGCCGCCTTCCCGGAGGACAAACGACCGAGTTCCAACCATGATCGCGTTCCTTTGGGGTCCAACTTCGCCGCGCGCTCGAGCAGCACAAGCGCCTCAGGAATTCGTTCCGGCGTCTGGTGCAACAACGCTCTCGCCCAATAGAATTGGGCGTCCCCGTTTTCCGGCAATCGCTCCGCCATGCTCCGGATTTTTGTCAACATCCTGCCAGCCCACCCCGATGCGGCACCCACCGTTTCTCCCAAAAACGGTAAGACCGCCAGATCGTTCACCTCACACAACACCTCCGCACTGGCGGCCGTCTCCCCCAAAAAGAACAGTGTCGCGCCTAGCCCCAGCGCCGCTCCTTCGCGTCGGTACAGATCCTCAGCCGCGCGCAACATTCGCCGCTCTATCAACTTCACGCCCTCTCCAGCACCCGGCACACCTCGCAGCAAGTTGAGTAGCGTTTCGTTAAGCTGGGCCCGGTCGGCGGCTACGTGGGATGTTCCATCCAGCGCTCCAGCCGTCGGTTTGGTCTGGAACACGGATCCGTCCAGGAACTCGGGCGGCTGGCCAATTTGACCGAACAAGAGTCCGGTACCCGCCAATAAAGGAACAAGCCGCATTGCTATCGAATGCTAACACGACCTCAATGCTGATGCCACTCCGACTTGGCCACTCCGACTTGGCCACCCCTTCGGTCAAGTCGCAGCGACCATTCACTCCCAATTCTGTTCAGGTCTCGGTTTTTCCTTCCGGCCAACGCACCGTTACCCGGTCTACCCGTTCCGCCCTCTCCAACCCAAAGTGCAGGGTCAGCGAACTCTGCGAATAGAAACTCCCGCCGCTAGTAATTTCGTCGATCCACTTATGCCCTACTGCCTCTACCGTTACTCGCGCCCCAATCGTCGAACGATTAGACCGTGTCCCCCGCAAGCGGACGTTCAAGAACTGCCCTCGACTGGCTAAATCCCGCAACAGGGCGGGCCGATCATTCATGTTCAAAATCACCGCCTCCGGACGTCCATCGCCATAGCCATCGAGGTCCCCAACGGCCAATCCGCGCGACACCCACGGCACCTGCAAGGCGGGCCCCCCTCAGCCGTCAGATCGGCAAGCCGACCGTTCCCTAGATTTCCAAAAAAGAGCGTCTCTTGCCGATACCGATCACCCACCTGGGCCGTCTCCACCTCCGGATAGACATGACCGTTCACCAAAAGTAGATCCTTCCACCCGTCTTATTCGGCATCCGAGAATGCGATTCCCCACCTGATTCTTGTAGCCAGCCATCAGCATGTCAACGAGTTTGAGGTCCATGGACATCGTCTCTCCTTTGTGCCAACCTTGCGATGACCGTTTACACAATTGAATTTACACCCTCCAGTTGATCCCCGCGTACTCGCCGCAAGCGCGAGGAAGGAGCGAGCGAAGCTTTGGAACCTCGCAAGGTCGCCTGCCGCAAGAATTGCGACTGGCCGGAATCACCTCGCCGGAAGGAGCCAATCAGTTCTTGCGGGCTCGATACATTGCGGAGTTCAACAACAAGTTCACGGTGAAGGCGCCCGAGTATGGAACGGCATTTCAGCCCACCACCTCACCGATCTGGAGTGGATCTTCGCGGTGCAGACTGAACGCGTCGTTGCCAAAGACAACACGGTCGCGATCTAAGGAGCGCGACTGGCAATTGGACAAGTGTCAGTTCCGGAGTTCACTTGCTGGTTGCACGGTGATGAACCACGAGCATCTGGACGGCAATGTATCGATTCGCTACGTCCCCAATGTCGTGGGACGCTTTACGGCCGATGGGCAGAAGCAAACTAGCAGAACGCCGAAGGCGGAGGGCCCTGGAAAAGGCGGAGCCGTGCACCCCGTGGAAAACCACAAAACGGTTTCCCGCCGTGCCCACTGCCCCTTGGAAATCCCGGTGCGGGATTCCCACTTTTCCACCGCCCGGCTATCCCGGTGTCCATCCAGCCGACCCGCAAACCACGTTCCGCAAGCCGAAGAGGCTCAGCGGGGCAAATCACCTAACCGGACAGATCGTGTGTGAATGAAACCCAATGAAACCGGACATCTTGACAAACTACGAACACCTCAGGAACCCTTCTGATCGGCTCGGCTGGCTTCGTCGTGAAGGATCCCCGCAACTACTCGTTGTCTTACTTTAGTGTGGCATGGGACATTCGGCACAGCATGACCTCCAGCTTCCTTTATGACCTGCCGTTCGGCCGGGATAAGAAGCTGATGGCCGATGCCAGCAAACTCGTCGACAACGTCTTGGCGGCTGGCAACTGAATGGCATCCTGACCCTGCGGGCCGGCTCGCCCTACGCGCTCGGCACCAACAACTGCGTTGGAAGCTTTAACGGATGCACCCCTAACGTAGTCGGCAGCGGCGACCCCAAGAATGCTCCGTCGGGTGGCCGCACCGCGGACCAGTGGTTCGACACCTCCGCTGTTACCAAGCCCACTCGGGGAACCAATGGAAACCTTGGCGTCCAGAGCAACAACGCGCCCGGTCAGAAGTGCATGGACCTATCGTTGTTCAAGGGTGTCAACCTCTCGGAACGAGTGAACATTCAGTTCCGTGCCGAAGCGTTTAAAATCGCCAATACACCGCAGTATGATAGTCCCAACAACACCCAGGGCGACCCGAACTTCGGCCGTATCACCGCCACCCAGCAAGGAACCCAGCGGCGCACACAGTTCGCACTTCGCTTTATGTTCTAAGCCAAAACCCCAACCCGCGGCCGCTTCTCCACCCATGCAGTATCCTGGGCGAAGCGGCCGCTTCTTTTTGTTCATGCTCTTCCTTGCCATCGACCACCTCTCTGACGCGCAAGACGCCTTCGATTCCGGGCGTTTCGCCGAAGCTCGTACCAAACTCGAATCCGGCCCGCCCTCAGGTGCCTCGGCCGCGCTCCTGGCCCGGATCTACCTCCAGCTCAAACCCCCACAACGCGCCGCGGCCGCCGCCCGTCAAGCCGAACAACTCGCCCCCTCCAACCCTACCGTTCAACACTCGCTCGCGCTCTATTTCTCCGTCACGCAGCAACGAAAATTGGCAGCGCTTGGGGAAGGCCGCTACGCGCAATTGCCAAAAGCGGACTCCGCCACCCCCCTCCGCGCGGCTCTCCTCTTCGACGAAGTCGCAGACCACCGACAAGCCATCGCCTTCGGGCGCCAAGGCCTGGAGCGCGGCGATCGCCCCGAACCCCGCCTGCTTCTCTCCCGGTCCAACGAAGCCATCGCCAAACCCGATGAAGCCATCTCCCAATACCAAGCGCTGCTGCCCCTCCTCCCTTACGACGAATCCACCCACACCGCATTCAGTCAGTCGCTCCTTCGGCTGGCCCGATTCCACGACGCCGCAACGTTCCTAGCCGAAGTGCGCCAAAACTTCGACAAGAGCCCTCAACTCGAACTCGCCTATGGCGTCGCCCTATACACCCAGCGCCGTTTTGCCGAGGCCGGAACCAGCTTCTTCCGCGTCATCGATCTAGCCCCCACGCTGCCGCAACCCTACATCTTCCTGACCCGCATGATCGACAAACTCCCCGACGGTGTTCCCGCCCTCCGCGCGGCCGCCGAAAGCTGGCTCAAAAATGAACCCACCAATGGTTTCGCCCCGTTCGTCAACGCCCGCACCATGCAAGCTTCCAACGTCGGCGACGACGAAACGAAGCCACTCCTGCTCGAAGCCATCCGTCGCGATGCCACTGTACGGGAGTTCCCTTTCGAACTCGCTCAACTGCTGGAACGCCAACGCGACTGCCCCGCAGCCGTTCGTTCCTACGAAAAGTCCTGCGCGCTCAACTCGAAGGTTCCGGAGTCCCGCTACCGCCTCGCCCGCCTCTACGATCGCCCCCAAAAACCCGCCTTGGCCGCCCGCGAGCGCCTAGCGCATCAGCGCCTTCTCGCCGCACCGAAAGGCGGCACGCAATGACCCGTCGCGAACTCCTGGCCCTTTCAATTCTCGCCCCGCTCGCCACCGCCGAAACCATCACTTACCGCAACAATCCGCCCTACCTGCCCTACATTCCGTTAATCGAAAAGAGTAACGACGATTTCCCTCCCGATCCCGTCATGCCCTCCCCACCGCCCCGCCGCGACGGTCGCTTCGCCGATGTTACCGGCACCGTCCTCCAATCTGACCAGCTTTCGAAAGGCATCCCTTATTGGATCGGCCGCCTAGACCCCGCAACGGGTATCGATATCTATGGCAATAACGGCATTGCCGTCGGCGACATCGACAACGATGGCCGCGACGAAATCTATGTCTGCCAACCTTCCGGCCTTCCCAATCGCCTCTATCGATGGCGCCAAGCCCAGCTCGAAGATATCTCAGTCGCTTCAGGCGTTGACCTGCTCGACGACACCTCGGCCGCCCTCTTCGTCGACCTGCGCAACCTAGGCCGCCAGGATCTCATCGTCCTCTCTGGCGCCGGTCCCGTTCTCTTTCTCAACGACGGGCAAGGCCGGTTCTTGATCGCCCCCAACGCGTTCCGTTTCGCGACGCCCCCTCAAGGCGGATTCACAGGCATGGCCGCCGCTGACTACGATAAAGATGGCAAGCTCGATCTCTATCTTTGTACTTACAGCTTCTTTCAATCCGAGGCCCAGTTTCGCTATCCCGTGCCGTACTTCGATGCTCGGAACGGTCCGCCGAATTTCCTGTTTCGCAATCGCCTCAACGCCGACGGCAGCGGCTTCTTTGAAGACGTCACCACCGCCTCCGGTCTCCAGGAAAACAACGATCGTTACAGCTTCGCTCCCGCCTGGTGTGATTACGACGGCTCGGGTTGGCCGAGCCTCTACGTCGCCAACGACTTCGGTCGCAACAACCTTTATCAGAATCAAAACGGCAAGTTTCGCGACGTTGCCGCCGCCGCCGGAGTCGAAGATATCGGACCCGGAATGAGCGCCTGTTGGTTTGACGAAAACGGCGATGGCCGCCCCGATCTCTACGTAGCCAACATGTGGACCGCCGTAGGCCAGCAGCTCGTTCGCCATCCTAAATTCCCCTATAAATTCGATGCCGCCTGGCACGGCCATACCAAAGGCAACTCGCTGTTTCGAAATCTCGGCAATGGTAAGTTTTCTACCGCCGCCGTCGGTCTCGAAATGGGCCGCTGGGGTTGGTCCGCCGACGCGGCCGACTTCGACAACGATGGCCGACCGGAACTGTTCCTCACCTGCGGTATGATGACCGGTCCAAAGAAGCCGGACCTGATGGGCTTCTTCTGGCGCGAAGTCGTTGCCAAAACCCCCGCCACCGCCTCCGCGTCCGGTCCCTACGAAAGCGGATGGAACGCCATCAATCAGTTCATTCGAGAAGGCTACAGTTGGAACGGAAACGAACCCAACGTATTCTATTGCAAAGAAGGCACCGGCTATCGCGACGCCTCTGCTGAGTCCGGGCTCGCCTACGCCGGGGACGCGCGTGCCTTCGCCGTCACCGATATCGATGGGGACGGCTGTCTCGATCTGGTCGTCAAGAACCGACTTGCCCCCCAGCTTCGCGTCTTCCAAAATCGAACCGGCCAGTCCCGAACCCGCATCGCTTTCCGGCTGACGGGCACCAAGTCCAACCGCGATGCCATCGGAGCTCGCATCACCGTCGATGGCCAAACGAAGTGGCTCAGCGCCGGTTCGGGCTATCTCTCGCAACACACAAAATCCATGCACTTTGGGCTGAACCAAGCTCCTACGGCGCGGTCGATCGAAATCACTTGGCCGAGTGGGTTCGTGCAGCGTTTGGCCGATCTCGCCGCCGGCGCCCTCTACGAAATCGTCGAAGGGCAGCGGCCCGTCAAACGGCCGTTCTCGACGGCGGCAGCGATCCCGGCCAAGGAAGCCGCGGCCGATAACACCCCTCGGCTGCAGGACACTTGGCTCATCGATCCGGTGCCGCTGCCGGAGCCCCGCACCGGACCCGCGCTGTTCGTCCTAACGCAAGCGGAACCCGACCTGCTGGCCGCCTACACCCTTTTTCGACGCTATCTCTTTGAGTTTCGCGCTCCGCTCGAACTCCCGCTGGCCTTGCTCCTCAACGCGCAGGGTCACGCCGTCAAGGTCTACGCCACCGTGCCCTCGGCTGACCAGGTGAAGGCGGATTTCGTTAGTCTCGCGGCCCCGCCCGGATTGCCGTACCCCGGTCGCGCCCTCGGCCGGCCTCGGCGCGACTACTTCAAACTGGGAGCGTCGCTCCTCTGGTGCGGCTACCCCGAGCAGGCACTGCCCTACCTCGAAGCCGTCCTGGTCCAGCAGCCCGGCAACGTGCGCACCCTCGTCCTGGTCGCGCAGGTTCACCGCGAAGCCAATCGCCTCGACCGCGCCTCGATCTTACTCGACGACGCCCTGCGCTTCGACCCCCGCTCCGCCGAAGCATGGAACGAACTCGGCGGCGTTGCTATGGCCCGGAACGACTACGCCGCCGCTCTGCAAAACTTTGAACAAGCCCTCGCCGCCAAGAGCGATGTCGCCTACGTCCTGCTCAACGCCGCGCAAGCGGCTGACAAGCTGAAACGGCTCCCCGAAGCCGAAGCCTATTACCGCCAAGCCCTAACCGCGGACGCGAAATCCCCCGAAGCGAATCAGGGCCTCGGCTTGGTTCTCGCCAAACGCGGCAACCTGCCGGACGCGGAGCGCTTTTTGCGCGAGGCGGTTCGTCTGCGTCCAACCTTCGCCGCGGCATGGAACAATCTAGGAGTTCTCTATTTGCAGCAAAACTTCCCTGCGAAGGCGGTTAGCGCTCTCGAGCAAGGCATCGCAGCCGCCCCCTCCGACGAAATGCTCTATCTCAATCTCGGTCGCGTATACGTCCAAGCCAAGGAGTTCGCTAATGCGCAAGCCGTCATGCGGCGGCTGCTCAAAGTTCAACCCGAAAGTAAAGTCGCCCGTAAGGCGCTCGAGGATCTCGCCAATGCTCAACCGTAGAAACCTGCTCGCCTTCGCCGCCGCTTCGGCTTCCGGCCAGAAGCCCAAGCTCCTGCTGCCCTCCGACGTGCCCGACGAGTTTCATCTGAAGCTCATGTGGTACTCTCCGGTCGCACCCATCAACCCGCTTACTTGGCGCCTACAACTGAAGGGCCTCGTCGAAAAAAACCAACACATTCCCCTCTCCCAACTGCGCGCCTTGCCCCAGCAAACCCAAAGCTCGCGCATGAAGTGCGTCCAGTGTTGGTCCGCTCGCGCGTCATGGTCTGGCTTCCGCTTCCAACAACTTCTCGATCTGGCCAAGCCGTCGAAAAAAGCGAAAGCCGTCCGCATCGATTGCGGCGACAAGTGGTACGAGTACTTCAATATCGAAGACTTGCAACAGTCGAATGTGATGTTCGTTCTAAACCTCGCCGGTCAACCCCTGCCCGAGCGTCACGGCGCCCCGCTCCGGCTGCTGGACCCATCCCGCTATGGCTACAAATCCGCGAAATTGATCACCGCCATAACCTTCGTGGAGGTCGGCAAAGGCAGCATGGCCTGCGACATTGGCCCCTACTATTCGCCAGATGGGCGCATTCTTCCGGGCTACGATACCCCCCTCGATATGGGCGGCAAGACCAAGCGAAAAATCGCCGGCGGCGAGATCACCGAGTACTAACCATGCGAGCCTTATTTATTGGATTTTCCATGTTGGCGCTGGGCTGGAGCCAGTCCCCGCCGCCGCAGGGCTTCGCGGCCAATTTGTCGCTCGGACAGCGGCTGCTCGAATCCGGCCAAGCCGCGCAGGCCATTCCTTACCTTACCGCCGCGTCTAAGCTCCTGCCGAGCGATGTGCCCACCCTTCACGATTTGGCTGTCGCCTATATCGAAGTCGGTCGCTTGCCGCAGGCGCGGACACTGATCATCGAGCTGCAACGGCAAGCACCTTCGCCGAGCGTCGTTCACCTGGAAGCGCTCTGGCTAGCCGCGTCTGGGCACCAGCAAGCAGCCGCGGAAAAGTTTCGGACCGCTGCCGAAACCGAACCGTCGGAGAAGCATCTGTTCGACCTCGGTAACCACCTGCTCAATCACAACGCGTCGGAACCGGCGCTGACCATTTTCCGCTTCGCGCTCGAACGCTTCCCGCAGTCCGCCCGGCTCCATGTGGCGCAGGGCGTGGCCTACTATGCCCGTGGCGAATTCGACCAAGCCGTTCGCTCTCTCGTCACCGGAGTCGACCTCGGCCCCCGCGATCTCCGACCGCTCGTATTCCTCGGTTTGATGATCGACCTGACACCGGAAAGCACCGGGGCTGTCCAAAAGAAACTGCGTAGTTTCGCCAACATCTATCCTACCCATGCGCAAGCGCAATACCTCTTTGGGCTCAGCCTCGCCAAGGCCAACAACCCCGACGCCGAAGCCTATCTCCGACGGGCCACCAACTTGGCCCCCCGCATGGCGGAGCCGCACTTCGAACTCGGCAAAATCTACGCCGATAGCAACCGCTCAGCCTTGGCGATCCGCGCTCTCGAAACAGCCCTGCGTTTGTCGCCCGGCCTGGCTCAAGCCCACTATCGTCTCTCGCAGTTGTACCAACGCACAGGCCAATCCGCCCTGGCGACCCAACACCTCCAAACCTTCCGCAAGCTCAGGGCAACGCAACCAAGCCTTTCTGATGCTTCACCGCCACGTCCACCAGCACATGAAGCGCCGTCCGAGCCTCGCCCGGCAGCCCAGACCGGACACAACTGACCAGCGCTTCGTGGGCCGGAATCGCATCACGCAGCGTCTCCAGCCGGTCGCCTTTACGGAAATACTGCATGATGAAAAACGCGAAGAGCGGGGCCACCACCTGCTCCAAAGCCTGTTCTAAGTGCTCATTGCCGGTCAACCGCCAAAGTTCTCGATGGAAGGCAATATCGTACTCATAAAACAGGACGCGGTCCAGTTGTTCCGCCGCCGCGCGCATCTTCTCCAAAGCCGTCTCCAGCTTCGCGGCATCCACTTCCCCAGCGGCAAATCGACGGCAGGCAATCTCGACGGCCATACTCTCGAGCGCCTCTCGCACCACCGACAGCTTCTGCGCCTCCTCCAGGCTCATTTGGGTCACGTAGGTCGCCCGGTTGGCCACCCGCTTGACGAAACCTTGGTGCGCCAAGGCGATCAATGCCTCGCGCACGGCGTTCTGCCCCACGCCGTGTTCTCGGGCAATCGCTAGCTCCACCAACCGCTCTCCAGGCTTCAATTCACCTCGCAGAATCGCCTGTTTCACAACCCGCGCGACCTGCTCTGTCAAACTGCTGTGACGGATTTCTAAAAGGCTGATAGCCGATTTGGCAGACATGAATGGTAAATCCCAGTATCGCGGATTTATGGGCTTAACCTCACATTATCCATAATGGATGATATACTCCCGCCAGGAGTACTCCATGAAGATTTCTTCGCTCTGTTCCCTCGCCCTTACCACCACCTCTCTTTTGCTCGGCCAAGTCGATGCTGGTTCCGTCATGGGCCTCATTCGCGATACCAGCGGCGGCAGCATCCTCCAGGCCCGTGTTTCCTTGCTGAACGAGGGAACCGGCTTGCGCCAAACCACCAGGACTTCCGACGAAGGGCGCTATCTCTTCGCCCCCGTCCGGATCGGCACCTACACGGTGGAGGTGGAGTTTGAAGGCTTCCAAAAGAGCCGTCGGCAATCGGTCCAGGTCAGTATTCAGCAACAGAGCGTCATTGACTTCGTGATGCGGCCCGGGGAGTTGACCACCACCATTGATGTCGCCGACAGCTTGCCGGTGCTCCAAACACAAACGGGCTCCGTCGGGGAAACGATCAGCGCCAAAGCGATCAACGATCTTCCGCTCAGCGGACGGAACTACAATTTCCTGGCCCGCCTCACGGCCGGCGTAACCCACCCCCAGCCCGAAGGCCGCGGCTTGAACGCGACCGGCTGGTTCACCGCCAATGGCACCCGTCCCGCCCAGAACAACTTCCTCCTCGACGGCATTGACAACAACTCAAACAACGTCGATTTCCTCAGCGGAGCTGCCTTCGTGCTGCGCCCTCCGGTCGACGCTATCGGCGAGTTTAAAATCCAAACCAACGCGTTCAGCGCCGAGTTCGGCCGCGCCGGTGGAGCGGTGCTCAATGCCTCGCTGAAGTCCGGCAGCAACAAGATCCACGGCAGCCTTTGGGAGTTCCTCCGCAACGACAAACTCGACGCCACGGACTATTTTCTCAACCAACGGGGCGTGAAAAAGGGGGCCTATCGCCAAAACCAATTTGGCGGCGCTTTAGGCGGACCCATCAAGCGCAACAAGACATTCTTCTTCGCCGACTTTGAAGGCACCCGCATCCGGCAAGCCGTCCCGACGACCTCGAGCGTCCCCACCACCGTCCAACGCTCCAGCGGGTACACTAACTTCTCCGATCTCATTGCCTTTCAAAGTGGCGTCCGCCGCGACTCCACCGGCCGGGAGTTCGCCTCCGGAACAATCTTCGATCCGGCATCTACGCGCCTCGTCAACGGGGCCAACGTCCGAGACCCATTTACGAACAACGTGATCCCGGCCAGCCGCCTGAATCCGAACTCCATCAAGCTGCTGAATCTTTTCCCGTCGCCCACCAACGCGGGCATTTTCAACAACTACAACGTCACCCGAGGCAACGTCGACGATACGAATTCATTCGACGTCCGCATCGACCACAATTTCAGCGAACGCGACCAGATCTTCGGCCGCTACAGCTTCGCCGACGTCACCCGTTTCAAGCCCGGACCCTTCGAAGGTTTCGCCGACGGTGGGGGCTTCAACAACGGCGACGAAACGCTGCGCACCCAGGGCGGAGCCATCAGCTACACCCATACGTTCGCGCCCACCCTCATCAACGAAGTCCGCGCCGGCTTCAACCGGGAGCACTCGGTTCGCGCCCAACCCTACGCTAACGACACGTCGAACATTCCATCGCAATTCGGCATTCTGGGCATTCAGCAAGCCGCCGGCAACGGCGGCCTTCCCGGCATCTCCATCGGCGGCCTCTCCAATCTCGGCCCGTCGGACTGGATCATCTCCGAACGCTTCTCAAACACCATCCAGCTTTCGAACAACCTTACCAAAATCTACAAGAGCCACACCATGAAAGGCGGCTGGGAAGGCCAACTGATCGACTTCCCTTGGCTCGCGCCACCCACCTCCCGCGGCCGCTTCAACTACAACGGTATCTACACTTCCATCCCGAATGTGAATGATACTTCCACCGGTCGCGCCCAGTTTCTGCTCAACCCGGCCGACGCCGCTGGCACCGGCGGCGCGGGCGCCAGCTCCGTCTCCGCTTCCAACTTTGGCGGCGTTGCGAATCGGAAATACTACACCGGCTTGTACTTTCAGGACGATTGGAAGGTCAGCCGCAAACTGACACTGAACATCGGCATTCGCTGGGATCTCTTCAGCCAAGTCGGAGAGAAGTACAGTGCCCAAGCCAACTTCAATCCGACTCCCACCAACCCGGAGTACATCATTCCCGCTAGCCGTAAAGACAAACCCGGTCTGTCTGATTCCTTCCAGGCGCTGTTGATTTCAAATGGCATCAAGCTCCGCTATAGCGATGAGTTCGGCTCAGGCTTGGGCAAATCGCAGAAAAATAACTTTGCCCCTCGCTTCGGCTTCGCCTACTCCGCCACCAGCAAGCTTGTCGTGCGCGGCGGCTACGGGATCTACTACGGTGCCTTCGAAAACCGCGGCGGCTCGCCGAATCTCGGTTATAACTATCCCTTTCAGTTCGATTTCAACTTCCAACCCGCCAACGCCTGGACCCCCGTAAAGTTTGCCGACAACAACATCGCCACGCTAGAACGCGGTCTATCCAGCGTGCCGCTGGACCCCCGCTTAGTCAACGGGCGTTTCCTCAGCCTCCGCGGCATCGAGTTCAACTATAAGACGCCCTACACCCAAGGCTACAACTTCACCTTGCAGTACGAAGCTATGAAAAATACGAGCATCGAAGTCGGCTACGTCGCCTCGCTGGGACGCCATATTGAGACCTTCACCGGATCGAATAACGTGTCGCAGATTCTCACGCCCAGCTCTAACCCGCAGCTCTTCATCCCCTACCCGGACTTCGCCCGCAACGCCTCCTACGCCAGCACCAACGGCCAGAGTCACTACCACTCCATGCAGAGTAAGTTCTCCCGCCGCTTCGACAACGGTCTGAACTTTCTGATGACTTATACATTTGCCAAAACGCTCACCAACGCCGGCGACCTGCTCAACGGCGGCAACGTGGGCGGCTTCCGCGGCGTCGCGATTCCCGGAATGGGCATCAAGGCCGACATGGCCCTCGCGTCCTTCCATATCAACCACGCCTACACCTTCAACGGCAGCTACGAACTCCCCTTCGGAAAGGGCAAAAAACTGCTCTCCAGCGCTCACGGCATCTCCCAGGCGATTCTCGGTGGCTGGAGCGCCAATTGGATCGCTTCGCTCTACTCCGGACAGCCCCAGACAATCGGCTGCGCCTTCGGTACCACGGCCGGCGCGGGCTGTTTCGCCTTCCAAGTCCCCGGCCAGGATAAATACTTCGGCAAGGCCGATGGCTGGTACAACCCCGCGGCTTTCCGCAATCCGCCAGTTGCAACCCAGAACGGCCAGAACGACTTCTCACCGCTCGGTGGACAGCGGACCCAGGTCACTGGACCCGGCTACGCGAAAATGGATTTCTCCATGTTCAAAGACTTCCAACTCAGCGAGCGGTTTCGTCTACAATTCCGCGTGGAGTCCTTCAACCTCACGAACACCCCAGCCTTTGCCAACCCGGCGTTCACTAACTTTATAGACACGCGTAACTTTGGCCGCGTCACCTCGACTCGGAACTCCCCTAATGACGCTCGCCAGGTGCAACTGGCGCTCAAAATGTATTTCTAATCGCGCGTCGGGCCTTCGGCGCGCTGGCATCCCGCTCAACAAAGTGTTGCAAAAGGAAGTCAGCGTGCCAAAACATTTTTCCACATGCTGACCCGAGATTTCCTCAAACTTGCCGGACTGTACATTGCGCAGCGCATCATTCCCCCCGCTCTGCTGAACCTTTGGGCCCAGGCTGCCGATGCGCAGGCAAAGGGCAGAAAGGTAATCCTCGTCACCTTCGGCGGCGGCGTTCGTACCGAAGAAACATTCTCGCCCACCGGTCTGCGCAACATCCCCCGCCTTGCCTCGCTTCGCCCCGAAGGGTTCTTCTATCAGAACTGCGTGAACGAGGGCGTACTGTCTCATTTCAACTCCACCGGCAGCATCGTCACCGGCAATTGGCAACGGGTCGACGACTTCGGCTTCGAAGCCCCCGCTTCGGCCACCATCTTCGAGCAATACCGCAAAGCCCGCAAGGCCGGCCCCCTGGACGCCTGGGTCATCGCCACCAACAAGAGCTTCGCCGCCATGGGTGCCAGTTCGCAACGGGGCTACGGCCTCCCCCTCGGTGCCAATGTCGTCCTTCCCAAACAACTCCTGCTCGACGCCGTCAACGACATTGTGAGGAAGCCCCAGGCCGCCGATGTCGCCGACCGCGACGCCGTCCATCGGCGTCTGGAAACCATCCTTCAGGAAGGCTATGAGGGAGTGGGCTGGACCATCTTCAAAGGCGGCCGGCAGATGGACCAACACGTCCGCCAAACCCTCACGCGCGCCCTCGGATCGTTCATCAATGGTCCCGAAGCCCCCACCTCGGGCGATGAGTTAACTTTCTTCATCACCCGCGAGGTCATGCGCGAATTCGCCCCCAGCTTACTCTTAGTCAACTTCTGGGACATGGACGTCGCCCATTGGGGCAGTTACTCTCTCTATCTCCAAGCCGTTACTCGCACCGACCGGCTCACCGGTATGCTTTGGGACGAGGTCAACAATAACCTTAAGTACAAGAACAACACAACCGTCCTGATCCTTCCCGAACTCGGCCGCGACGGAGACGCTAATACCGCTAACGGCTTCCTAAATCACCGCAGCGGAGATCCGTCCTGCCGAAATACTTGGCTGCTCGCCCTCGGGGCCGGAGTCTCCAAAGGGACCACCGAAAAGCCCATTCGGCACATCGATGTCGCCGCCACCGCCGCCGCCATATTAGACTTCAAACCGGAAGGAATGGTCGGCGTCCCGGCCCGCGAAATCTTAATCTAATGCCGCCGCCCCGCTTCGATTTCGACCACGTCCCCGTCACCTTCACCGCTTACTTCGCCGAGCAGCTCCGTTCCTGGAATTTACTCTTTCCCGCCGAACAGTCCTACTTCGAACGCCTTGGTGCGTATCTCGAAAAGGCTCCGCCCGCCCTCTTCGCTCCCCTCGCGGAACTCGAGCCGCGCATGGGGGTGACCCCCCGTTCCTGGCCCCCCGGCCGCTTCTCACTCGAACAAGTCGACTTCCTCAACCGCAACCTTCTCTACCCGGAATGGCGCCGCCTCATCTCCGCCATCTTCAACGTCATCAACCCCGCCCTCGATGCCACCGCCAAGGGCCGCACACGCCTCGTCCTCGTCATCGCCCCCGCCGACCTCCCGGTCGGGCCTGACCGAATGTGGACCCGCCTCTCTGGCCGCCGCCTCGCCCTCAAACCGCCGGAGGATCAAGCGCATTATCTCCCCCTCCTCCTCACCGGCCGCCCCACGCCGAACCTCGCCGATAGCCTCCCCGACCTCTGCTCCGCCGCCCGTGGCCCCCACTCGGCCTGGACCGTCGAAGCCACCGAATCGCTTCTCGCCTGCTCCCGCCAATCCACCTACCTCAGCTACGACCATCTTCTCCCTTACCGCCAACGCCTCATGACCGAAGTCGGCAGAATCGCCGAAAAAGGCGAAGTCCGCGGCCCCCGCCAACTCGGCGAAAAGCTCAAAACGCTGCAGCCGCGCGACGTCGAATACGCCACAGATCCTCTTATGGCCGAGTTCGTACGCGCCACGCTCCTGGCCGGCAACGGCACATTACTCGTCAACAATACCTTTGTCGAATGGGCCACCGTCCAAGTCATTCGCCGGGCCAAGCCCTCGTGCCTCGTCGTCGGCTTCGGCATTCGCAATAAGGTAAAGCCATTCACCAGCTTGCTCATCTTCGCCGACCAGGACAAAGCCA
>JAPKZA010000513.1 GCA_026394015.1 Acidobacteriota bacterium
CGTCGAGCGGCGACCAATACTCCCACCGTAGCCCGGCGTTGATCGTCAGCGCGGGATTGATCCGCCAATCGTCGTTTCCGAATAACTCCACCGTCTTACCCCGCAAGTACTTGTCGGCGTTCCCAAACGCGATGGTCGCCGTATCGGGCGTCCCTCGGCCGAACTTACTCCAATCATCGCCTGTAAAGACAAACGTACCCCGGGCATCTTCCTGGCCGATGAGATTGAACTGCTGGCGCCGATAAGTCCCCCCGCCGCTCAAGTTATGCTTGCCGCGACCGGCAAAGCCGTCCAGGGACAGGCCCGCCGTCTGGTTCCTCCGGCTGGCCGCCTGCCCGGTTCGCAGTGGGGTGATGCCGCTGGCAAACTCGAGGCCCGGCGGCCCCCAGTTCACCGGATCCTGATTGTTTCCCCTTACCCCGGCTTCTCCGGATACGTTTCGCCGCCCGGCAAAATAAGGCGTCGATACGTTCTCAAGCCAGCTCATCTGGGTGCCGACATTGAAGTACGTCCGGGGATTGAAGCTGCGTCGATAGCCCAACGTTACGTTTCCGCCGCCCGTCCGTCCGGTGTCCAAGAAGCCGAACAGGTCCGGGGAATCCGTGCGCAGCCGCTGCCAAGCCACGGACCCGGTGAAGGAGTTTCGTCGCACGCTTTTCTGGACCCGGGCTTGTAAGTCGTCCTGGTGTAAGCCGTTGACAACCGCGGTTTGGTAGTTATAACGGCTACTTCCGGCGAAGTTAGGCAGAGGATACAGCCGAACCAGGGCGATCGCCTGCGGGTTCGTCAGCGAGTCCCGCTGGGCGGCGGTTGGCATGAGCCCGGTCTGCACGGCGGCGCTCCGGTTTCGCGTCCACTGGTAGTTGACGGAAAACACCGGCCCGTTTCGTTCGAGCAACCGCGGAATCTTGATCGGCCCGCCGAACGAAGCCAAACCCTGCACTTGGCTGTAATCCGGCTTGGCCGTGTTCTGGCCGGTGAGGGAAAACGCGCGGGCGTCGAACAGGGCGTTGTTGAGTATGAAGCCCAGGTTGCCGTTGTACTGCGACCGCTGCCCCTTCCGGTTGTTCCCGAACGCGGGCAATTGCGCAAACGGAGAGGACGCTCCATTGTTGACGCTGCCGTTGATCAGCAACCCTTCGTCGGTTTCCACAGCCTCGGGTTCCGGCTTGGCTTTCGCGGTCGGAGTTGGCCGGGGGGCCATCCGGACGGGTGGCTTTTCGAAGCGGATTTGCGGCTCCGGCATCTGGGCTCGGACGAGCGCCCACTCGGTGCTGGTTCCGGCGACGACGTCCTGCCGCTGCGTTGCAAACAGTTGCATCTCCACCTGTATCGTCCACGTCCCTTGAGCGACCGCCGCGATCGAGTAAGCCCCCGCTCCGTCGGTCAGCGCGGTCCGGCGGGTTGTGCCCTGCACCGCCACGACGGAGACGCCGGGCACGGGTAAGCCTCCGTATTGGACGACTCCGCGCAACTCCGCCCCGGCCAGCGTCCCCGCCAGCCCCAGCAACAGCCCTAGCTTCCACATCCCCTTAATTCTCGCTTGGCTTGTCGACCTTCTCAATGATCAACATCTTAGTGGCGGTTTTCTGCGATTCCAACTTCAGCCCCAATTGCTCCTGCAGGGCAGTGTAGATGGTGGGTCCGCTATTGTCCGAGGCGGCAAGCGCGTCCGGGCCGCCGTGTCCGGCTCCGGGTTCCGGGGTGAAGTTCAATTCGATATCGTAAGCGCCCTTCAGCTCCGTTTTGTCGACTACCGTCCGCCCCAGCATTTGGCCCAACTGTTGGGCCAACATCGCCATGGGCATGCCCTTGGCGTTGATCTGACCGCGACCCATCCGCATCTGCCGCTGCGCCTCTCCTTCCACCGGCTTCAGCTTCGTGCCGTTCTTTCCCACGACCAAGGCGAACCCGGGCATCTCTTTGCTTTCCTCTCGCGTTTTCAATCCGAACCGATCTTGGAGCAGCGCCTGCAGCATCGGCCGCAGTACGTCGGGCGGTACTCGGTCGGGCAGGCCTTCGCCCTTGGCGTTGATGTCGAACCGTTCGCTGTCCATCCAGCCCGGTCCGCCTTGAACCTGGAACGGCCGCACGTTGTAGGCCTGCGCGATCAGCTCTTTCACGGTGATCCCGGTGGCGACAAATCGCCCACCGGGCATCATCCGGATCATGATTCGGTCGTCATTCGTCGCGTTCGGCTTGATGGATGCCACGTCGAACTTCGTCTGAGCGAAAGCGGCCGAGCCGGCCAGCAATAAGCATGTCAAGGTTGAGATCTGCATTCCCCCGTAAATGCTTCGTCGGCACCGAATCGTTCCAAAAATCTTCCTAATCTTGCTACCATCGCCCCGTATGCGTTTTCTCGTCATTGTTTTCGCGCTGCCGCTGCTGGGGCAGGACCGTTCCTGGGTTGCCGAATCCAACCGTCATGCCCAGATTCTGCTCAGCGCGCAAGCTAAACTGGCCCCGGAGTCGGCGGGCTCGCTCGGCCTCCCCGGCCTCGACGGCGAAATCCGCGATCTCTCGCCCGGGCTGACCGGCCGCGCCCGCAAGGTGCTTACCGAAGCAAAGATCAGCCTGGAGCAGCGGCGGCGCGAAGCGACCCACCCCTTGGTGCGGCAGGACCTCGACATCATGATTCTGGCTGCCGCCGAGTCTCTAGAAGGCCTGGAACTGAACGAAAAATATGAAATTCCCTATTTCAACGCGGTGGGCGCCGTCTTTGGCGGGATTCGGCAACTGCTCGATCCGCAAGTCGCGCCGGAACGGCGCGCGGCCGCTTTAATCCGGCTCCGCAAATACGCCGGCCTGGAACCCGGCTTCCAACCGCTTACGGTCCACGCCGAGCGCGAAACCCGGGCGAAGCTCAAGCAACCCGGCCTGCTCCCCCCGCCGCGCGCCCAACTCGAGCGCGACCTTGGCAACGCGCAAACGCTGGTCGAAGGCCTTGGTCAGCTGCTCGAAAAGTACAAAATCGAAGGTTACCGCGAGCCGTACGACGCGCTGAAAAGCCAACTCACCGCTTACGAAAGATTCCTCCGCCAGGACGTGCTTCCTATCTCCCGGACCGATTTCAAACTTCCGCCGGATCTCTACACCTTCAGCCTGAAGCAGTACGGCGTCGATATTCCCGCGACCGAACTGACCGCCCGCGCCCGGACCGCGTTTGCCGATTTGCAAAAACAGATGCAGGTGATCGCCCCGAAGGTGGCCGCCGCGCGCGGTTGGAAGCAGACGGATTATCGGGCCGTGATCCGGGAGTTGAAAAAAGAGCAGTTCAATGGCGAGGACATCTTCGCCCATTACGTCGGCCGGATCAAGGACCTTGAAAAGATTGTCCGGACGCACGACCTGGTTACTCTGCCCGACCGCGAAGCCCGCATGCGGCTCGCCTCGGCGGCGGAGTCTGCCCAACAACCCGCGCCCAACATGCGGCCCCCGCGGTTGATCGGCAACACGGGCGAAGCGGGCGAATTCGTGCTTCCGCTGAAGGTGCCGGCTTCCAACGGCAACGCGCAGCAGTACGACGATTTCACGTTCGCCGCGGCGTCCTGGACGCTCACCGCGCATGAAGCGCGGCCGGGCCACGAGATGCAGTTCGCGACGATGGTGGAACGCGGCGTCTCCACCGCCCGGGCCGTCTTTGCTTTTAACTCGGTCAACGTGGAAGGCTGGGGGCTCTACTCCGAATGGCTCACGATGCCGTACTTCCCTCTGGAAGGGCAGCTTATTTCGCTGCAGCATCGGCTGCTGCGCTCCGCCCGCGCCTACATCGACCCTGAACTGCACATGGGCAAGATGACCCCGGCCGAAGCGCGCCGCATTCTGCTGGAAGACGTCGTGGTTTCCGAGGCCATGGTCACACAAGAAACGGAGCGGTATATGTTCCGCGCTCCGGCCCAAGCCACGTCGTATTTCTATGGCTATCTGAATCTCCTCGCGCTGCGGCAGGAGGTGGAAAAAGCGCTCGGCGCGAAGTTCCGGCCGCGCCCTTTCCACGACTTCATCTTGAGCCAGGGACTGCTGCCGCCCAAACTCCTTCGCCAAGCAGTACTGGCGGAGTTTGTTCCGGGTACCCGTTAGAAGAAGAAGCCGCGTTTGGTGGGGTTAAACCCGTCCCAGACCATGGCTGCAAACCGTCGGCGCAGCGCAAAGCCCATTCGCCGATACAGCCCGATGGCGCCGTGGTTGGCGCTCGTCACGGTTAAGCTGCAGTGCGTACACCCGGTCTCCGCCATTGATCGCATGGAGTGAATCATCAGCTCATAGCCGACCCCGCGCCCCCGCATCCCCGGAGCGACGCAAACCTGCGTAATGTGGCCGATGTCGTCGGCGACGCGGCTGGCTAAACACGCACCCACCAGCCGACCGGTATCCCGGCTCCACGCCAACCATGAGGCACCCTCGTCAAACCGTCCGCAACCCGGATACTCGACGATGTTCGTCAGAAACTGGCGTGCGCCGCTCGCGCTTCGATACTGGTCGTTGATCTGGCTGTCGACGTGGCCGTCGTAGGCATCGGCGAGCATCCGCGCCGCATCGTCCCGATAACGATCGTGCCAAGTGTCGAGGTCCAATCTGCGGGCCGACGGACCGCTCGGCCAGGCGGGCCACGGCTGCAGCGGGCAGTGCATGAACTGGCGTTCGTGCAGCTTAAGGTGCGCGTCGTAGGCGGCTGGCATGCGCCGGGGGTGTTCGAGCAGCAGGATCTGCGACTCGATGCGGGTGACGCCGCGCATTTTCGCCAGCGAATCGACGCAAGCGGCCAACAGTCGATTCTCTGCCTCGACCGACTGGAACGGCTCCCTGACGAACAGGTCGCCCACGAGACCCTTGCCGTTCTCGGCTACGGTGTATGCGTAGCCGAGAACGTCGCGACCAGAGATTAAGGCATGGCCGCCTAGGGTTTGCTCGTCGGCGAACTTACGGACCAGCGCCGCGGAGGAATGAAAATCCCAACGCAAGTCCCGTCGCCAGACTGCGATCTCCTCATCGAGAAGAGAGTGTAAGGAACCCGGAGCAAGCTCCCGCAGTTCTACTAACTCTCCAATGTTTGCTTGGGAGCGGGCTGCCATCTAGGCAGTATACTGCGCCCGGCTTAATTGGAGTTTCGTTTGCGCCGCGCCAAGCCGAGAATCAGCAAGCCGCTGCCCATTGCTAAGTACGTCGCCGGCTCGGGAACCACAAACCCAAACGCCGCCGCCGTAAAATTACCCGGAGCCATTAACTGTTGCCTGGCGGTTGGCCCATCGACGTGAGTGAAAATGCCACCGGCCGTCGTGCCCTGTCCGCTGCTTGCCGCGATGTACTGCTCAGCCAATTGGACGACGCTCGTTGGCGTTGCTCCGCCTTGCAGGGCACCGTTCGTCAAGCCGTCACCGCCGTCGTGCACCACATCCCAAATCGCCACTTGCACCGCGGCCGCTTGGTCAGCGTTCGCAATCAGCGGCAAATAGGTCTGCATCAACCAGGATGCCCGGCGTCCGTTCAGTACGAGATCGACGCTCCCGGCGTTTACCGAAAACGTTTCAATTCCAACATCCGTAAACAAATCCACACAAAACAGCGAGACCGGGCTATTGGCGTATTCGGCGAAGATGATTCCGGCGAAGGTCACCTTGCTTTGGCCGCTGGTTGATAAATCCACCATTTGACCCAGGTTCCAATCGATCCCCGTCACCGACAACGATGCTGCCGACACCGGAAAACTCGACAAAACCAAGGCCGTCAGAAACTTTGCTGCGATCACTGAGGTCTTCATGAATCCATCTTGCCGGGAACCGTGGATTGAACCAATTGGGAACCGCTCTCGAAATCGGAGGAAGATGACCTGAGGGAATACGCAGGGTTCTATAGCCCCTCTCCCGCCGATGGGGGTAGTGGTGGCGTAACCATAGTTCTACGGCTTAACGTCTCTTCATCGACCTCGCCCGCTGTGAAACAATGGATCTTCTTCCCTCATGCGCTCTCTAGCTCCTATTTTGGCCCTCGTCGCTCTGCTCACCAGCTGCTCTGGACCCTACGCTCCCGGGGCTGTTTCAGAAGCCAAACAGGCTGCTCCGGCTCTTCCCGTCAAGTCGGTCACCGTTCAACTTTCCCCCCTCCCCGAGGTCATTAGCGCTAACGGCGAACTCTTCGCCGAAGAGCTCACCACCGTTTCGGCCAAGGTTCCTGGGCGCGTTTTTAAGCTCTTTGCCGATCTCGGCAGCCTGGTTAAAGCGGGCGACATTCTGGCCGAAATCGAGAAGACCGAATACGAGTTTCGGGTGCGGCAAACCGAAGCGACCGTCGACCAGATTCGCGCCCGCCTAGCAATTGCTAACCGGCCGGATGAGGAGTTCAGCGCCGAGAGGACCGCCACGGTTCGCGAAGCGATGGCGGCTCTTAAGGAAGCCCGCTTCATCTTTGATACGACGGCCCGGCTGCAGAAGGAAGGCGTCGTGTCGCGGATTGAATTCGAAAAGGCCCAAGTCCGCCGGGACGGCTCCGAGGCCCATTATTCGGCGGTTCTGGCGGATGTGATGCAGCTTCGAGCGCAGCTGAGCGAACGGCGGGCCACGCTGGCCCTGGCCCGCCAACAGCTCGACGATTGCACCATCCGCGCGCCCTTCACCGGTGCCGTGACGCGCCGGTCTACCTCGGTCGGCGAGTACCTTCCGATCAACGCGCCAATCCTGACGATTGTGCGGCAGCACCCTTTACGGGTTCGTCTCGACGTGCCGGAACGGCTGGCAGCGCGCATCGCCCGCGGCCAGGCGATCGAAGTTCGGCTGGAGGGCTCGCCGATTGTCCGCGTCGGCCGGGTCGTCCGCGTAAGCCCTGCGATCGAAGTGCAGAGTCGGTCCCTGATGGTGGAAGGAGAGATTCCGAACTTGGATGGTGTTCTTCGCCCGGGGTCCTTTGTGCAAGGCATGATCACGTTGAACGCCGCCTCGCAGGGTATCGTCGTCCCCGGCAACGCGGTCGTGAGCTTCGCTGGGATCGAGCGGTCGTTTGTGGTTAAGGACGGCGCGCTCGAAGATCGCATCGTGAAAACCGGCCGTCGGCTGGAGCCCAATTCGATCGAAATCCTGGAAGGCCTGCAGCCTGGCGACCACATCGTCAATCCCGCCTCCGACCGCATGACCAAGGGCCAAAAGGTCAAGGAAAACTAGATGCAAAAGCTCGCCGAAGTCTGTGTCGCGCGGCCGGTTTTCGCCGTGATGTTGATCTTGGCGATGGTCGTCATCGGCGGGGTGTCGTATTCCAAACTCGGCATTGACCGGTTCCCCGATGTGGACATGCCGATCATTTCGGTGCGCACCATTTTGCCCGGTGCTTCGCCGGAAGAGATGGAAAGCGCCGTCACCCGCTTCGTGGAAGATTCGGTTTCCACCGTCGAGGGCATCGACAATATTCGCTCTACTTCCACCGAATCCATCTCGATTGTTACGATCACCTTCAACCTGAATCGCAACATCGACATCGCTGCTCAGGACGTCCGCGACGCGATCGCCAGCATCATCTCCCAACTTCCGCGCGACGCGAAACCGCCGCTGATTAAGAAACTCGACACCGACGCCTCGCCGGTGATGACGCTGATTCTGAGCGGGAACAAGACGGGCCGCGAGCTTTACGAAATTGGCGAGCGGGATATCAAGGACTCGATCGAAAGCGTGGGCGGCGTCGGGCAGGTGCAGCTGATCGGCGGGCAGAAACGGGCGATCAACATCTGGGTGGATGCGGAGCGGTTGGCCGCGTACAAGATCCCGATCCTGAGTGTGCGCAACGCGATTGCGCGGCAGAACTCCGACATCCCCGGGGGCCGCGTCGACCAGGGTAGCCGGGAACTCGTTCTGCGCACGCTGGGCCGCTTCCCGGATCCGAAGACGTTCAACGAACTCGTCGTCGCCACCATCGGCACTTCGCCGATTCGGATTCGCGATATCGGCTATGCCGAAGACGGCCACAAGGAGCAACGCACCGCCGCCCGATTCGACGGCAAGCCCGCAGTCGCTTTAGAGGTGCGTCGGCAGTCCGGTGCGAACACGATCGACGTCGTGAATGGGGTGAAGGCCCGGCTGGCGCGCGTGACGCCGTTGCTGCCCCCCGGGGTGCAACTCGATATCCTGCAGGACCAATCCCGCTATATTGAGGCCGCTTTCCACGAGGTGCTGCTCCACTTGATTCTGGGTTCGATTCTGGCTTCGCTCGTTGTCTTTCTTTTCATGCAAGACTGGCGGGCCACGGTGATCGGCGCGGTTGCTATTCCGGCTTCGATCATCGCCACCTTCGGCGCCATGCGAGCGATGAACTTTACGCTCAACAACATCACGATGTTGGCGCTGGTGCTGATGGTCGGGGTGGTGATCGACGACGCGATCGTCGTGCTGGAAAACATCTTCCGATTCGTTGACGAAAAGAAAATGGCCCCTCGCGAAGCGGCGGTCCGGGCGACGAAAGACATTGGCTTGGCGGTCATGGCGACCACCCTCAGCCTCATCGTCGTGTTCCTTCCCGTCTCGTTCATGTCGTCGATTTCGGGCCGGTTTCTGTACTCGTTCGGCGTCACCGCGACGGTAGCGATTCTCGTCTCGCTTGTCGTCAGCTTCAGCCTGACGCCGATGATGTGCTCGCGGATGCTGAAGCAGGGCGAAGGCCTGCACACTTCGAGCGAGGGCCTTTATGGGGCCATTGAGCGCTTCTACATGAAGCTGTTGCGATGGGCGATGAGCCACCGTCTCATCATCGCCTCGCTTGGCGTGCTGACGATCTGCAGCACCGTTCCGTTGTTCCGCCTCGTTCGGCAGGAGTACCTGCCGACCAATGTCGACGAAAGCGAAATCGAAGTCAGCATCAACACCCCGGAAGGCACGAGCCTGCAGGCGATGCAGGAAGTTCTGGACCGCATCTATCTCGAACTCAAGCCGATGCCCGGCATCAAGCATGTTGTCGCCGTGGTCGGTTCCGGGTATCTGCAAAGCGTCAATAGCGGGCGGATCTATCTGGCTCTCGAAGACATTGAAGAACGCGTTTTTTCCCTGTCGCGCCTTTGGCGCAAAACGCTGGAGGGCCACCCGGCGCAAGCCTTCCAAGGGATTTATTCGCAACGGGACGTCATGATCGCCGTGCGCGCCAAGTTGAAGCAGTTCCCCGACCTGCGTTGCCGCGTCGGCAATATCCAATCGCTCAACCAAGGCTCTGCCCCTTACGACATCGATTTTGTCATCCGCGGCCCCGAAATCAACGAACTTTTCAAATACTCCGAGCGGCTTCGCAAGACGGCGATGACGATTCCGGGTCTGGCTGACGTCGATACGACGCTGCGCATCAACAAGCCGGAACTCCGCGTGGTGATCGATCGTAATCGTGCCGCGGACATGGGGGTGGACGCTTCGGACATCGCCAGTTCGCTGCGCCTGATGGTGGGCGGCGACGACGAAGTTTCCCGCTTCCGCGACGAAAAAATCGCCGAGGAGTACGACGTCGAAGTCCGTCTGAAGGATACGGATCGCAACTCGATGGCGACCGTCTCGAAGCTCTACGTTCCTTCGACGAAGGCCCGTCTGGGGCTGGTTCGGCTCGATAACGTCGTGGAGATGAAAGAGGCCATTTCGGCGTATCGCATTGAGGGTCTCGACCGTCAGCGGCAGGTGGGCATTCGCGCCAACATCCTGCCCGGCTACGGCCTCGGCGATCGGCTTCCCGAGATGTTCAAGGCCGCCGAAGCCATGAATATGCCCGCTTCGTACTCGACGACGATCATTGGCCGGGGTCGAGAGTTTGAACGGACGTTGAACGAGTTCCTCCTCGCTTTCGCGCTGTCGATCGTCTTCATGTACATGATTCTTGCCTCGCAGTTTGAGAGCCTGTTGCATCCGGTCACGATTCTGCTCAGCCTGCCGTTGGCCGTCCCATTTGGCTTCCTTTCGTTGTGGCTTTTCGGCGAAACGCTGAACCTCTACTCCGCCCTGGGCATTCTGGTTTTGTTCGGGGTGGTGAAGAAAAACAGCATTTTGCAGATCGACCACACGAACAACTTGCGTCGGGAAGGCCTGGGCCGGGCGGCGGCTATTCTGCAAGCGAATAAGGACCGTCTCCGCCCCATTCTGATGACCACGATCACCCTGGTGGCCGGTATGATGCCACTGGCTTTGGGTACGGGGCCGGGAGCCGAAGAGCGCCGCTCGATCGCGATTATCGTCATCGGCGGCCAAAGCCTGTCGCTGCTGCTGACGCTGATTCTCACCCCGGTTGCCTACAGTCTGCTCGACGACCTGGGCACGTGGGTGCAACAGCGTCGGGGTGTTGCTGATCCGGAGACGATAGAGGCATAGAATAAACGCTATGCGTACGCTGCTCTTGTTGGCTGGTTCGGTCTCCTTTCTGCTGGCCGTCGATTATCAACGCGAAGTCCGGCCGATCCTGGCCGATAACTGTTTTCAGTGTCACGGCCCGGACGCTGGGACCCGCATGGCTGGCCTTCGTTTGGACCAGAAGGATTCGCTGGTCGGGAAGCGCGCCGCGATTCTGGCCCGGGTCACCGAGACCCGGGCGCAGCGGATTATGCCGCCGCCGTCGTCGCACAAAAAACTGTCGCCGGAACAGATCGCCACGCTCAAGCGCTGGATCGACGAAGGCGCTCCGTGGACCGCCCACTGGGCCTACGAAGCTCCGATGCGGCCTGCCGTGGCTGCGGGCAATCCGATCGACGTCCTCGTCCGCAATCGGCTGAAGGGCATGGCGCCTGCGCCAGAGGCGGACCGGCGAACTCTGGCTCGCCGCGCCGCGCTCGACCTGACTGGACTGCCGCCGACGAAGGCCGATCTCGATCAGTTCCTCGCCGATGGGTCCTACGAAAAACTGCTCGACCGCCTGCTGGTTTCGCCCCGTTACGGGGAACATCGCGCCCGCTATTGGCTCGACGCGGCTCGCTACGCCGATACCCACGGCATCCACGTCGACAACTATCGTGAGATGTGGCCGTATCGCGATTGGGTGATCAGCGCGTTCAATCGGAACCTATCTTTTGACCGCTTCACGACCGAGCAGCTCGCTGGCGACCTGCTGCCTAATCCGACATTCGAGCAACGGGTGGCTACTGGCTTTCAACGTTGCAACCCCACTACGAACGAAGCCGGGCTGATCGAGGACGAATACGCCGAGATCTATGCCAAGGATCGGGCCGATACGGTCGGGGCCGTCTGGCTCGGCATGACGGTGGGCTGCGCGGCGTGCCACAACCACAAGTTTGACCCGATTACGCAAAAGGACTTTTACTCGCTGGGGGCGTTCTTCCGTAACACCACGCAGAACGTGATGGACGACAATATCCCCGATACGCCGCCCGTTCTTGTGGTTCCCCGGCCAGAGGATCGGGAGCGATGGGACCAGATTTCCGCCCGGCGCCGGTCTCTGCAATCCGAACTCGAGCAACGGCGAACCAGCGTCGACCCGAAGTTCGAAGAGTGGCTTGGTTCGTCGCGGAGCAAGTCGATCGCCGGGGCTCCGCTGGCCGCGAAAGATGAGCTCTACGTACTGAAGGCCCCTCTGCGTTTTGAAAAGAACGAAGGGGTGCCCGTCGTCAAGGCGCCCACTCTGCTGGCCGACCAGGCGTTCACGATCGCCGTCTCTTTCTTCTTCCCGAAGACCGAGCAGCCCTACACCGTGGCGGCGCAGCAGGACGCCGAGGACAAGGGCCGCGGTTGGATGATCGACGTCGGCTCGCGCGTGCCCGCCTTCCGCCTGATCGGGGACGACGGCAAGAACATCGAGATTCGCGCCGGCCATCTGAGCCAGATGGCGCAAGGCTCGTGGAATCATTTGGTCGTTTCTTACGATGGCACCCGTCACCAGTCCGGCCTCAGCCTTTACCTGAACGGCAAGGCCGTTCCGACGCAGGGCGCGGGCAACCAAAACGTGCGGCTTCCGGGACGGATCGACTCTGGCGCGCCGCTGTTGCTGGGCAAGTCGCTGGCCGGCGGAGAGATCGCCGACTTCCGTATTTTGAAGCGCGTCGTGAGCGAAACGGAGGCCCGTGTGCTGGCCGACTGGCCGGCCATTCGAAAGGGCGAAGACCGCGAGGCGGTGCGGACTTACTACCTGTTTCACCGCGATGGGACCTACCCCAAGCTGGCCGCCGAGCAGGCCAAATTACAGTTCGAAGCCAAGGCGATCACGCGTCGTGGCGCGGTGACGCACGTGATGCAGGAACGTTCGGGTTCGATGCCGTTCGCGAATATTCTCTATCGCGGCGCCTACGACCAGAAGCGCGAAAAGGTAGAGGCGAATACGCCCAGCGTGCTGCCGCCGATGGGGGCTGATCTTCCGCGGAACCGCCTCGGCTTGGCCCGATGGCTGCTGCAGCCGGAGAACCCGTTGACCACCCGCGTGGCCGTCAATCGCATGTGGCAGGAGCTGTTCGGCGACGGGCTGGTTCGTACGGCCGAGGACTTCGGCAGCCAGGGCCAGGCGCCGGTGAATCCGGAATTGCTCGACTGGCTCGCGGTCGATTTTCGCGAGGGCGGCTGGGACGTGAAGCGATTCTATAAGCAGGTGATGCTATCGGCGACGTATCGGCAAGCGGCCGTTTCGACGCCCGAGAAGCTGGCGCAGGATCCGGAGAATCGGCTGCTGAGCCGGGGCCCTCGCTTTCGCATGGATGGCGAAATGGTTCGCGACTATGCGTTGGCTTCGAGCGGGCTGCTGGCCGACGAGATCGGGGGGCCGAGCGTGAAGCCGTACCAGCCGGGCGGCGTTTGGGAGACGGTGGCGATGAACGGCTCGAACACGCGGTTTTACCAAGCCGACGCGGGCGACAAGCTGTACCGTCGCAGCGTTTACTGGTTCTGGAAGCGCAGCGCTCCGCCGGCCAGTATGGAGATTTTCAACGCGCCCACGCGGGAAGCCTGCACCGTGCGGCGGGAGCGGACGAATACGCCGCTGCAGGCGCTCGTGACGATGAACGACGTGCAGTTTGTCGAGGCGGCTCGGGTGCTCGGCCAGCGGGCTTATAAAGTCTCGACCGACTTCGACCCACGCGCCGACTTCCTGGCGGATGCCGTGCTGGGTCGGCCGTTGGCGGCCGCCGAACGGCAGATTGCGCGGAGGTCGTTTCAGGAGTATCTGCGCTACTATGACGGGAATTTAGCGGACGCCAAGAAGCTGATGGCGGCGGGTGCCGCGCCGGCTGAAGCTGGAGTCGCGCCCGCCGAAGGTGCGGCGTTAACGATGCTGGCTAATCAACTGCTCAACCTGGACGAAGTGTTGACGAAGTAGTTAAGGGACCCAGATCACGTAGACGAGATAGCAGGCCAACGCACCCGCCGCCATGGTGACGAAGCCGGCCATCCGTTTGCGTTGCAGGAACCACATCAGCACGAGACCGGTGAAGGAGACAACGGCCATCAGCCCGGCCGAGATGTCGAGAAACAGGCTCCAGGCGGGCCCGGTGTCGCGGCCTTTGTGCAGGTC
>JAPKZA010000395.1 GCA_026394015.1 Acidobacteriota bacterium
CCACCGTCACCGGACCCGTAAACCCCGCACTCCGCACAATCGTCACCACGACGGTCCCGTTCCCCCCGGGCGACACCTGCAAAGCGCCCGGCGCCGTCATCGAAAACGGAGCCACAGGCACCCGCACCGTCACAATCACCGGCGCCGTCACACTCCCCACCGGGCTCCCCCCGGTTCCCACCACCCGCACGTTCGCCGTCCCCAACGTCGCCGTCGCCGTCGCCGCCAACGTCACCGTCCCCGTCGTCGCCCCGCTCGCAATCGTTAACGGAGTCCCCGTCAGCCCCACGCTCAACCCCTCCACCACCACCGTCACCGGACCCGTAAATCCGCTCGCCCGCGCAATCCTCACCGTCAACGCACTGCTCGCACCCCGCACCACATCCATCCCCCCCGGCGTCGCCGCCAATGTGAATGGAGCCGTCACCGTCGCCGCCTGCACCACCAGCGTCAACGCTGTCGTCGCCCGCAAACTCTCCATCGCCAACGTCGCCGTCAACGCATAGGTCCCCGGCGTCACCGTTCCCGCCGTCACTACGCTCAACGTCGATCCCGTCCCAAACGCCATCACCCCGCTCACCGTCGCCGTCACCCCCGTCGGCAGACCCGTCATCTGCACCGTCGGCGTCCCCGTCACCCCGCCCAAACTCCGCGGCGTCAACGTGAACGTCGTCGTCTCCCCCGCCTTCAACATCCGCGAACTCGGGCTCGCCTCCAGCGTCACTCCCGGCGTCGCACACTGCCGAACCGCCTTATACACGTTCAACCGCCCACCCGACGACGTCTTCCCCGTCAACACGTTCAACGGATCCACCGTCTGCAACAACACCCGCTTCAATCCCGCCGTATCCAAGCTCCCACAAGCCGACAGCACGAGCGCCGCCGCCCCCGCCACGTGCGGCGTCGCCATCGAGGTCCCGCTCATCGTCGCATACTGGCCATTCAAAAACGTCGACACAATCTTGCTCCCCGGAGCCGCCAAATGCACCTTCAACCCATAGTTCGAAAAGCTCGACAATCCGTCCAACTGGTCCGTCGAAGCTACGCTAATCACGTTCGCCTGCTCCGAATTGGCCGGAAAACTCCCCGTCGTATCATTATTCGCCGCCTCATTTCCCGCCGCCGCCACAAACAACATCCCCGCTGTATTCGCCTGCCCAATCGCCGTCTCCAGCGCCTGTGAACTCCCGCCCCCCCCCCCCCCATTTTTCAGCACCCCCTCGGTCGGAAACTGCTGCTTCAACTGCACCGCAAAATCAATCGCCAAAATCGCGTTCGAGGTGCTCCCGCTCCCCGAGGCGTCCAAGAACTTCAACGGCAGCACCGCCCCCGTCCAGTTAATCCCCGTCACCCCGCTCCCGTTGTTTCCCGCCCCCGCAATCGTCCCCGCTACGTGCGTCCCATGCCCGTTATCGTCCATCGGCACGCACGCCTTCGTAATCGCGTTAAATCCCCGCGTCCCCGCCGCACAAGTTACCGTCTGGCTCCCGCCCACCGTCACCGTAAACGCCCGCGGCGCCGTCCAAACATTCGCCGTCAAATCCGGATGCGTAAAATCAACACCCGTATCAATGATTCCCACCATTACTCCTTTTGACCCGGTAGTAATATCCCAAGCCAGCGTCGCGCTTATATCCGCCCCCGACAGCACCGTATTCCGCAAACCCCATAAGTTCGCAAACAGCGGATCGTTCGGAAACTTACTCGCCGTCAGAATATAGTCAGGCTCCACATACTCCACGTCCGGATGCTGGCTAAGCTGCTCCAGCACCTCCGCCCCGCCCCGCCCCGTCCGCACCAAATGCAGCCCCGACGTCCCCAATCGCGAAAGCTCCCTTACTCCCCCGGTGGCATAGGCACCCACGGAATCGCTCTCCGGCGCCTGCTCCGCATCTCGGAACTTCACAATAAACTGGGCGGCCACGTGGGGCCGCGCCAGCATCCGTACCGCCCGGCCACGCTCCAATCGCTGCCCCCACGCACTGCCCAACGGCAGCAAAAGCATCAATGAACACAATAGGGCACGCCGGCCCCGAGCGAACGGATTAGTAGGCATTCAAAAGCAGTCCTTAGGTTGAAGTATATGCTCGTATCCGATAAATCCAACACATATATGAAGATATCTT
>JAPKZA010000443.1:0-309 GCA_026394015.1 Acidobacteriota bacterium
CCCTGCCCGGCCGAAGCGAGTCCGTTGTGCGCGGCTCCGTAGAAGACGGGGACTTACTCAATCCCTCTATCCTCAACCCGCCGCAAGCCAATCTTCAACTGAAATACCAGCCTGTGCGAGGATGCGACGAACCATGCCAACCGATATATCGGCCCGATGCGGATTGGGGACCGTCAGAGTGTCCGTACCCTTAGCAAGGGTATGGTGCCGTCCGGACCGTACCGGGCCTTCCCACCCAAACTTCCTAAGCCTCTTAATCAAATCCTTTACCGAGATCGGAACCAACCTAGCCATCGATCGCGGGTTCCA
>JAPKZA010000443.1:346-16677 GCA_026394015.1 Acidobacteriota bacterium
TGAGCTCAGTAGACTCATCACTCAACTCAGCCGCCAGGCTGATCCCATCAAATTCCGGCACGGGTTTGGACTGCCTCAACCGAACAAGCAGCCAATCCTGGAGGCAAGACCGCAACTCAGTGCGACATTCCTCAAGGGTGGGGCCGGAAGCCAAAACAATGCGGCACTCAGGGATTGTTCCAAAATACCCTTCTTGGTGGGCATCGTCGTCAAACAGTACTTCGTACTGGGCCCGACGCATGCCAGCATCCAGCCATTCAGAGATCATCCGGAATACCTCTCGTCTCAGATTACCTCACCCACGCCGACTTCGCATCCAGCAATCAACGGGGTTGTCCCCGCCATTCGGGGATCTCGCCGACGAGCCCCGCCCCCAAAAATCGAGCTGAAATCCGCGAGCCTAAACCCAGCCCTGTGCGCTCAACTTCCGCACCGGGCCGCGAGCGCACAGGCCGCGCAGGCTCGGCACCAACGGGCGAGGAACTCGCCCATCTTGCCGGGCCGAAGCGAGTCCGTTGTGCGCGTGTTTCCAAGAAGATCGACTCCATCAGAATCTGCCGGATCTCTTCTTCTAGACTCCGGCCATGCCGTTCTGCCCGAGTTCTCAGTTCACTCTCGAGCGACTTGTCCAGGTTGCTCACCACAGGTTGTTCCACCATCCACCTCGCACAACTTCAAGTATAACCATGTAGCCTCTTCCAACCCGCGACAGTGCCGGAACCCGAATCACACTACCGAGCCGCGACCGTTAGGGAGCGGTCGTTTCTACGTAGAACTCCCAACAAACGCCAACCGAACCGAATCAGGAACCGCGATCTTAATAAATAACGTGGAAGGAAACAAGTAGTCCTCCCCCGATTCATCAATCACACGAACGAACCCCAAACTCTCGGACCGTCGATCTGGAACAACCTCGTAAAGCTTCCGACGTTCTAAAGATGCAAGGTACCCGTCGTTCTCGATACAAACAACATAGCGACTTCTCTTGCGCCCCCCCTCAGTTCTTGCTCTCGTTCCGGTCCGTCCCCCCATAATATCCCTTGTAACTCTTGTAGTATCCGCCCGCATACCCGTAGTAACCGCCCGGACTCATCTTCGGGTTCCAGTCGTTCAGAATCGTCCCCATAATCTTCGTCCCGTCCTGCTGCAACTGGTTCCGCATCGCCTTCGCCGCGTCCCGCGTCGTCTTCCCCGCCCGAAGCACGAGTATCACGCCCCCCGCCATCCTCCCCAATATGCGCGCATCCGGAATCTGCAACATCGGCGGCGTATCAATCAACACCACGTCAAACTGACCCTTCAACGCATCCAGCAACTGCGCCATCGTCGCCCCATACAGCAAATTCGTCGCACTCGCCACGCCCGGCCCCGCCGGCAAAAGCCATACCCCCGGCACCTGCGTCTCTTGAATAAAGCTCGCCAAATCCCGCTCTGCCAGCGGCAACGGATCCAGCAGCAAAGTCGTCAATCCCCGGTCGTTCGAAACCCCGAAAATCGCGTGCTGCCGCGGCTTCCGCGTGTCCGCATCAATCAGTAACACCCGCTGGTTAATCTCCGCCAGCGCCGTCGCCATGTTACTAACTACGGTACTCTTCCCCTCGCCCGGACCCGCCGACGTGTAAACCAACGCCTTCGGCCGCTCCACCCCGTTCTGCCCCGCAAACAAGATCGACGTCAAAGTCGCCCGAAAGCTCTCCGCCATCATGCTCGGCTTCTTCTGGTGGACGACAAGCTCCACACGTTCCGCCAACTCCGCGTCCACGCCCACCGTCAACAGCCTCTCGTTATGGATCGCGGCCTTAATCTTCTTCGCCGTCTTCCCCGTGCCCATCACCTTGTCGCTCGGAATCACCCCCAGCTCCGGCAAGTTCAAATAGAAGGTCGCATCGCCCGGATCCCGCAGCGTCTTGTTCGCCCTGTCCGTCGTCACCACGAAGCCCACGCCCGCAAAAACGCCCGCCAGCAATCCCAGCGCCGCGTTCAACGGCAACACCGGCCTGCTCGGCCGCTTCGGCGGCTTCGCCGGGTCCACGATCCGGACGTTGCTCGCCCGAATCGCCCCCGCAATGCTCGCCTCTTTCACACGCCCCAACATCCCCTCGTACAGCGTCCGGTTGCTGTCCACTTCCCTGCGGAAGATTCCATATTGAATGCCCTTCTCGCCCTCGTCCCGCACCAGCCTCGTCTGCCCATTGTAGTCCGCCGCCAGCAACTTCTCCCGCCGCGCCGCCTCGTCGAACTCGTTCTTGATCCGTTTCAAGATCGCCGCCCGCTCCCGCTGGTATGCCGCCTCGATCGTCGCCAACTGGGGCTCCAACTTCTGCACCTTCGGGTAGCTAGCCGTGAAAGTCGCCTTCAGCTCCGCCAACTGCCGCCGCAACTCGGTCAGGTTCGTCGAATAGGCCCGCAGCGTCGCGTCGTTCAACACATCCGGCAGCGTCTCCGGGCTCGCCGTCTCCGCCATCTCCCATCGGCTCTGCTTGCCAATCCGGTCCGCCGTCGCCGCCGACATGCCTGTCTGCAACTGCTTCAGCTTCTCTTCGCTAACGGACGTCTTCTCCTGCGTAAACAGCAGCCCGCTGCTCCGCGCATATGCCTGCAAACTCTCTTCGCTCTTCTCGAGCTTAATCTTCATCTCGTCCAACTGCCGGCTCAGCCATTCGCCCGTCTTCTGCGTCTGCTGCCACCGAGCTTCCATGTTCTGCTCGATGAACTCCGTCGTCAGCGTATTCGCGTAGTCGCTCGCCAACTGCCGATCCGTGCTCTCCACCAACACTTCCACGATGCGCGTCTGCCCCGCCGCGCGAACTTTCAGGTTTCCCTTCGCCATGCTCAGCGCTTGCGCATGCGCGTCGCCGGAGTCTTCCTCCGGCAAGTTCAAAGCCCGCCGCCAAGCGCTCACCCGGTCGCCCTCTTGCTCAATCTGCCCGGGCTTTACAACCTTCAGCTTGTCGCTCACCCGTTCCAGCAAGCTGTCGCTCTGCAGAATCTTGATCTGCGTCTGAATATCCGTCATCACGTTCATGCCGGCCACGTTGCCGAACTGCTGCACGTTCTTCATGTTCAGGAAGTTGTCGTTCACGTCCTGTACTTCGATCAGCGCCTTCGCTTGATACACCGGAGTCATCGGCAGCGTAATCAGCACGGCCAGCAACAGCCCCAACACGCTGATCAGGATCACTGTCCCTTTCCGGCGCTGCAGGACGCGCCAGTATTCAACTAGCCCAGGCCCCTCGTCCTCGGTCTGTCCCGCTTCCGGCTGCATCGGGCCATAGCCCGGCGGCACCATATACCCGCGGTACTGCACTCCCGGTTGCAGGTCGACCACCTGCGGCATCTTGTGTTGAGGCTGTTCCATCGTTTATCGCCTAAAGATCAACAAGCCGGTCGTCAGCGCCAGTGCCGCTTCTCCAGCTCGGGCTACTATCTTCTTGCTCGTGCTCGAAGGAACAAACAAGATATCCTCGCTCCGCATCGAAACGTCCGGAGCCTTCCCTTTCAAGATGGCGTTCAGGTCCACCAGAATCTCTTCCCGGTCGCTGGTCCCGTTGCGCCGCAGAATCTTGCACTGCTTGTCCGCCGCTTGCGGCCCAAACCCTTCCGCCATGCTCAGCGCCTGGAGAACCGTCACGTTCTCCCGCTCGGCCAAAGTAAACCCGCCAGACCGCTTCACCGTCCCGACGACGTAGATTAACTCCGCCTTCGGCACCGTGATCACGTCGAACGGCTGAATCAGCACATTCTCTTCCGGGCTCGTCGCGTTCATGATTCCCTTCACGCTCACTTCCGCCACGCTGTACTCGCCCGAAGTATCGTCCTTCGCCGACTTCAGAGGAATCGCCCCGTACTGCTTCTTCCGGACGATCTTGATCGTAAAGCCCGACTCCGGCTTTAACCCGCCCGCCAGCGAAATCACTTCCAGCAACGTCTTCCGCCCCTGCAACTGATGAACGCCCGGCGTCCCCACCTGCCCCAGAATCGAAATCGGCTGGCTCCGAAACTCGGTCACCAGGACGGTCACCTGCGGAGCCTTCACGAACTGTTGCAGCTTCTCGACCACGGCTGTTTCAAACTGCTCAACGTTCAAACCGCCCGCCTTCAACCGCCCGATCAACGGCAGGTTCACAAACCCTCGCATGTCGATCCGATACGGCTTGTCCGCCGCGGCCGCCGTCCCACCCGCCCCGAACTCTTCCAAGTCCGAAACCCGGATCACCATCTGGTCTTCCGGCCCCAGAACATAAACCGGAGCCTGCGTCTGGGCAAACGCCGCCATCGCCCAGAACGCCAGAACGAATTTCACGCCTGCACCATCCGACTGAGCTTCGCCACTTCGTCGCGCAGCGCCACCAGCCGCGCGTCCAACTCCATCACTCGGCCTTCCAGCTGACTCGCCGGACTCATCAGGCCGAACATCGCGTCTCGCGCCAAATCGGAGACGCTCCGCGCCCCCCTGGTCTGGCAGAGGCGCAACAGTTGCGTGTACTCTTCGTCTAGCAACCGGATACTCACGATCTTTGTTCGGCGTTTAATTATCGGCATGGTTCAATCATTTCTCGGTCAACCTCCACGGCTACAGCCTTCTGGAGGAGTTCTATGTTTACGACTACGCGATCCCGCCCACCGCCGGATTGCAAAATTCCAACTAATCCTTCCCAGGCCCCGCAGCGAATTTTTACGAGCTGCCCATCTTTCAGGTACGGCCAAGGCATCGCGGACCCGCCTTCCACCAGCCGACGCATCGCGTCCATCTCGTACGGCTCCACCGCCCCCACCACCTGCAAAACTCCCGGCGAACTGATCACCGGCAAAAATCGCGCTTCCGGCACCTGGCAAAAAACGTACCCGCTGAACAGCGGCTCCTCAATCACCTTCACCCGATCCGTCCACCGTCGTTTCGATTCGTACGTGGGCAAGAAACACTCGATCCCGCGCACCGTTATATTTGCCGCGGAACTTTTTTCGCCGCGGCTCTTCACTCGGACTGCGTACCAATCTTGCGAAATCATTGCAGGCTTCGCCCCTTCCAGTCCCATCTAAGCTGTGGGACTCGGTAAACTGTTTTCCATACAGTTCTACCCTTTTGTATGGCAGCTGTCAAGCAAACACCTGAACATTTGCAAGGAATATTCCTACTACCTTTCCATGAAACATCTAGCTGGACTTTTGTTATCTACCCTATCTTTGGGATTTGCGGCCTCTATCTTGTTCATTCACGACGTACATAGCCCCGCGACAATTGCCAACGATCCGCTCAATCCCTTTCCCTGGGCCGACGCCGCCGAAGCAGAAAACTCGGAAGCGAAATTCCTCGAAGCCGTCAAAAGAGGCCCCAACGTCCCGCCGATCCTGATCCGCGCGGCCAACTTCTACGTCTCCCAGAACGACTACGAAAAATCCCGTCCCTATCTAAAGCGTATTCTGGAGCTTTCTCAGGCCTACAACGGAATTATTTTTAACTACTACCTCCGCTCCGGCGTCCCGCCCGCCGCGCTGGTTCCTGAAGATCCACGACAATTTCGCGCGTTTTTGTATTTTTTGATGGCCCAGCGCCACCCCGACTCGACACAAGTTTGGGACAAGCTTGTCGCCGCCAAGGCCCTCGATTCCGATATTTCCCGCGATTGGATCAATCACCAATTTGAGTTGCGCCACTATCAACAAGCGGCCGATACGTGGAAAAAACTTTCCCCCCTCAAAAAGCCGTCGATTCTCGACTGGCGTTTTTCGCCCCACGACCACGTCCAAATTTCTCGCGATCCCATCACTCTCCGCTTCGATGGAACCTTCAATTCCAGCTTCGCGAATATCACCCGAAACTACGTTTTATCTCCCGGAAAATATTCGTTGAAAGTCGACTGGGAATCCGAACGCATCACGACTAACGAAGGGCCCTTCGTGCAGGTGTTGGATCAAGTCACGCCCGCTCTGGTGGGTACAACGCCTCGTCATACAGACCACTTGGAGTTCGTGGTATCGCCGTCGGTCGGCTTCGCCCCGGTCACGATAATCCGGCGCCCTTCTCAAAAATTCGACAACAAAATTCAGGGCACGTTAATCGTCCACTCGATCGCCATCGAGCGTCAGTGAATGTGGACGAACTCTTCCGCCGCCATCTTCTTCAGTTGGCCGCAGGCAGCATAAATATCGCGTCCGCGAGGCTTCCGGACAAAACACGGTATTTTTTCCATTACGATCGCGTGAAACGAAGCCACACGCTCTTCGGTCGGCATCTCGAAAGGGATTCCCGGACCTGGGTTCAGGGCAATCAAGTTCACTTTGGCTCGGATGTTTCCGAGGAGGCGAGTGACGCGCCGGGCGTCGGCGTCGGTGTCGTTGACGCCTCCAAGCAGCACATACTCGAAGGTGATGTGTTCACGCGGCTTCAACGGGAATTCTTTACACACTTTAATCAGGTCGGCGAGATGGTACTTCCGGGTGATCGGCATGATCGCCACGCGCTGCTCTTCGGTGGAAGCGTTGAGGGAGATGGCGAGCTTGGGGCGGACCTTGGCTTGGCCGAGTTCCTCGATTTTGGGGATGATGCCGGCGGTGGAAACGGTCATGCGCTTGGGCGAAAAGCCGACGCCACGGTCGTCGCAGATGATTTTGGTGGCCTTGAGAACGTTTTTTAAGTTCAGCAAAGGCTCACCCATTCCCATCATTACGATATTTACATGTTGGGATCGAGGGTCCAGCCCGTGCTTGTTGCAAACGTAGAGGACCTGGCCGACGATCTCGCCGGCGGTTAGGTTCCTTTCGAGGCCCATCTTGGCGGTCAGGCAGAATTGGCAGTCAACGGGGCACCCGACCTGGGACGAAATGCACAGGGTCGAGCGGTTTGGATCAGGCATTAACACGGTCTCAACAGTCCGGCCATCTTCTGGCAAACGAAGGAGATAGCGGGTTGTACCATCGGACGAGGTGTAGGTCTCGGCCGCCTCGAGCGACCCGAGTTGATGGCCGGAGCGGAGTTCGAGCGGGAGGGCGGCGACCTCTTCGAGGTTGGAGACACGTTGGCGGTAGAGGGCGTCGTAGAACTGCTTGGCGCGGTAGGCCGGCACTTTGGTGCCGAGGGTTTCGCGGAGATCGTTCTCGTCCATCCCGAGGAGACTGGCCATTCTTCTAGGGTACCGCGAGGCCGGGGACGCCGCCGAGGGACTTGGCGGTTTTCACTCCTCGGACGATCGCCTGGCCGACGACATCGGCCGCGGCGACGCCGAGGGCGTTCAGCTTGCTGGGTTCGTTTCCGAGGGAAAGGGCGATGACGATGTCGCCGTCACCCATAGTGTGGCCGGGGGAGAGGGCTCGCAGGACGCCGGCTTGGGCCATTTTGGCGAGGCGGGTGGCGCTGACCTTAGAGAGCTTGGCGTTGGTCACCACCACTACAAGAGTAGTATTAGCAGCGGAGAGGCCGCCTTCGTGACCTTCTCGCATGAGGCGTTCGGTATCGACGAGTTCGGAGCTGGCGGGGGAGTGGCGGGCACCGGCGATGAGGAGGCCCGAGCGGGGGTCGCGAACGTCGCCGAAGGCGTTGACGATGGCGAGGGCGGCGATTTTGATTTTTCCCATTTCGTGGCCGAAGGAGCCGACGCCGCCCTTCATCGCTTGGGACATCCCGTAGAGCTTGCCGACGGTGGCTCCGGTGCCGGCACCGATGCAACCTTCGATCACAGGGCCGGCGCTGGCGGCGGCGGCGGCGGCGGCCCCCATTTCCCGAGTCGGGCGGACGTTGGGCTTGCCGATATCGAGGTCGAAAAGAATGGCCGAAGGGACGATGGGAACGCGGTGGGGGGCTTTCAGGAAGCCGACGCCCTTTTTTTCGAGAAAATTGCGGACGCCGGACGCGGCTTCGAGTCCAAACGCGCTGCCGCCGGCGAAGACGACGCCATGGACGAGTCCCGCGACATGTAGGGGGCTCATGGTATCGAACTCCTGCGTGCCGGTCGCAGCCCCGCCAATATCGACGCCGGCGACGGCGCCTGCCTCGCAGAGGATGACGGTACAACCAGTGAGAGCATCGAAGTCGGAGGCGTGGCCAACCTTGATTCCGGCGATGTCAGTGATCCCTTGCAGCATAGTTAAAGGGTGTCATAAATCTGCTTGTGCTAGCATCGAAATTCGGAGGGATCCGATCCGTTGCTTGACTGGTTGAAAAACCCCATCCTTACCTTTCAGGAGTTTGTGATGCTCGCGGGGCGAGCGACGGCCAATATTGTCCGGCGCCCGTTCTATGGGCAGGACCTGATTTTGCAGATGGATGCCATCGGCGTCGGCAGTTTGCCGATTACCGTTTTGATCGGATTTTTTTCCGGAGTGATCATGGCCCTCCAAATGTCGCGTGCGCTGTCTCAGTACGGGGCGACGGGGCAGGTGGGGCAGATCACCGCAATTACGCTGGTCCGCGAGATGGGGCCGGTGTTGACGGCGCTGTTGATCGCGGGGCGGAACGCGTCCGGAATCGCGTCAGAATTAGGCTCGATGAAAGTTTCAGAGCAGATCGACGCGATGCGCGCGCTGGGAACGGACCCGGTGAAAAAGCTGGTGACGCCGCGGTTGCTGGCAATGTGCGTGACGTTACCGTTGCTGACGATAATCGCGGACTTCGTGGGTTTGATCGGCGGGTACATGGTGGCGGTGCCGCTGCTCCGGCTGACGACGGGGGCGCAGTACTGGAACAACGCCTGGCGATCGCTCGAATACAACGATATTGCCCAAGGGCTATTGAAACCGTTTTTATTTGCGGTGATTATCGCGCTGGTAGGGTGCCTCTACGGAATGCGGACGAGCGGCGGGACGCAGGGCGTGGGCAAGGCGACGACGCAAGCGGTGGTGGTGGCGAGCGTGTGGATCTTTATTGTGACGGCGGTAATTACGAGGATATTCGTCAACCTCTGATGGCACGGCAAGAACCGAAAGAGCGTCGTTGCATCCTCAAGTTTGAGGAAGTTTCCCTCATTTTTGAGGAGGGACATCCAATTTTGGACCGGGTTTCGTTTGAGATTTGGAGCGGGGAGACGCGAATCCTGCTGGGAGCGGCCGGGGCGGGCAAGACGGTGATGATGAAGATCGCGCTGGGGCTGCTGCGTCCGACAAATGGTAAGGTTTACGTGTTTGGCGAGGACGTGACGGGGTTTGACGAGCGGAAGTGGTTTGACGTTCGTTCTTACATCGGGATTTTATTTCAGGAGGGCGGGCTGTTCGACTCGCTGACGGTGGAAGAGAACGTGGCGTATCCGTTGTTGAACCAGGCTCGGTTCATGGCGGGGGGGAAGAAGCCCACGGCGGAATCGGTGAGGCCGGATGTGCAGGAGGCGCTGAACTTCGTCGAGTTGGGAAAAACGATGAGTAAATTTCCGAGTGAACTTTCGGGCGGGATGCGGCGGCGGGTGGGAATTGCGCGGGGATCGGTCACCGATCCGGAGCTGTTTTTGTATGATTCGCCGACGGCGGGGCTGGACCCGATTACGGCGAACACAATTATCACTTTGCTGATCAAGGATCGGGAGTTGCGGAACACGACGACGGTAATTATCACGCATCGGTTCCAGGACGGGAATTTGTTGGCAAATTTTCGCTACAATCCGGAGAGTGAGAAGCTGGAGAAACTTCCGGCCGGGTCGCCTTTTCTCGAGCGAACAAAATTCATGGTGATGCAAAACGGCCGGTTGGTATTCGAGGGTACGGAGGCGGAGTTAGCCATTTCCAAGGACCCGTATATTTCAAAGTTTTCGATGCATCCCGCAACCAAGGTATCCTAAGGCGACACTATGCCATCTGCCAGCAAAGTCAGTTGGGCCCAGCTTCGGGTCGGGGTTATGGCGCTGGTGGCGTTGGCAATCCTGTTCGTGCTGGTGATCCTGCTGACGGGAAACGCGATCACCTAAATCGCTGGGGGCTGCCGTTCGGCTGAACGGGATTCTGATCGGCAAGATCGCGAAGGTGGGACTGAGCGGGGAGAACTCGCCGAAGCGGATTATTCGGCTCGATCTGGCGATTGATCAGGACAAGATGCCGGCTATTCCCGAAGACTCGCAGGCGTTGATTGGGGCCGAGAACCTGTTGGGCACGAAGTATATCAACATCAAGAAGGGCAAGAGCGGAACGATCATTAAGGCGGGCGGGGAGTTGAAGAGTCTGGAGTCGAAGGAGTTCCAGGATCTAGTGAATGCGGCGTATCCGTCGCTCGAGAACGTGCAGAAGATCGTCGAGCGGATCGACCACATCGTGGGGATGGTGGAGCAGGGGAAGGGGTCGATTGGGAAGTTGCTGACCGACGATGCGTTGTATCAGCGATTGGTGAGCACGATCGCGGAGGTGCAGGGGATTGCGGCGAACATCGGCAGTGGGAATGGGACGATCGGGAAGCTGCTTTACGATGAGGCCTTGTACGAAGATTTCCGGGCGACGATTAAGCGGACTGACGCGGTGATTGCGGACCTGCAGGCGGGCAAGGGGAGCGCGGGGAAACTACTGAAGGATCCGGCGCTGTACGATGACACGCGAGCGACGATTGCGGAGTTGAAAAAGACGATTGATGGGATCAACAAGGGCGAGGGTACGGCGGGGAAGCTCGTGAAGGACGAGGAGTTGTACCGGAATGTCAATCGATTGGTGGCGCGCTTGGATTCGGTCGTCGAACGGCTGCAGAGTGGGCAGGGGACGATGGGGCAACTGATGGTGAATCCGCAGTTGTATGAGTCGATGAACGGCACGATGAAGGAGATGAATTCCTTCATGAAAGACTTCCGGGCGAACCCGAAGAAGTTCCTGACGATCCAGCTTAAGCTATTTTAATGGTTCGGCGATTGGTAGTGAATGCGGACGATTTTGGGTTCACGCGGGATGTGAACGCCGGGATTGTGGAAGCGCACCAGCGAGGCATTTTGACGGCCACGACGCTGATGGCGAATGGGGACGCGTTTGAGGACGCCGTGCGACTGGCGGGGGAGAACCCGGGGCTGGACGTGGGGGTGCACCTGGTATTGGTGGGGATGCCTGGACTGCCGGCGACATTGGCGGATTGCGTGAGGGCGGTTTATAGCGGGGGGCTGGATATTTATGGGGAGTTTGCGGGGCAGGTGAGGAAGGTGATCGCGGCGGGGATTCGGCCGACGCATTTGGACACGCATAAGCATACGCATTTGCTGCCGCCGGTGCTGCGGGCGGTGTGTACGGTGGCCGAGGAGTTTGGGATTGGGTGGGTGAGGACGCCGGGGGATTTTCCGTTTGCGTATGGACGGAAGGGAGTGGTGAGCGCGGCGATGCGGTGGCGGCAGGGGGGAATGCGGCGGGAGATTGAGGGTGCCGGGCTGCGGCATACGGATTGGTTTACGGGGTTCAGTTGGACAGGGGCGTTTACGGAGAAGGAATTAGTGAAGTTGATGGCGGGTTTGCCGGAAGGGGTGACCGAGTTGATGTGCCATCCGGGGAAGTTGGGGGGGGAGTTGGGGACGGCGGGGACGCGGCTGAAGGGGAGTCGGGTGGTGGAGTTACGGGCGTTGACGCATCCAGCGGTCCGGTCGGCGATGGAAGCAGCGGGGGTGGAGTTGGTGGGATATCGGGAACTGACGTCGGATCGTTCGTAACACCGGGTGGCGGAACTCTCTCTTCCAAGTGTTATGAATATTTATAATTGCTTGAGTTTTGCGGCGGGAATGAGCTGCGGAGTGGCCGCGGGGATGCTGGTGGCTCCTCTCTCTGGAACCGGCTTACGGAAGGAGATAGCTGGAAGAGTGGAGGACGCGGCGAACGAAACGATTGGCGAAGTTCGCAGCGCGATTCAGCGGCGGGTGGCGGCGTTAGCAATCCGAGTGGGGCTGAATCTAGAGCCAGGAAGCGACTTACGAAAAGAGCAGTCGCGCGCCGGTCGCTGCGCGATTCTCGTTCATCGCCTTTTCAAAAACGGCGATCTCTTCGTCAGCTTCGCGGAGTTGTTCCGGGTCCGTCGTTGCATCCTCAGCCTTCCAAGCGGCGACAAGTTCGAGCGTATCCGTATCAACCGGGTTGTTGCTCGGGACATAAGGCGGGGGCGGTGTAATCGTCTCTGATCTCGTCGGTTCTTTCATGGCTCCAGGATCACTGTCTCAATCGTACCAATGGGCGTTAGTCTAGAAGAAACTGTCACTTTTGGCAGCCGACACAGAACCAGGAAAAGTAGAAAGGTCCCCCAAGTATTCCGGCGACGGCAACTTAAATTGAGGGGCCGTCTGGTCTGTTCGCGGGCGTAGAACTTCAGTAGACGATTTCCAACCGCTCCAGATATTCTTCGAGGATCACAACCTGCCTTTCGATTCCCTCGCCGTCCTTCGCCAGCGCGGACTGCTCAATACCTCGCCCAATCTCGCTGATCACCGGAAATCCGTAGCCCGAACCGGACCCTTTCATACCGTGTCCAACCGTCTTTGCGATACCCATATCGCCCTGCCGCACAGCCTCACCCAGGACCACCAGATCTTGCCTGCGATTCGTCAAGTACCCAGGGATCAGTTCCTCGAGTCCCGATTTAGCCCGGATTTGAATCTTGTTACCCGACTGCGGACTCTGCACTTCATCATCCACCAGGGGAGGCGGCACACTTTTGATTTTGGGAAGCCATTTATTTATCGCGGCACCGAGAAGGATTTCGTTGATCGGCTTGGAAACGTAGTCATCCATCCCCGCCGCTAAACACTTCTGACGATCTTCCGGGAGTGCATGTGCCGTCATAGCGATGATCGGGGCTCGTTGGGGTGAAAGCCGCTCGTGCTCCCGAATTGCTCCCGTGGCCTGAAACCCATCCATCACGGGCATCTGACAGTCCATGAAAATCAGGGCGTACTTCTTTGTCGAAAACTTGGCCAGGGCCTCCATTCCGTTCGAGGCGACGTCGCACGACAGATTGTGGCGCTCCAACAGGCGGATCGCCAGCTTCTGATTGTCGGGGTTGTCTTCCACCACTAACACTGGAATCCTGCCACAGAGATTCGATACATCCGGTACGCGCGCTGGAGCCGCTTTCTCATCAAGCGTACTTCGTACGGGCGGCAGCGGATTAAGGGCCTTGATAATGGCGTTGCGCAACATCTCCTTTCGCACCGGTTTCGTCAAATAGGCACGAACTCCAAGGCCCGTGACTAATTTTGAAGCGGCGCTATCCCCGTACGAAGTCAACATGACAAGCGGGATGGAGGAAATCGCCGGATCAGCGGCGACAATGCGCGCCACATCGATTCCGCTCACCCCGGGCATCCCGCAATCGAGCAGTATCAGATCGAAGGGCCGTCCGCCTGCCACAGATTCGCGAATCCTCGTGATCGCCTGCAGCCCATTTTCCGCGATACTCGGAATCATCTCCCACGACTTTAAATGTTGCTCCAGAATGGTCCAATTTTGCTCCACATCATCAACGACCAACACCTGTAACCCAGAGAGGTTGTAGGAGGCCGGTGCCTCTAAAAACCGGGGACCTTCCGGATTCTCAAAAGGGAGTCTAATCCGAAAACTCGTGCCGGAGCCCAATTCGCTTTTGATTCCGATGCTCCCGCCCATCATCTCCGCCAGTCGACGGCTGATTGCCAGTCCTAACCCCGTCCCTCCATACTTCCGCGATGTCGAGCCGTCCGCCTGCGTAAATGGTTGAAACAGTTGCTACTGAACTCGAGCCTCCGCACATGCAGGCTTACCCTTCCCCGATCCGTAAACTTCAGCGCATTTCCAACTAGATTGGTTAGAATCTGGCGTAGCCGACCTCGATCGCCGCGCACCCACTGGGGGACATCCGATTCCACGAAACAAGAGAGGTCCAGGTTCTTCTGAACAGCGATTTGAGAGAAAAACTCGACGGAATCTTCCGTAACCGCGTCGATACTGAAATCTTCCGGGTCAGGCAGTACTCGACCGGCCTCCAGTTTGGAGAAATCGAGGATCCCATTGATGATCGAAAGCAAAGAATCTGCGCCTTTGCGAATAGTTTGGGCGTAGTCGGCCTGTTCGTCACTCAGATTCGTATCGATAAGCAATCCGGTCATGCCGATGATCACGTTCATTGGCGTTCGAATTTCGTGGCTCATATTCGCCAGAAATTCAGACTTCATTTGCTCCATTCGCTTCTGCGACGTGATATCCCAATTGGTGCCGATCATGTTCAAAGGGCGGCCTTCAGGGTCCCGCTTCACCATGGCCAGGGCGCGAATGTTATGGATGCTTCCATCGGGCCAAACCACTCGAAACTCAGTATCAAAGTCCTTTCCGCCGAGCAGCGCAACTTGAAACTCCTTTTCGGCTCGAAGCCGGTCATCGGCATGCACTCCGGCTTGCCAGGAATCAAAAGCCCCGCTGAAATCCTCCCGTTTAATTCCGTTCAGGCGGAACATCTCGGTGTCCCACTCCATCTTGCCTTCCTGCACGTTATAGTCCCAGATCCCCACGCCGGCCGCTCGTGTAGCCAGGGTCAATCGGTCAACCGTCTTAACGAGTCGCGACTCAACCCACTCTCGATCCGTGATGTCGACAACGGAACAAAGAACCGAAAGCTCGCCGAGGTGCTCCATCGGATTTGCCCCAATTTCTACGGAAAACTCGGAGTGGTCCTTGCGGACGGCAAATAAATCGCGTCCCTTGCCCATCAACCAGGCACGCGGATTGGACATGAAACTCGCGTCCGCGTCGGAGTGTCCGGGACGGACGGACGATGGCAGTAACTGTTGAACCGGCAGCCCGACCAACTCGTCCGTTTCGTAGCCAAACAAGCTCGCCGCACGAAAGTTTGCCTCCGTGATCAGACCAGCCGGATTTAGAATCAAAATGCCGCTTGGCATCGATTCAATCGCGCGTTTCATCGCCTGGTTCACCTTCTCCGCCGGCGCGACATTCGGCAGGATTCCGGCCTCCGCACGCGAACCTACGATAGCTGTCGCCAAGCTTTCCGCCGTTGCGTTGAGAGCGTCCAGCACGGAGTCCTGTAGTGGCTGCGACTTGAATACAGCGGCCACGCCCATCAATCGGCCCCTATAGAGAAGCGGAGATCCGGCAAAACCGGTGAATCGCATCTGTGCCGCCCAGTCTCGATCCGTAAAATCAGCGTCGTTCGAAAGACAGGGCTTCCGTTCTAATGCGATTTGGCCGATTTCGCCGACGCCCAGCCGAACGACCGCATCGCTATCATCCAGTCGGCTCGAGAGGCCAGCGCTGGCGCGGAGCTCAAGTTGATGCCCGTCCTCAGAGAGAACCCAGATTCGCGCCAGCGCCGCATCCAGGTAGTTAACCATATGCTGCGTGAGCAGATGGAGGCATTCGGAAAGGGGAATATCGCGGGTGAGGGCGAAGGCCGCGGCAACACGAAACGAATTTAGCCGCGGTCCGGCCAATCCTGAAGAATAGTCAACACTATCGAGTATGGCTCCGGGCAGCGACCAAGGCATTCAAGAAGAGAGTGTGTTCAGCGCGGAAACTGTCTCAGGGATTTCGGTAGTAGCCGTAAACTGTAGCCGTAAACCTCTTCGACTCAAAGTTGCTGAGATCCATCGGCGGATTGTGGCAACCAGATACGTTTCGTTCATCGGCATGGAAAGGTGGTCGTCCATTCCGGCCAGTAAACACCGCTCCCGGTCTTCGGGTAACGCGTGCGCTGAGAAGCGCACAGGCCGCGCAGGCCCGGCAGGAGGGGCGAGGAACTCGCCCCTCCTGCCGGGTCGAAGCGAGTCCGTTGTGCGCGTGTTGCTCAAAAGCGCACAGGCCGCGCAGGCACGGCACCAATGGGCGAGGAACTCGCCCCTCCTGCCGGGCCGAAGCGAGTCCGTTGTGCGCGGTTCCTTAGAAGCGTCGCTCGGGGCAGTATTGCGTTCATCGGCTCGAAACGGAGGGCCGGCCAAACGCCAGTGACGGCCGTATCGCCCTCTCGACCGCGTTTCGAAGAAGCTGTTTCCGGACGGGCCGGTGCAAAACCGATTTCACCCCAGCTTCCCGCCACTCTTGCCCCCCCCCGAATTCATCCGGGAACGTTAGCAAGATTAACGATGTGTCCGAATAGGAGGGATCCACCGCAAGTAACCGGGCGACGTCGATTCCGGTGATCCCCGGCATTGACAACCCAAAGAACGCGACTCGGTATGGGTAGCCAGACCGGGCTTTCTGCCGGATCATTTGGATCGCCTGCCCCCCGTTCTCAGCGCACTCAACCGTGGCCATCCAGGAAGTGAGGTACCGAACGATCATGTCGCGACTGGACGCAACCTCCTCCACGACCAATACATTGGCTCCCAGCAAGTCGAGTCCGGAATCGGCCGAGAACGGCTCCAGGACCGTTGATTCTTCAAAAGGAATTTCCACCCAGAATCGAGCGCCGAATGCCA
>JAPKZA010000526.1 GCA_026394015.1 Acidobacteriota bacterium
CGCCATCGCTTAGCCCCCACCATCTCGCCCAATAAAACCGTCGAAGGCCTCCTCGGCGGCCTCCTCCTCTCCTCCGCCCTCGGTGCCCTCGTCTCCTGGCTCACCCCTTTCCCCCGCCCCGTCGCCGCCCTCCTCGCCGTCGCCATCGCCATCGCCGGCGTTGTCGGCGGCCTCATCCTTTCCTCCATGAAACGCCAACGCGGCCTCAAAGACTGGGGCCAAATGATTCAGGGGCACGGAGGAGTTCTCGACCGAGCCGATTCGGTCCTCCTCTCCGCGCCCCTGCTCTACTACTTACTTAAGCTTGGTTAACCTTCTCCCAAGTCATCGGCTGACCCGACGTGCAAGCCATCAAACCCATCACCGCCGTCAACGTGCTTTCGCCGCCGGTCAGCGCCATGTTCTCCACCACGCCCGCCCGCACCCCGGCCACAAACTGGTTCACCCCATCCGCCGTAATGTCGTACTTGGTCTCGACTTCCTCCACCGGCTTACCCGGCCGATAAACCTTATAACCCTTCCGTCCCACATTCACGACGCCCTTCTCACAGACAAACGTCTCCGAGATATCCGTCCAACCCGGGTTCCCAAACTGGTTCGCCGTAAAGCTGAAAATCGTCCCGTTCTCGTACTGGTACGACAACGACAAGCTGTCGTAGATGTCCCCAATCTGCGTCCGCTCCATCCGACTGCCGAAGCCGGAAACCCGCACCGGATGCGTCCCCATAAACCAGTTCACGACATCGATGTTGTGGCAGTCCTGCTCAATCAACATATCGCCGGAGAGTTCGCGGTAGAAAAACCAATTCCGAATCCGCTCTTCCTTCGGATCATGGCCCTTCTTGATCGGCGGACCACCGCCCATCCACGCCGCCCGCACCTGGCTGATCCGCCCCAATTCACCGGACTTCACGACGGCATAGGCCTTTCGGTACTCAGTGCCGTAGCGCTGTTGATAGTCCATCGAAATCCGCTTGGTCGGGTCCGCGCTCCGGGCCGCCCGCAAAAACCGCAACACCCCCGGCGCATCCACCCCGGCCGGCTTTTCGCAGAAAATATGCTTCTTCGCCTTCACCGCCCGCTCAAAATGCTCGGGATGCAGAAACGCCGGCGTCGCAATCAACACCGCGTCAATGCTCTTATCCGCCAGCATCTCGTCGTAGGAATTGAAGCGCTTCGCTCCCGTGTATTTCTGCGCCGCCGCCTGAAACCGGTCTTCGTAAATGTCGTTGTAGCCAGCCACCCGCGCATTCTCATTCTTGGCGAAAACGCCGCTCACGTACATGCCACGGTTCCCGCAGCCAATCAAGCCTAAAGTCATCGCCGAGTTCGCCTGCGAGCCGCGGACGGCTTGCGGGCTGACAATGGTGAAAGCGGCCGCGGCTTTCACAAAATCACGCCTGGATTCAGAATTCATAACGAGATTATGTCATGCTGCCAAATTCTTTTTCCGCGCTGAAACGCTCAGGCCCACCCAGCGATCCAACCGGGCAGACTTTCTACGTCGAACTGCGGTAGGCGATAATCGTAAGGTTAGATGGGCGGGCCTGCGACTCGCTGAGCCCGGCGCAAGCCGGAATGGTTGGGTGAGCCTCCTTCTCAGGTATCGGCGTCTCCGGTCGATTCGCGCAGGCGGCAAAGTTGCCTGTTCTCTCGCTTTCGCTGACTCGGTCACCATGAAAAACGGCGACCGCCTCACCGGTGCCGTCGTCAAAGTCGAAGCCGACGCGCTGACCCTCAAATCCGACCTCGCCGGGGTCGTGAAGATCCCCTTCGCCTCCATCGCCAGCGTCGATTCCGGCGAACCCCTCAGCCTCATCCTGAAAGACGGCCAGACCATCGTCGGCTCTCTCAAAGCCGACGCCGATCTCTACACCGTCACCACCAAGGACGCCGGCAAGGTCGAAACCACCAAAGAAAAAATCGCCACCATCCGTTCGCAGGACGAACAGACCCGCTACCTCGCCCGTCTCGATCGCTACTCCAACCCCCGCCTCACGGACCTCTGGACCGGCTTCTTCGACGCCGGCTACTCCGCCACCCGCGGCAACGCCGAAACCAACACCTTCAACCTCGGTGCCAACGCCACCCGCGCCACCACCCGCGACAAAATATCCCTCTACTTCCTCAGCATCAACACCAATGCACGGATCAAAAACGTAAAGTCCACCACCGCCAACGCCGTGCGCGGCGGCGGCCGCTACAGCCTCAACGTCAGCAAAAAGGCTTTCGTCTTCGCCCTCTCCGACCTCGAATTCGACAAGTTCCAACAGCTTGATCTCCGCTTCGTTCTCGGTGGCGGCGGCGGCTATCACGTCATCCAAAACAAACGCACCGCCCTAGACCTTTTCACCGGCGCCAACCTCAACAAGGAATTCTTCTCGACAGGCCTCCGCCGCACCTCCACCGAACTCATCCTCGGCAATGAACTCAGCCACAAGATCAGTTCCAACATGTTACTCACCGAACGCATGGTCTTCTATCCCAACGTCTCCAACTCCGGCAACTACCGCGTCAACTTCGACACCAGCCTCGTCACCAACATCAACAAGTGGCTCGGCTGGAACGTCGGCTTCAGCAGCCGCTACCTCAGCAATCCCGTCCCGGGAAACAAAACCAACGACGTGTTGTTCACGACGGGCCTCCGCCTCACCTTCGCCAAACCCGCCGACGACTAGCCCTAGCTCATATGCGAGCCGGCTAGAATCTGTCGAACCGGCTCGTCCTCTCCCAACCGCTCGTAACGCCGCATCAACGGCCCCCGCGGCTCCACCGGCAACGCAATCCCCCGCTTAATTTCGCCGCCGTCTCCGCGCCGTCACCACCGTAATATCATCGTTCTGCCCCCACGCCCTCGCCACCTCGGCTAACTCCCCGGCCTCCCTATTGCTTCCCTCCCGCGTCCGATCAAATCCGAATAACTCCCCCGCCGCATTTTCCGCCTCCTCGCTGTTTAGTGTGGGTAAGGAAGGTAAAGCTCGACGATGAGAATCGGCTCACAGAGGTCCCTGGGCCGACGGTTTCGTGAATCGATCAGGGGAACTCGGGGTGGGCGGAGCTCATGTTTGGGTTTGGGCGGG
>JAPKZA010000159.1 GCA_026394015.1 Acidobacteriota bacterium
GGCAGTTTACGCCTTCCTTGACGAACGCGGAAATTACTATGCCGGTGCTTTCGAAGGCTCCTCGGTCGCCCTCCTCGCCCCGGGCGGACTTGCACCCCGCATCGCCCTCCCCCACATCGCCGCCCTCAACCAACGCTTGACTTTCGCCGGCTTCACCGACCTCGGATCCCTCATCTTCCTCGTAGGACGTTAAACCAACATGCCCCCCCGCACCCGCCCCGACGTCACCGACGAAACCAAGTACGGCATTCGCGTCCTCCGCTTCCTCCCCAAGTGCGAAGGCTTCGACGTCTGGGAACTCCAAATGCGCCTCCTCGCCTGGGGCTCCGGCACCGACAACGACGAAATCGGCAGTTTCATGGATCCCGTCCGCGTCACCGGCATCTTCGATACCACCACTCGCGACGCCGTCAAGCGCTTCCAGAAAGCCTACAAACTTCCCATCACCGGCGTCGTCGACGACCCCACCTTTCGCGCCATCAATGGCCAAGCCGCCCTCTTCCCCGTTCTCATTCACGATTTCCGCTGCCCCTGCGCCACCCGTAAAGATGACCCCAAAATCATCTGTCGCTGCGTCGATCCCCACCCTGAAAGTGGCAAGTGCGAAGGCTTCGGCAAAAAGCGGTTCGCCGGCAAGTTCCTCCTCGATGGCAAAAAGCTCGCCGACGATACCGACCTCTCTACCGAAAAGCTCGACGTCTACGACATGGAAGAACACGACGGCGTCGACAAAGCCCTCCTCTGGGCCGTCCGCGGCCTCATGAAACGCGCCGAAATCGACCGCATCTCCATCATCGCCGGCTACCGCTGCTGGCACGACAACTACCTCCACACCGACACCCGCCATTGGAGCCATCGCAAGATCACCCTCAACCTCGGCAAAGCCATCGAGTTCCAGCACGGCGGCCGCTGCACCCGTCACGGCGAAGAGATCGAATACGAATACAGCGACACCGGCGAACGCAACGAAATCGGCCGCGACTGGGAAACCAAAGCCAACTGTGCCCGCTGCGAAGAGATCCGGGTCGCCGCCATGGCCAAGTGCGGCTTCCAACTCCGCTGGCAGGAACCAGACCGGCTCAGCGTCGCCGAATCCAACAAGAAATCGCCGCCGCCCGTCACTCCTTTCTCCGTCCAAATCGATACCGTCCGCCGCGTCGGCCGCCATAAAGAGGACTTCGTCAAAACCTACTTCGACAGCCTTCAGCCGGCGTACGAAGTCGCCCCCAGCATGTTCCTCCCCGTCGATCTCGGCTCCGGACTCGATCCCCGCATCGCCTCCAGCCAGGACTACTTCGCCAACCCGGAGAAGAAGAAAGGCGGCTGGTTCCCCCTCGGTGGCTCTCGCACGTGGCACAGCGGCGTCCATCTGTACGCGCCTACTGGGAACGCCGTCCACGCGATCGCCCCTGGCGAAGTCATTGCGTGTCGCACCGGCGAGGCCGATAGTGCCGAACCGTATGGATCTCGCAATTTCGTCCTCCTCCGCCATAAGCTGAAAACTAAGAACTGGTACAGCCTATACATGCACCTCGACGCCGGCAAGGCCGTCGCGACGTCGCTCCTCTCGTGGCGCCAGCGCCTCCACGTCCAAACGCTGGACGCCGTCGAAGTCATGGTCCCCATGCCCCTCTTCGTCAAGAAGGAAGTCGACGAATACAAAGCAGACGGCACGTCCGAAAAGAAGAACCGCCTTATCCCGGCCAAAGGCCACAACCTCGGTGACTGGGTTGCCACCGAAGGAGACGCGGTGGACCCTCTTACCCTTGACACGGGAGCGCCCAAAGACTCTCTCGTCTTCAAGGTCGCCGACAAGGCCGACACCTACATTTATACGAAGATGGAGAACAAAGTCGTCGGCGAGCGGCGTCTGAAAACTGCCGGCCTCGACACCAAAATTGCCGGTGCCAAGGTCATTGGTCTCGACAAGCCCATCAAGGTCGCCGGTGGTGAAAAACTGGGAACCATCGGCGCCGCGCCCACCGATCTCACCTTGAACGGCGAAGGCTCCTTCCTTCACGTCGAAGTCTTCGCCGAAGAGCAGTTACTGACGGGCGATGGCTGGACGCTCGTCGAAGCCACCGACCCCGCTAAAGCCGCCGACCGCAAAGCGATCACCGAAGCGCTCGTCGCGAAAAAGCTCCTCGCCTCCTACGATGATTCCGTTCTACTCGACGCCGATCTCCAGGCCGCCGGAGCCGACCCCAATAACTTCCTTCTCCGCAGCGCGGTTCTCAACTCCCCCAGCGCGTGGTCCATCGACTGGAAGGCAGCCTTGGCCGCCGCCACGCCTCTCTCGTTTCTGAAGGTCGTCGACCGCGACAAACTCGGCGACGACTTCAATAAATACTCCTGGTGGACCGAAGCCAAGCCCGGCGGTCTGCTCCCGGCTTCAGAAGTGGTCTTCCACTACCACCCCATCGCCTTCTTAGTCCAACTCGCTCACACTTAGAACGACAACACCGGCGCCGTCAAATCCACAAACAAGGAGGGCGAATGCGCGGCCGTCACCGCCGGATCCGTCGTCTTCGCCGCGATCACAAACTCCACCGCTCCTTCGGGCGGCGGTGTGTCTCTCCAGTTAATCGTATACTCGTAATCAACCTTCGACCCCGCAATCTTCTGCCCCGCAATCACGGCCACCTCGTCTAAAGTGTCCTTGTCCAAGATCTTCAGCTCCACCGCCGTCCCGTCCGGCACAAACGCCGACCGCACCAAGACCTTTACCTTCTCCCCGTGCCAGCATCGAGCGCGGCTCCAGTAAGCTGCCAGCGTGGGAACGATGGTTACTTCCAGAGTTGTATTGTGATCGCCTTCAATTTCCGGCATAAATTACTAAGCAGAGAGCAGAAAACCGCGCGCCGCCGCACCCTCCTCTTCGAATTTCACCGCGCACGGCTTAACCCCATATTCAATCCGTGCCAACTTCTGCCCCCACGGCGCGAACAGCTCCACCTCTCCAGCCGCCGCATCCGCCTCCACCTTCACCCCGCCAGAGTAATACAGCGATAGGTGCCCATCTAACTTCTTCGCCGCCGGATCCACCACCTCGAACTTCTCTTTTACCACCACCGGCACCGGCCCGCTGATGCCCTTCGCGGTCCCCGCCTTAGCCTCAAATACGACCTCGGAGCCATGTAAATCGGCCAGTTTGCCCTTCGCTGGAGTCCACGAGCCTTTCAACTCCTTGCCTCCATTGCCGGCCGCCACCGTCGTATTTACAGTATCAATCGCCTTCGTCAGATCCCGCAAGTCGTAAACCGTCAACGTCCCTGCCGTGCCCGCATCGACCCCCGAAACTTTAGCACTTAGTTCTACCGCCTCACCGACCACGATGCGCGCGGCCCCCCACTTGGCATCGGAAACGCCCACGACCGATAGCTCATACCGCCCATTCGGCACATACTTTTCGATGTAAGACTTCTCCTCGCTCTTCCCCTCATGCTGCATCGCCCAAACAGCCGAAAGCTCGCCGCTGGGTTTCATTGCTTTTACCTTTAGCCGAAACGGAGTTCCCTTCGCCGGCTTACCCACGCCCAACCAAACCCGCGCCCCAA
>JAPKZA010000467.1 GCA_026394015.1 Acidobacteriota bacterium
GCGGATATGCGCGCAATGGTAAACCGGCGGCGGCTTCGCGGCAGTCCTCGGTTGCAGGGCGTGAAATATGGGTGTTACCGTTTAGCAAATCGTCCCGCCGGGCCGCGCCCCTGGGTATTGCCGTCCAACGGGCACTGGCCGAGCCAACGAAATCGATAACTCCTTTGTTAACAAGGGAGAAATCACCCTATCCCCAACTCTCCAGCAGCCCTGTACGTATTTTGTTTGTCTTGGGGAGCCAAATCTTTTCAAGGTCTTAGCGACCATCCCTCTCGTTCCTCCTCCCACTCCGCTAGGCGATTGCAGGCACTTTTGTAGGGACATTCCTTCAATATGAGTCTCCAGGTCTCCGTGATCTTGCCTAAAGGGCTATCGGGCATCGGAGCTGTTCGGTTGAAGTTCATTGCGATCGGCAAGACAGGCGCTCTTTTGCCCTCGCACCCAAGGCCCACAACCTCTTAACCGCCGCCCGGAACCAAGCGAAACAGTCGACGATCTGCAAGCCGCCCGGAAGCGGCGGTACACGGTGGCCAACTGCTTGCAGGAGCCATCAGCTTCAGTCGACGGATCTTCGCTTCACGGGTTTGAACCCGTGCCTTCAGCGTATTTCGGTTGGTCACGATTGAAGAGCATGCTCTCATCAGCATCATGCTTTCCCGGGAACAACAAGGGGTTCATCGCGTTTCCTGCCCGCGTTGCCGGGCCAAACGAGTTGCCTTGACAGGCTGCCAGGCGAAGGAGGCTTGCAGCGAGGCGGCCGTCACGTCCGAAACCTCCCCTGCGTACCAACATAGCTGAGAGACTCTTCGTTCCCTAATTAGACAGCAGGGCGGGAAGGAGTTTCCCCATGAACAGAGAGAATGCTTTTGACACGATCCCCGCGATTCTGCCGTCAGCGGGGTCGAGGGAGCCCGAGCGCAGCGAGAGCGCCGCAGGCACGCTAACGGCAAAATCGCCGCCCCAGCCGCCCCATCCGCCGGATGTCAAGACGGTTCTGCGGCATGGTTCTGCGGACAGGGCCGAACGGCCCTAAATTGGGAGCAGGACACTTCCGGATGAAACTGTTTCACCTCGGCTTCGCGCTCATGCTCGCCCTCGACGCCAACCCCTCGGCAGCGGACATCACGGTGTACAAGGCCAAGACCTGCGGCTGCTGCGGGAAGTGGGTCGAACACCTCCGGGCAAACGGGTTCAGGGTGACTGTCAACGAGGTTCCAACCATGACCGAGTCTCAGCAGCGCTTCGGCGTCCCGACGAAGTTACGATCTTGCCATACCGCCATCGTCGAAGGCCACGCCCCGGCCGCCGATATCCAACGCCTGATCAAGGACAAATCCAAGGCGAAAGGCATCGCCGTCCCCGGAATGCCCGTCGGCTCGCCCGGCATGGAAAGCGACCGGCGCGACGCCTATTCCGTCCTGCAATTTGACGAAGCCGGCCCAGTGTCGACCTTTCAGAAGTGCAATAAACAAAACGTTACAAAGCCGTGGCCGTCAGCGATCGGTTTCGCCAGCATGGTCCGCTGATCAGTTTCCCCCGCCATGGCTCCGAGCAACGAATCGTGGCGCCGACGTTCTGACGCCGAGGGCGACCGAAACAAGATCGGAAACTTACCCCTCCCGCGACCTCCCCAGCCTGAGTACAATAGAGGGCGGAGAGGTCCAAAATGAAAACTCTGTTTTTGAGTCTGGTCGCCGCCTCTGTGCTCTTGGCACAGGGTGGAAAGACCCATCTCAAAGTCGGCGACATGGCTCCCGGCTTTGAAAAACTGCCCTCCTCCGTTCCCGGCAAATCGTTCTCGCTCGCGGATTTTAAAGGTAAGCAAAATGTCGTGCTCGCCTTCTTCCCGCTCGCGTTTACCGGTGGTTGAACGGCGGAAATGAAAGGATTCCAGGCTGGAATCCAAACAATCAACGAGTCTGAGACTCAGTTGTTCGGTATTAGCGTAGACGCCGCCCCATCCTTGAAGCGATTTTCGGATGACCTAACCTTGGCGTTCCCCCTGTTGAGCGATTTCCCCAATCGCGCCACGGCCAAAGCCTACGGCGTTTTGATGGATGATCGTGGCATCGCCAGCCGCACCACCTTCGTCATTGACAAGGAGGGTAAGATCATCGAAATCGTCGCCGATCCGAAACCCGCCGCTCATAACGAAGCGACCGCCGCTGTCTGCGCCCGCCTCAAAAAGAAGTAAACCCAAAGGCCAAGTCCCCGCCCGCACGAGGACTTGGCCTTTTCTCTATCTCTGCACCCGGATCCGCGCCGCGCTCGAAGTCCGCACGCCGCCCACCGAGGCCACTACCGGATAGTCCCCGTTGGCCACATCCGGCACCACCACGTTGAACTGGCATAACCCCGCCGCCGTCACCCCGGCATAGCTCACTTGCGCCTGCCGATTCCCAAATCGAATCGCCGGCGTCGTCTGCAGTTCGCCCGTCGGCCCAGCCAGGTTCGTCGGCCCAAATCCCGTGCCCCACAGCACGATCGTCTCCAGTGGCTTCGCCGGGATCGTCAACAACCCATCCACCAGGTTCGTCGGCCCCACGTAGCCCCCCACTGCGTTCGTCGCCACTACGTACTCTTGCGCCAACCGGAAGAAGCCCGGCAACACGCTCTGCATCTGCACCGCCGTCGATTCCGAAGTCCCGCTCGCGTTCTTCACCACCACCTGCACCGTCCCCGACAACGAATCCGCCGGACCCAACACATTGAGTTGCGTCGGGCTCACATAGTAAATCGCCGCCGCCTTCCCGTTGATCGTCACACTCACCCCATCCAGACTCTCCGGCAGCGCCCCGTTCACAATATCCGCCGCCGTCCAAATCCGCGTCGTCGCCGCCAGCCGAAAGCCATGAATACTAATCCAAGCCCCCGGTGCCACCCCCGCCTGCAAACCCGCCGCATTCACGACCCCGCTCCGCGACGAAATCACCGGCCCCGACCCCGCCGGCGAATCCTCCGGCGTAAAACCCATCACGATATCGAACGTTACCCGCTTCTCATTCAGCGCCGAACCGTCTACCGCCTCGATCGGCCGCAAGATCGACGCCCGCTGCGCCGCGTTCGTCACCCCATTCAACACCCCGTCATTGGCGTTCAGCGCCTCGCCCTCAAAGTGAAGCTGCGTAATCAGGTTCCCGCGCCCCGGAGTCTTGATCTGATAGTGGATGTGCCGCGTGCGCCCCGGGTAGATCCCCGGCTTCACCGTACGAAACAAGTACCGGCCATCCGAAGCCGTCTCAAACCTCCCATATCCCTGGAAATTAGGCTCCCGATTGGTCAGCGGACTCGCCGTGTGGAGATAGGCACCGTTATTATCGGCCTGCCAAATCTCCACCACCGCCCCGCGAACCGGGTTTCCCGACCGATCCAACACCCGCCCCGTCGCCCACATGATTTCGCCCACGCTCGGCGTCAGGGCGTCATTGATCACCAGCAGGTCGTTGTCTTGATCCAGCGGAAACCGGTCCGGGTAGTAAGGTCCAAGGGTTAACGCGGACGTCGTCGTCAGCGCTTGGGCAAACGCCCCTTTGGCGGTCCAAAACAGTGGGGCCAGACTCGCACCGCGAAGTAAGTTCCTTCTGGATAAGATGGGTTGCATCAACATACGTCCACCGTACAAGCAAATGCCCCGGAAACCGCAAATCGAGGTAACTTCTTAACACGACTTGACCATAACCCCAACCCGCTTAAACTTTACCCGCGTCAACCAGCACCTACTTAGAACCGCAGTCCCCCACCCACCTGCACCACCTCTCCGCTCATCCAACCCGCATCGTCGGACGCCAAAAACGCTGCCACTTTCGCAATATCCTCCGGTTGGCCAACCCGCCCCAGCGGCGTTCGGGAAATCACAAACTTCGCAAAACTATCGTCCCCGCCTTCGGACATACTCTGCAACCCTTCCGTAATCGTCAACCCCGGCGACAGAGAAACAACCCGAGCCTTCGTCCCCAGCTCCAGAGCAAAGCCACGCGTCAAATTATCCACGGCAGCCTTCGTCGCCGAGTAAATCGACATCCCGGGCCCCGGAGTCAGCGACACGCCTGAGCTGATGTTGATGATCACCCCCGACTTGCCGTTGAAGCGGCCCGCCGCTTCCTGCGTCGCCAGCATCAGCCCCAACACATTGATGTCAAAATACCGGCGGTAGCTCGCCTCGTCGATCGTCCCGAGCGGCGTCATCCCGTACACCCCGGCGTTATTCACGAGAATATCGGCCGTGCCGAATGCGGCCTCGGTCGCATCGAACAGCGCCTTCACATCCGCCGCCTTCGATACGTCTCCCTGCACCGCAACCGCCTCGCCACCGGCGGCTTTAATCTCATTCACCACCTTCTCCGCGCCCACCGCGCTGGTGGCATAGTTCACCACCACCTTCGCCCCTTCGGCCGCCAAATGCTTCGCAATCGAAGCCCCCAGCCCTTTCGACGCTCCCGTCACAACAGCAATTTTATTCGCAAGTTTCGCCATTCTGGTTCGATTCCTTTGTTGAATTCGCGTTTCACAGACTTGGATCAGCGGATGCGAAAAAAAGATTCACCAACCTTTCGCTCACCCCGGCGCAGTAAAGTTCGAGTTTCATCAAACTGCAAACTCCCTCCCCTAAACTCGTAAGATGCTCCGCCTCTCCCTTAGCCTCCTCTACGCCGCATCCGCCCTCGCCCAACCCGCCCTCCGCCTCACCGACATCCAACTCATCGGCAGCCACAACAGCTACCACCTCGGCCTCGCCCCCAGCGAAGCCGCCCTCCTCCTCAAAGCCAATCCCCGCGCCGCCGCCGCCCTCGATTACCGCCACCCCGCCATCGACGTCCAACTCGACCGCGGCGTCCGACAGTTCGAATTCGATATCTTCGCCGACTCCAAAGGTGGTCTCTTCGCAAACCCCGCCGCCATCGTCCAAGTCGCCAAAGCCGGGCTCCCCGCCGATCCCCCCTTTGACCCCGCCGGCGTCATGAAAAAGCCCGGCTTCAAAGTCATCCACGTCCAGGACCTCGACTACCGCAGCTCCTGCCAACCCTTCACCCACTGCCTCTCCCTCATCAGCACCTGGTCCAAAGCCCACCCCGGCCACCTCCCCATCTTCATCCTCGTCGAAAACAAATCCGACGTGCCCCGCCCCGGCTACATGACCATCCCCGAAAAACTCACCACCGCCTCCTTCGACGCCCTCGACGCCGAAATCCGCTCCATCTTCTCCCCCGCCCAACTCCTCACCCCGGACGATGTCCGCGGCACCTACAAAACCCTCGAACAAGCCGTCCTCACTTCCGGCTGGCCCTCCCTGGCCACCGCCCGCGGCAAAGTGGTCTTCCTCCTCGACCAGGAAAGCGTCACCCCCCTCTACACCGCCGGCCGCCCCTCCCTCGAAGGCCGCGTCCTCTTCACAAACGGTAAACCCGGCACCCCCGATGCCGCCTTCCTCAAACTCAACAACCCCCTCGGCGACCCCACCCTCATTCCCAACATGGTCCGCAAAGGCTACCTCGTTCGCACCATGACCGACCCCAGCCCCGCGAAGCGCGACGCCGCACTAACCAGCGGTGCGCAACTCCTCAGCACCGATTACCCCTTCGATTACCGCGCTCCCAACTCCGGCTACTCGGTCCGCTTCGAATCCGGCAACGCCCGCTGCAACCCGGTCGTGCAAGCACCCGCCTGCAACCTCGCCGCCCTCCAGGAAAAATAGCCGCTAAAACTTCCGCACCGGCGTCCGGCGCTTCACCTGTTCGCTCGCCAACCCTTCCCGGTAGATACGGTGCAGATCGTCAAACACCCCGTCCCAGGCCTGTGCGCAAGCATGCACCCGACCCGCCACGCCCATCCGCTCCCGCGTCGCCCCACCATGCATCAGCCGCCGCAACGCCGCTACCGGATCATCGGTCAAAAACCCTTGCTCCCCGTCCACCGCTCCCACCTTCGTCCCCGTCGCCGGCGACAACACCACCGGCACCCCGGACGACATCGCCTCCAGAATCACCAACCCAAACGTGTCCGTAACAGACGGGAACACAAATGCGTCCAGATTCGCAAACTCCCGCGCCAGCGCCTCGCCCCGCAACACTCCGCGGAACTCCGCCGTCTGCAAGTTCTCTCGCAGATAGCCCATCTCGCTTCCTTCGCCCACCACCACAAATCGAAAATCCCGCTCCCCCGCCGCCAGCAACTCCCGCTCCATCCCAACCAGCGCTCTCACATTCTTTTCCGGCGTCAGCCGGCCCACATAACCAATCGAAAACTTACCGCCCACCGCGTCCCGATGCCTCGGCGTAAACAACTCCGTGTTCACCCCATGGCCCATCAGAAATCCCGGCCGCCCCGTCTTCTCCTGCAGCATCGTCACCATCTCCGGATTCGGAGCCGCCACAAAATGGGAAATCCCGTAGAAACGCATCACCGCCCACAACGTCCCTCGCCCCGCCCAATCGCTCATCCTGGCGCGCATCCCCACCGGCAGAAATCGCATCGATGACCGCACCCGTAACTCGGCATACTCGTGCACGTTCGTGTGCCACGATGCCACCATCGGCACCCCCACCAGATTCGACGCCCAAAACCCAAGGATGCTCACATCTCCCGGACCCGTAATATGCACCAAGTCCGGCCGAAACTCTTTCAGCCGCTTCACCGTCAACGCCCGATGCCGCGTCAGAATCGGGTCGCATTCCACATGCGCATCCACCGGAAACGAAAGCGGGCCCCGCCGCAACTCCAACTCCTGCACCGAACCGTTACTCCGAAACTCGGTCACCTCGCCGCCGTAAGCACAAAAAAAGGGCAATCCCCGCTTCCGCGCATACTCCACATACGCCCGGCAAAGCGTCCCCACCCCGTTCAACTCCGCATAGGAATCGGTAAACAAAGCCACCCGCAACCCCGCCGCCGACGCGCGCTCTACACAAGTCAAAGCCACTTCTTCCAAGCCCGATTTGCCGATGGCATCGGTAGTCGTCCAAGAGCGTTCAGGTAGAATCAGATTGCAGTCCCGAATAGGAGTATACCCGAGTTTGGGTCCGATATTCGCGCACCACTAGCGTTCTGCCCGCCCCACGGCCGCTTCCACGCCCAGCCAGTCCCCCGGAGTAGTCTCGAACGCCGCACCCGCCGCCGCGCCCGCCACGAAATCCTCGTACAACTTCCGAAAACCAGCCGCCACAAGGGTCCAGTCCAAACTGCCCGCCGTCTTCAACGCGGCTTCTAAACGAAGTTCGCGTAAAGGGACATCGGCAAAAACCGATTCCACCGCCGACGCCATCGCCGACGCCACCGCCGGGCTCAACCACGCGTTCGTCCCGTTTGCGTAAGAAAGCACCCCGCCACTGTCGCAGCACACGAGCGGCAGCCCGGAAGCCATCGCTTCGAGCGGCGCGATACCGTACGGTTCTCTCGGGTTGGGATGCAGAAAGACGTCGCTGTTGGCCAGCAGCAACGATAGCTCCTCGGGGCCCACGTGGCCAAGAAACGTCACCGCGCCGCGAAAGCGCCTCCGGCACTCCGCCTCCAGAGCTTCCCGTAAAATCCCGTCCCCCGCCATCACCAACCGACAATCCCAAACGGAACGGCGCGTGAGCACTGCAAAAGTGTCGAGCAGCAGCGGCAGGTTCTTCTCGGGCACCAAGCGGCCCGAATAAACGATCACCCGCGACAGCGCATTGGCGTCCGCGCGCCGCAACAGGTTCAGCCTCGCTTCGGGCGTCCGCAGCGCCCGGCTGAAACGCGCACCGTCCACTCCCATCGATTTCACCCACACCCCGCGCCTGCGGACATGTCCCCGGGCCGCCTCATGCAACTCTTCCGCCGTGTGCGCCGACACCGTGATGTGGTGGTCAAAATAACCAAAGTAATTCCACTTCAAATACCAGCCGCAGAAGCGGCGGCCGAGCGCGGAGCCGCTCAAATAGTACGCCATGTTTTCGTCCATCCGCTCGCAACTGGTCGCGATCAACACCGGCCTCCGCACCCCCGCAAGCCATCCCCGCCGCAACAAACCAGCCACGTAGTGCAGCGAATACTTGTCACAAACATCCAGTAAATCGGGCTGTTCATGCCGCAGAATCTCGTGGACCCGCCGGTTCACCACCGGCCAGGAGTTCGGAAAGATCATCCGGTACTTGGCGTTAAACGCACTTACCGGAGCCTTCACCGTATACACCCGCGTCGAACCGTCACTCGCCGGGAGCGACAATCACCATCTCCCCGCCGGACTCCCGGGCTTGCTTCAGCAATGCCCGGTAGAAGGTCGAGATGCCACCCCCACCGCGGGATTGCCACGCGTTGATCAGGTGTACCGTCTTCATCGCCGGAAAGCCGACTGCAGCAGCCGTCCGCAGCCCCTCGCCGCGGAAGCGACGAAGCCTACAAACAGCGCGGGAAACCGAACAATATCGTGCCAAATCGGTTGCGCGTCCTGCCCCACCAGCAGTGCCCCGCGCCGCATCGAGTAAAGGTTGAATAACGTCGAGTAGACTGTGAAACCAATCGAGGTCCCAATCGAAAGCTTCAAATTCGGCGTACCGCGCAGCCAGTGGATCCCAAATTCAATCGTATGCTGAATCGCCGGCAGAACGATCGCCGCCGTCAGGTTCGCCAACCACTCCGGGCGAGCTTTGCGAAACGACTGCGTCATCGAACCGTAGAATCCCGACGCCACCAACCGATACAGAAATTCGGCCAGCCCGGCACCGGTGGCCGCTTCCCAACCCGCCGAAACGTTCGTTCCGAAAAAGATCCCTCCGCGAAGAATTGAACTAAAAACCGCGGCCTTCCAGTGCCATCGCCGCACCAGATCCTGCGGCCGGGTGAAGATGTCGATCAGTACGTCGGTAACCGTCATCCGCGGTTCGCGTTGCAAACAGAAGCTGTCCGCCATGTATATCTTCGCAGCGTAAACCCTGCAGCTTGACGCTGCGATGAGAGAACCATGAATAGTTGATTGCAGCACCCCGCCGAGCGGTCGGCGTTGTCGTGCTAGAATTACACCGCCGTGTATACGAGTCTCCTTCTGCGCGCACTCCCCGTTGTCGTCCTCTTGCTCGCTCCTCCTCTGCCAGCCCAATCAACCAAGGCCGAGCTCTTCGGCACCGTGCAAGATCCAGCCAAACTCGCCGTCGCCAACGCCCAGGTTCACCTCACGAACACCCGCACGGGCTTCGTCGCGACTTCGCCAACCGACGCCAACGGGCAATACCAATTCCTCGCCTTGCCCTCTGGCGAATACCGCATAAACATCACCCACGACGGCTTCGCACCCCTCACCCGAGACGGCATCGCCCTCCGCATCGGCGACCGCGTCGCCATGGACCTCCAACTCACCCTCGGCGACGCCGCCCAGTCCGTCCAGGTCTCCGCCGCCCCGCCCCTCCTCCAGTCCAACCGCGGCACCGTCAGCTTCGTCGTCGAGCAAAAGAAGGTCGTCAACCTCCCCCTCGACGGCCGCAACTTCGTCCCCCTCATCGCGCTTTCCCCCGGCGTCAGCCTCCCACCCGGTAGCCTCCTGCCCCGCATCAACGGCTCCCGACCCCGCGTCAGCGAATACATCTACGACGGCATCAGCGTCCTCCAACCCGAACCCGGCCAAGTAGCCTTCTACCCCATCATCGACTCGATCGACGAATTCCGCGTCGAAGTCAACAGCTACTCCGCCGAATACGGTCGCTCCAACGGCGGCGTCATCATGGTCAACCAAAAGTCGGGCTCCAATCAACTCCACGGCACCCTCTTCGAATTCTTCCGCCACGAAAAACTCAACGCCCGCAACCTGTTCGCCACCGCCGGCCCCAAGCCCCGCTTCCGCCGCAACCAATCCGGCTTCGTCCTCGGCGGCCCGCTGCAAAAGAATCGCACTTTCTTTTTCACCGACTGGCAAGGCACCCGCCTCAACACCGGCGTCGTCCGAACCAGCACCGTCCCCACCTCTGCCCAACGCCGCGGCACGTTCACAAACCCGCTCTTCGACCCCGCCACCACCCGCCGCCTCGACGGCACCTGGCTCCGAGACCCGCTCCCCGGTAACACCATCCCCCCCCCCCGCCCCCACCGGGCCGCCCCGGCTGTCGTCGATCGCTACCCCGCCCCCAACGTCTCCACCGCCAACAACTATCGCCGCGTCGGTAACGACGACACCCTGGCCGACCAGTTCGATGCCCGCATCGACCGCTACTTTGGCACCCGCCACCGCATCTTCGCCCGCTACTCCTTCCTCCGCGACGACACCCGACCCACCACTCCCCTGCCCGACGGCAGCGGCAACAACCTCACCCGCGCCGATAGCCTCGCCGCCGAACACACCCTCACCGTCTCCCCCACCGCCGTCAATCAACTCCGCTTCGGCTATACCCGCCGCCAGTTCGATCGCGCCGCCAACCGACTCAATCAGCCCCTAGCCCAAGCCACCCAGATCCCCAATATCCCCGCCAGCTCCTTCCCCGATGTCCTGCCGACCTACGACCTCGTCGGCTACCAACAACTCGGCCCCCCCGCCAGCGGCAACGCCAACTTCACCACCTCCGTCACCCAGTTCATCGACAACTACTCCCTCGTCAAGCGCAACCACAGCCTCAAGCTCGGAACCGACCTCCGCCTCCAAACCCTCGACGTCCTCCAACCCCCCAGCCCCACCGGCAACTTCCAGTTCACCAATATCTTCACGGCCGGCCTCTCCCCCGCCGGAGCCGTCACCGCCAACACCGGCAACGCCTTCGCCACGTTCCTCCTCGGCCAGGTCGGCCGCTTCAGCATCGACGCCCAGCCCGCCGTCATTAAGCCCCGCGCCCATATCGCCGAACTCTTCATCCAGGACGATTGGCGCCTCGCCAACCGGCTCACCGTCAACCTCGGCGCTCGCTACACCCTCAATTTCCCCTCCACCGTCATCGACAACCAAGGAGCCGTGTTTAACCTCACCACCCAGAAACTCGACCAACTCGGCTCCAACGGAACCTCCCCCGCGGCCAGAAATCTCGAAAGGAAAAACGTCGCCCCCCGCCTCGGCCTCGCCTACAAAGCCACCGATTCGTTCGTCCTCCGCGGCGGCTACGGCCTCACCTGGATCGAGCAAGCCGGCATCACCACCCCCTTCACGACGCCCCTGTTCCCCTTCATTCAAACCCTCGGCCAACAAACGCTCGACAACATCAACCCCGCCTTCGTCCTCTCCCAAGGCCCCACCGTCACCGTCCAGCCCATCAACGCCGATTCCGGCCTCGGCCAAGGCGTCTTTGGCGTCCAGCGCTCCAACGGCAGCGGCTACGCCCAGCAATGGAACGTCACCCTCCAGAAAACCTTCGCCACCAACTGGAGCCTCGAAGCCGGCTACCTCGGCTCCAAACTCACCCGCCTCGGCGTCCCCGACGCCAACCTGAACCAACTCACCGTCGAACAACTCGCCCTCGGCGCCCAACTCACCCAACAAGTCCCCAACCCCTTCTTCGGCCAGATCCCCACCAACACCTCCCTCGGCACCCCCACCATCGCCCGCGGCCAACTCCTCCGGCCCTACCCCCGCTTCACCACCGTCACCCTCTACCGCAACAACATCGGCCACTCCACCTATCACTCCTTCCAATCCAAGCTCGAAAAGCGCTTCTCCCGCGGCCTCACCTTCACCGCCGCCTACACCTTCTCCCGCCTCATCGACGACGCCGGTGCCGTCTTTGACGCCGCCGTCCTCACCGGCCCCGTCGCCAACTTCCAAGCCGCCGACAGCTTCAACAAGCGCCTGGAAAAGGATGTCTCCTCCGGCAACATCCCGCACATCTTCTCCTCCGGCTTCGTCTACGAACTCCCCTTGGGCCGCGGCCGCGCCAAAGTCCTGTCCGGATTGACACTAGCCGCCATCGCCCGCGCCCAATCCGGCAGCCCCCTCCCCGTCACCCAGGCCACCAACCTCAACGCCTTCGCCGGCTTCGGCATCCAACGCCCCAACCGGCTTACGGACCCCACCCCCCCCCCCCCCCCCCGCCCCCCCCCCCCGACCAGCGCTCCACCGGCCGTTGGTTCAACACCGCCGCTTTCACCCAAGCGCCGCAGTTCTCGATCGGCAACGCCTCCCGCAACCCCGTCATCGGCCCCGGCTACAAAACCTTGGACGTCATGCTCGGCAAAACCTTCCGCCTCACCGAACGAACCCAACTCGAATTCCGCGCCGAGGCGTTCAATTCCACCAACACCCCGCCGCTCAGCAATCCCAACGGCAGCTTCGGCAACCCCGTCTTTGGCTCCATCACCACCGCCCTCGACCCGCGCGTCTACGAGTTCGTTCTCAAACTCCACTTCTAAACCAGCCCCCGCCACAACAGTAAAATGAAAGAATCAGCATCGTGAAAGTAAGGGTAGAAAATCGACTCGCGCAGTTGCGCAAAAGCCGCGGCGTCGGCGCCTCCGATCTCGCTCGCCGCGTCAACGTCAGCCGTCAAACCATCTACGCCATCGAAGCCGGAACCTACGTCCCCAACACCGAAGTCGCCCTGAATCTCGCCCGTCAATTGGAAGTCACCGTCGACGAGTTGTTCTCCCTCCAGGACGATCCCGCCGCCGGCTCCGAAGCCCTCCCCGCCGAAGTCCTCAGCAACGAGCCCCCCTCCAAAGGCCAACCCGTCCGCATCTGCCAGATCGGTGCCCGCTGGGTCAGCGTCCCCGTCAGCGCCTCGCCGTACTACATGCCCGAAGCCGACGGCATCGTCAAAAGCATCGGCCGCTCGAAGGGCCGCGCCGACCTCCTCGTCTTTGCCAAAGACGAAGCCTCCCAAAAACGCATCGTCCTCGCCGGCTGCGACCCCGCCACCGGCTTGCTCTCCCGCATGGTCGAAAAGATCAGCGGCGTCGAAGTCGTCACCGCCGGAGCCTCCAGCAAACTCGCCCTAAACTGGCTCGTCGAAGGCAAAGTCCACATCGCCGGCTCTCATCTGGAGGACCAAAAAACCGGCGAGTTCAATCTCCCCTTCCTCCGCAAACAGTTCCCCGCCGAGGAGTTCACCGTCGTCACCTTCGCCCGTTGGGAAGAAGGCTTCGTCGTCGCCCCCGGCAACCCCAAGGCCATCCAGAAGCCGGAGGATCTCGCCCGCAAAGGCATCCGCATCGCCAACCGCGAACCCGGTTCCGGCAGCCGCGCCTTGCTCGATCGGCTCCTGGCCAAGGCCGGCGTCGAACCCACCCGCGTCACCGGCTATGACAAGGTATCCTTCGGCCATCTCGCCGCCGCCTACTGCGTCGTCACCGGCGAAGCCGATACCTGCCTCGCCACCCGTTCCGCCGCCCAAACCTTCAATCTCGATTTCGTCCCGCTCCACAGCGAGCGCTACGACCTCGTCATGCGCCGCCGCACCGCCGACCTCCCCGCCATCAAATCGTTTCTCGACGTCCTCCAGCGCGCCACCCTCCGCCGAAAGCTCGAAGTCTTAGCCGGCTACGACACCTCCCAAACCGGCTCCGTTCTGCTCTACTAGGAAGAGATTCCCATGCGCATGAAACTGTTCTCGACCGTCCTCTGGCTCGCCGCCACCGTCCACGCCTCCGCCGCCGACATCACCGTCTATAAGACGAAGACCTGTGGCTGCTGCGGCAAGTGGGTCGAGCATCTCCGCACGAACGGTTTCAAAGTCACGGTCAACGAAGTGCCGGCCATGGCCGAGTATCAGCAACGTTACGGCGTGCCCGCCAAACTCCGCTCCTGCCACACGGCGGTGGTCGACGGCTACACCATCGAAGGCCATGTCCCCGCGGCGGATATCCAGCGTCTACTCAAGGAAAAGCCCAAGGCAAAAGGCATCGCCGTCCCCGGCATGCCCGCCGGTTCGCCCGGTATGGAAACCGACCACCGCGACGCGTACACCGTGGTCCAGTTCGACGAAGCGGGCCAACTCTCCCGGTTTCAAACCTATCCCGGCGACAAGCGCTAGCGTTTCGCCCTCAGAACCGGCGCCGCACCTGCACCATCCACGCGCGCCCCGGCCCATCCACGCCCCAACCAATCCCCCGGTAGTTCTTATCGCCTAAATTCGTCAGGTCGAAACTCACCTCCGTGTTCTCCCCCACGCTCATTCCACCCCGCAATCCCACCACCGCATACCCGGCAATCGCCGTAAACTGCGGCGCGGAACTGGCCCCACCCAGCACCCTATTCTGCACCTGCCCCAGCGTCTCCCCCGTCGGCAGCAGTATCCCATCCCGCACCAATCCCCGCACCCGCGCCCCGTTCTGAAAGAAGCTCTGAATATTGGCGCGCGACCGCGGATTCCCAATCCGCCGATCGCTCAGCGCCAGGCTCGAAAGCCGCTCCTGCCGATCCGCCAGCGTCGCATACCCCTCCGCCCAGAAACGCCCCCCCGCCGGTCGCCACGTCACCACCGGATTCACCGTCAACGGCGGCACCCCCGGCTCAATATCCGGCGGCTGCCCGGTAATCGCATCCCGCGCCGTAATCGAAGTCAGGTTCTCGCTCAAGCTCCAAGCCTTCGTCAGTTGCACCCGCAGCCTTTGCTCCCAACCCCGCATCCGCGCCCCCGAAAAGTTCCCCCGCACCAGCACCGGCGCCGTCGAAATCGGCACAAACACCGCCCCGGATTCGAGTTGCCGCGCAATCGTCTGCTCCCCCAACCCCTGCCCCACCGCCCCCGCCGGCAGCAACAACGTTTGCGAAACAATCGAGTTACTCAGGTTCAGCCAAAACGTCGAAGCCTCCGCCTCCCAACGCCCCCGCCGCAACCGCACTCCCATATCGAAGTTATTCGTCACCTCCGGCCGCAGCCGTTCCGGCGCCCGCCCCGTCGACCGCGCCTGCTCGTCCGCCCGGTCCCCCAACTGCGCCCCCCCCCCCCCCCCAAACCCCGTTCCCCTGCAGCCCCACCGTCCCTAGGTCCGTCATGTTCGGCACCCGAAATCCCCGGCTAAAGTTCGCGTGGATCCCCACTCCCTCCCGCAGCCAACTCACCGCCCCAAAGCGCCCCGTCAACGCGCTGCCCGCATAAGAATCGTCCGGCCACAACCGCCGGCCATCCACCACCGGACTCCGCACCGCCCGCGACGCATAAGCCGCCCCGCCATACCGCAGCGCCCCGCTCAGCCGCAGCCGCTGGCCGTTCCACGGCCGCCAACTCGCCTGCGTAAACCCGCCATACTGCCGATACCGCGCCCCATCCGGAATCCGCGGCCGCACCAGGCTCACGACGCCCGTCAGCGGCCGCACGGAAAACGAAGGAGCCACGATCCGCTCGAAGTACATTTCCCCGCCCGCCAGCCAATCCACCCGCCCCGAGCGCCGGTCGCCCATCGCCTGCACCCCCATCGCTTTTGTCTTCTCGTACTGATGCGTCACCGCCCCCGCCGGGTCGCCCTGCCCGCCCTGATTCACCCGCTCCTCGCGCTGCGCGTTGTACGATCCCGTCACGCTGATCTGGTCCAGCGGACCGGCATGAAACCTCTGCCAGCGCAGGTACCCAAAATCGAGCATCAGGTTCCGCAGGTCCGCCACCAGGTTCCCATCGCCCCCCAGCAACTGGTCGTAGCGCTTGCCTCCGTCCTGCTGCCCCCGTTCGTAGTGCCCGATCAACTGCGACTCCCGCCCCAGCCGAACCTACCCATGCAGAGACCCCCCGTATCCCGTAAACGCCGTATCCGGCAGCCGTTCCCCCAGCACATTCGAAGGCAGCCCCAGGAAGCGCGTCACCGCAGCATGGCTATCCAGCCCCCCGCCCGCGCGCAGAGTGCTAGACCGCTTCCCACCCAGGCTCGCCGCCCAGCCGAACCGCGCGTTGCCATATCCCAGCGAGGTGGTCGAAGCCCAACCCCGCGCCGCGGACTCGTACGAAGCGCTCATCCCACCGTGCCACCCGACCCCGGTCGACGGCGAGTTTAACCCCACCGTACCGCCCAGCGAGTCCGATCCGTATTGGGCGCTACTGGGGCCGCGCAGAACCTCCACGGACTCGAGTCCAGAGGTCGGCACCAAATTCAGAAACGTGCTGATCCCCCCGCGTTGCGCCGAAGTTGTCATCCGCACCCCATCCCGAAAAACCGCGACGTTTTTGCCCGTCAGCCCCCACACAAAAATCGCCCCGATGGTCGGGCTGGTGCGCAACTCCTGCACCCCCATCTGTCCGCCGACGGCCGCGCTCAGCAGCCCGGTATTTTGGTCCACAGTTTCCCGCGAAATCAGCGTCATCGATTGCGGCACCTGATCCGGATCCACGCTGCGTCCGGCTTCAGCGCTCACGGTAACGGAGCTAAGAGCGGTTGCGATACCCAGCCGAAAAACAAACTCCGGCCCGCCGCTCTCTTCCACTTCGATAGCGACGCGCAGCGGAGCGAACGAAGCACGCGCGATGTTCACCGCGTAGCTCCCGGGGCCCGGCACCACGATCCGAAACCGCCCCGCGGCGTCGGTGGAGACGGATCCGGCCCGCGCTTGGGAAGCCTGGACGACGGTGACATGGGCGGAAGGCACCCCAGCCCCGCCGGGATCGACGACCCGCCCGGCGATCTCGCTGGCTGACAATACTGTTGCGCTCAGCCACAGCGTAAGGACCCATTTCATCCGCTACTTCATTCTCGCTTGTAGGAACCATCGTCGCATTGCGGGAATGGCTTGTGCCGGGCTGAAGCGAGGGCCTGAAGCGAGGGCCTGAAGCGAGGGCCTTGCGCTGGAGTTGCGTTAGGGATAGCATCGGGGCGTTCGAAAAGGAGAACACTCAAATGCAAAATAAATCCTATGCCTTTCTCACCGCCATCGTCGCCGCCGTCGGCCTCGTCTTCCTCAGCCTCCGGTAGATTGCAACTTGCAAGACACTGCCCTCAACCGGATTCGGCAAACAAAGGTCTCCGTAGAAACCGATGGCCTTGCCCACCAGCAAGGCCATTTCGCTTTCGACAAGGGGCAAACAAGGTCCCCCAGGGCCACGCGAAACGCCGCCGCCAACCGGACGCGACCCCTCGAAATCTTCCGATTCTGTCCGCATCCGCCAGGAGAATCAGTCCAGCGAACCAGGACAGGAAACCCGATGTGCCTCGGCTAGGGAGCCGGCACCAGTGGGGCGGTCGCCTTGTAGCGGCGAACATGGATCTTACTCGCACGCCGCCGAGCCTGGTAAATGTCGTACGCGGACTGCATACCCATCAACGTCTCCAGTCTAGGGCCGAAAGCCTTTTCAATTCGAAGCGCCATATCGCCGCTCAGATCAACTTTGGCGTTTACGAGCCCGGACAGGGCCTGTCGCGAAACTCCCAACGCCTTGGCGGCATCGGTTACCGTCAAACCCATCGCCTCAATGATTTCGGTGCGGATCACTTCGCCGGGATGCGGCGGATTGTGCATTGCCATGATCTCTCCTAGTAGTAATCCTCACAATTCACATCAAACAACTCGTCGCCGTCAATGCGGAACGTGAGTCGCCAGTTCCGAGTAACTTGAAGGATTCAACTCCACTGCCTGTCGCCCGTAAGTGTATGGACCTTCCACAGCGGCCAGGCACTCAATTCAGCTACGTCGCCCATTTGGTCTAACACCGCGAACATGGCGCGAAGCTTAGATACCGAAGCAGCCGGAAGCCCCCTCGCAATGCCCTCCTCGTAAAAACACTTCAGCAGTTTATGGCTGAAACTCCGTACCCTCACCCCACCATTGTCAGGCGTCGCTTGTCGCATGTCAAGATACCGGGCCAACCGCCCCGGGGTGCTTTGCGCTGGAGTTGCGTTAGGGATAGCCTTAACCGCTTGGCTGCCGACTACCCCGAGCCTACCGAAACCGAGGGGACCACTATCTCGATTTCATGTACATGCCAATTGCGTAACCATTTTTCATGCACAGTTAGCCGTTTTCACGATACGGTCGCCCCAGACAGATTTTTCACGGCCGGGAGCGGTTTTGCATGGCCGCCTGCCCGGACCCCGTGGCCACTCCGTCAACGTGGATCCTTCAAATCCCAATGCCGGTTTCGGCAGTCTGGCCGGACAATATTCAGGCGAGTAGGTCCGGCGGCAATTGGCGTTTGGCCAAGTCGAGCAGCAGCCGGAGTGTGTGGTTCACCGATTCACAATCCTTGAAACCCTTGGCAACATCGGCGTCGAGGAACACAACGTTGGTCCCTGCTCTGTAATCCCGGTGGTGCTTC
>JAPKZA010000211.1 GCA_026394015.1 Acidobacteriota bacterium
GATCCTGGTACATCCGATACGGGTCGTAGGCCTTGCCGAGAAAGCCGGCGGCGCCGCCTTTGCCGATGATGCCCGATTCTTGCAGCGGCCGGGGGAGTTCGACGAAGGGCAGCATAGCATCCTTCATCTTCATCATTTTCGAGATGTGGCTGCCGGCGGTGGGGAAGTCGGCGGCGTTCGGCGGTTCGAGTTGGCCGGAGGGCGAGACTTTGTCCGGCGGATAGCCGGTGAGCATTTGATAGATGGCGGCGGTGTGGTTGAAGAGGCCGTTGGGGGTGTAGCTCATCGAACGGATGAGGGTGACCTTGTCCATCGTGTCCGCCATCATGGGCATGTGTTCGCCGATCCAGGTGCCGGGGATTTTCGTTTTGATGGGCTTGAACTCGCCGCGAATGTTGGCGGGGGCGTTGGGCTTCGGATCCCAGATATCGATGTGGCTAGGGCCGCCCTGGAGGAAGATCATGATGACGTTTTTGGCCGCGCCGAAACCGCGCGCGCCGGCGAACTTGTCCGCCACTTCGGCGGCTTGGGCCGCCTTCTGCGAGAGGAAGAAGCCCGGCAGGTGGAGACCCGCCAAGCCGAGCGAGCCAATGCGCATGAGTTCGCGCCGTGTGGGCCCTTCACAAGTTTGTCCAGCGATGCGTCCAGGAATGTTCAACATGATCGTGCGCTCCCTTAGTAAATGTAGAGGAATCCTTTGCTGTTGAGAAGGGCCCAGAGGAGATCCTGCGCTCGGAGAGTGCGGGGGCCGCCGGAAAGGTACTTCGTGCCGGTTTCGGCTTCGCCTTTGGTGGGCAGGCGAGAGAGGGTGGCCAGGTAGAGATCGTCGACCATGGCCGAGTCCGTTTTGCCGGCCAGGACGTTCTTGGCGACGCGGCCTTTGGGGTCGGCGACGGCTTCCGAGATGGTCTTGCCATTGATGAGATTGAGGGCTTGGGGCAGGCTGAAGTCGGCACGGCGTTCGCACTCGCAGGCGGACTCGCGGGTGGGGCGGCCGAAGAGATCGAGGAAGCCTTCGGCACCGACGTGGGGGTCGGGGACTTGGGAAGCGTTCGTGTCTTCGGGGACTTCGGGGAAGTTGGGGCGGGCACCGGCGGCGGCTTCGACGGCGTCCATGAGAGGTTCGGCGTTGAGGCGGCGGGGCAGGGCGTGGGAGAAGTTATCGGCGTCGAGGGCGTTCCATTCGTTGGTAACGAAAGAAGCCTGATAAGCCCGGCTCTTGACGATGGTGCGCATCAGGGACTGGAGGTCGAAGTTGTGATCGGTAAGGTCCTTCGTGAGGGCTTCGAGGAGGGCCGGGTTGACGGGTGGGTTGGAGGCGCGGATATCGTCGACGGGGTCGATGATGCCTTTGCCAAAGAAGTAGCTCCAGAGGCGGTTGGCGACGGCCTTGGCGAAGAACGGATTTTGCTTCGAAACGAGCCATTCGGCGAGGGCGTCGCGGCGCTGGGGGCCGGCGGGGATTTTGGTGGGGGTCAAAGAAGCGATGAGGAACTCGGGGGCGACGACACGCGAGTCCTTGGGGTGCTTCATTTCGTAGTCGGCGCGTTGGTCGTAGAGGATCTCCTCGCCGACCTCATAGCCGGGGCGGAGGCCGACGGCGGAGAAGAAGGCGGACATTTGGTAGTACTGGTTTTGGGTCCACTTTTCAAAGGGATGGTCGTGGCATTGAGCGCAGACCATGCGGACGCCAAGGAAGACCTGGGTCGTTTTTTCCATGGTCGGTTTGGGGTCGCGGGTGGCGCGGAAGTAGTTGCCGGCGGGGTCGTCGTAGGTGCTGCCGCGGCTCGTGAGGAGTTCGCGGACCATCTTGTCGTAGGGCTTGTTGGAGGCGAGGGACTCGCGGATCCATTCGCGGAAACCGTAGGTTCCTTTTTCGCCGAGGAACTTGCGCGTGGACTGGAGCAGGTCGCTCCACTTGACGGTCCAATGGTCGACGAAGGCGGGGCTTCCGACGAGCTTATCGATTTTGCGGTCGCGCTTTACCTTGGACGGAGCGGGGTCGGCGAGGAAGGCGCGGACGTCGTCGGGGCTGGGAAGTTGGCCGGTGAGATCGACGGTGACGCGGCGGAGGAAGGTCGAGTCGTCGGTGGCGGGCGAGGGTTGGATTTTCAGCTTTTGGAGCTTGGCGTCGATGTGCTGATCGATGTAGTTATTTTGGGGAAGGGGCTTCCAGGCGAAGCCAGGCTTGGGGTTGAGAATTTGCACCGGGATGGTTGAATATTTTCCTTGATACCGGACGAGGAGGGTGGCTTCGCCGACGCGCTCGCCGGAGACGAGAGAGGCGACGTCGACTTTGGCGACGGTGGGGGAGTTGGATTCGATGGTGGCTTCGCGGGTTACGTCGCGGGTTTGGCCGTCGGCGAAGCGGGCGGTGACCTTGACCTGTGCCGTGGCACCCGGGGCGGCCATGGCGACTTCGCGGGGCTCGACTTCGAGAGCCGTGACGGTGTCCTTAGCGGGGTCGCCGTAGGGGACGCCTTGGGCGATCCAGTTATAGATGGTCGTGTAATAAGGGGATTTTTTATCGAAGCGGAGACCGCCGCCGTGGGCCACGCTTTGGGTGGGTTTGGCGAGCATCAGGCTGCGGGCGGGTTCGGCGCGATTGAAGCGGCGGCCGGAGAGGTCGTAGAGCAGGGCTTCGTAGTCGAACTGGGGATCGTAGCCGCGCAGCGAGAGTTTGAAGCCGTTTTTGCCCTTGGCGGCACCGTGGCAGGGGCCGGAGGTGCAGCTGGTTTTATTGAGAATCGGGGCTACGTCGCGGAGAAAAGTGACGGAGGGGTCGGCCGCGGTGAGGGCGAGAGTGGCGCTAAGGAGCAGGAGTGGAAGGCGTGTCATCCTATTTTTCATTGGGCAGGTTTCTCCTCGGGGTCAAGGGCTGCGACAGTTAGCGGGAGCAGCGGGGAATAGATTTCTTGGGCCTGGCCGCCGGCCATGAGCCGACCGACGACGCCGATGTTGTACAGGGCGGGCAGGGTGTTGCGGGTGGAGGTAACGAGGAAGGTGCCGGTGGTCTTATCCTTCTTGTCGACGGCCATTTCGATGGCGCGGAAATCGATGAAGTTGGGGAGGTCGACGGCGACCGAATCGGGGACAGATTGGCCGCGTTCGCGGGTGGTCCAGCGCCAACGGAAAAGATACTCGTAGCCGGCCTCTTTCTTGGTGGCGCTTTCGAGGGTGAGGCTGAGATTGGCCGGGGTGGGATCCGTCATCGCGGCGGGGAGTTGGTAGCCGAGCCACGTTCCGGAGAGGGCGCGTTGGCGGTCTACGACTCCTTGCGCGGAGGCACCGGCGACGCCGATCGCGTAGCCGAGACCGGTGGCAGTGCGCTCGATTTTCGGCGTTTGCGGATCGGTGGATATGACGCGGAAGCCGAATTCGCCGGAGTTGAACTTGGCTTCGGCGGCGGCGCTGAGGGTGAGGATGGCGCGGCGGCTGTTGGCGCGGTTGTTGGGTTGGGGGATTTCGTGGGGGCCGTCGCCGCCGACCATCGTGATGCCGGGGGGGAGATTGATGGGCTCTACGCGCAGGGGGCCGGTGTAGCCGCGGCGGGCGATGTTGATAGCGACCAGAGCCGTGCCGCCGGCGGGGATGTTGACGAAGGGCGTCGTGATCTGCGCCTGGAAGTCGCTGGCTGAGCGGGACGCGTGGAGGCGGTAAGCGTAGTGCTGGCCGCCGCGGAGGGCGAGATCTTCGACGGCGAGGGTGATGCGCTTCACTCCTTCGGGGACCTTGAACTGGAGGAATGGATCGCCGAGGGTTCGGCTGCTGGCTTGGACGGCGCCGACATCGACCGGGAGCGGGCCATCGCCGGCGGAGACGAGTTTTTTGCCGGCTTCATCATAGATGGTGAGCAGGCCGGTTAGCTTGGAGGTGCCGAGTTCGCGGGCCTGGAGTTCGAAGAGGAACTCTTCGCCGGGCTTGACGTCGAGCGTGTATTTATCGACCTCGGCGGGCTTGGCGAGACGGGCGTTGATGGTGACGGGCAGTTGCAGCGCGGCAGCGACGGGTTCGAAGATTTCGGGGAACTCGCCGACGGCGAAGGGCAGGGGGAGCGAGGGGGAATCGGCGAGATTAACGAAGGTTTGGGGGCCTTCGATTTTGGTGAGGTCGGCTTTGACTTTGGCGTTGGCGATGGAGACTTCGACGGCTTGGCCGCGGCGGCCCCCGAGGGGGAAGATGTCGGCCGCGTAGGCGTAGGCACCGGTTTTGAAGCGGTAGTAGTTTTGGGCCTGGGCGGAGAAACGAGCGTCGTGGATTTCGACGTAGTAGAAGCCTTCTTTGGGGAAGGTCATATCGAGCCGGGCGTCGAGGCGGAGCATGGGATCGTCTTCACTGCGGGCGATCTGCTTGCCGGAGGCGTCGTAGATGCGGATGACGGGGTCGACGGCGGAGCCGGCGCGACGGGCATCGACTTCGAAGACGCGGCGTTCGCCGGCTTTGATTTGGAGGCGGTAGAGGTCGCGTTCGGGGCCCTGCAGGGTGCCGTTGAGCGTGAGCGGCGTCGAGGGAAGAGTCTGGGCTTTTTCGAGGGAGTCGTTTTGGTGGGCGATGGCTCCGGGGCGGCTCTCTTCTTCGGTCAGCTCGGGGAAGGCACCGACGTTGAAGAGGAGGATGTTGGAGAAGCCGTTGGTGGCCTTGACGCGGAGGGGGTAGACGCCAACGGGCCAGTCGGCGGTGGGTTCGACGAGGAAGGTGGCGTAGCGGGATTCCATGCCGGGCTTCGAGGAGCCGAGCGGGGTGAAGGTGGCCGGGAGGGAGGAGATGATGGTGGCACCCTCGCCTAGGTTTTGGCCGACGACGGTGAGTTCAAAGGGCCGACCCTTTTGCGTGCCGCGCGGTTGGAGTTCCGTGATGGCCGGCGGGGCGGCCGCGAGCGCCGTGGCGATGAGGAAAGGGATGAGAAATCTCATGGTTTACCTGCGGAGAGCGGGACAGGAATGAAGGAGTGGAGGAGAGAGCAATCCTTGGTGTTGTAAATGCGAACCTTGCCGTCGAAGCCGCCGGTGGCGAGTTTCGTGCTGTCGGGCGAGAAGGCGACGGAGTAGATGCCGGCGGAATGGCCGGTGCAGGAGGCTTTCTTTTCGCCGGTTTCGGGGTCGTAGAGATTCACGACGGCGGACTGGCTGGCGACGGCGATACGGGTCGCGTCGGGGGACCAGTCGAGGGCGTTGATGGGGCCGTCCTGCCGTTCGAGTTTGCGGACGAGGGTCGTGTCGTCGGCGATTTTCATGTTGCGGGGGCGGTCCATCAGATAGATGTAGGGGTAGCGTTCGACGCCGCCGAGGACGACGATATCCTTCTTCGGGTGGCGGGCGATGGCGTTGAGTTCGCCGCGGAGGAGGTTGACGTTTTCAAGGAAGGCGCCGGAGCTGGCGTCGATGAGCTTGGCGGCGCGGTCGCTGGAGGCGGAGACGAAGCGTTTGGAATCGACGCCGAAGACGGTGGCGAGGACCCAGTTTTCGTGGTTGCCGATTTTGTAGAGCTCTTTGCCGGTGGCGGTTTCAAAGACGTGGACGGTGTTGTCGGCGCAGCCGACGGCGATCTTCGACGAGTCCGGCGCGAGGGAGGCACCGAAGACGGTGTCGTTCGTGAGGCGGGCGGAGCGGAGGAGTTTGGCGGAGGCGACGTCCCAGACCTGCACTTCGCCGAACTGAGCGGGGGTGCCGCCGCCGGCGATGAGCAGTTTGCCATCGGCACTGAAGGCGACCGAGAGAATGCGTTCGGCGCGGCCGGGGAGGCGGTGGAGGAGCTTCGAGCCGTCGGCTTGGTGGAGCAGGATTTCGCGGTTGCCGGAGACGGCGATGGTTTGGCCGTCGGGGGAGAATTTGAGGGCGGTGATGACGGGGGGTTGCAGGTAGACGGCGGCGCTGGGTTCGGTTGCGTCGGCGGGGGAATCGTTCTTGGCGCCGGCGGCGATCCAATCGCGGAAGAGGGTGATGTCGGCTTCGGCGAGGGCCGGTTGGGCGAGGGGCATGCGGGGCTTCATCGCGCCGGTGAGATAGCGAATGGTCGCGCTTTCGTCGGGCTTGCCGGCGAGGAAGGCGGGACCGCGTTTTCCCCCTTTTTCAAAGGCTTCGAAGGTAGTTACGTCGAGATCGGAGGCCTTCGAGGCGGGTTGATGACAGCCCTGGCACTGCTTCTGCAGGATAGGCTGGATATCGCGGTAGTAGCTAGGGGCGGCGGCCAAGGGGCCGATGATTCCACAAAGAGAGAGCAGGACGCGGCGCATTAAACTTCCTTTCCAATGCAAAGGGAAGTCTATCAAATTGAGCGCGGCAAAGTTAACGCTTTTTGGGTTTGCTTTCTTCGTTAGCTGCGATGAGGTTGTTGGTGACGGAAAAGGCGGAGGAGCCGTTGGCTTGGATCTCGGCGATGGTGCGGTCGCCGGTGTTGGCGACGACGCCTTCGAGAGTTACGTTGCCGTTCTTGACGATGATGTGAATAGGATGAAAGCCAGGGGGAGGGTCCTGCGTGATGCCCATGGTGCGGCGGGCCAGCGAGGGGAACAGCGGGACGCCGCGGTTGGGGTTGTAGCGGGCGAGGGCGGGGTGGCCGTAGATGGCACGGTAGACCGACAGGCGAACATCGTCATCGAACGGCGACAGAGGCAGGACTTCGATTTCGTTGATCACCTTTTCGACGCCTTCGAGGGCCTTGACGACGCGCTCGGCATCGGACTTCAAAGTGGGCCGCGAGGCGACGCCGCGCAGGTAAACCGTGTAGCCTTTGATGCCGAAACGCAGATTGTCGAAGAGCCCGTACTGCGGCAGGCGAATAAGTTCGCGCTGGACATTGCGGGCCAAGGCCATGACGGCCTTTTCGTTGGTGACGGAAGGACGGGAGTCGCCGGGCTTTAAGCCGCCGGCCTCCTGGGCGTGGAGTGAAATAGCCAGAAGACTGAAGACCAATAGCCGCATGCGACTCTCCTTGTATTTAGAAGTTGACGATGGAGGCGAACGAGCCGGGGTCTAGGCTGGCACCGCCGACGAGGGCCCCATCGATTTCCGGTTGGGCCATCAGGCCGGTGACGTTATCCGGTTTCACGCTTCCACCATAGAGGATGCGGGTGGCGGCGGCGGCGTTACCGCCAAACTTGGCTTCGATGCGGGCGCGGATCAGACGATGCGCGTCGGCAGCCATGTCGGGGGTGGCGGTCTTGCCGGTGCCGATGGCCCAGACGGGTTCATAGGCGATGACGATTTGGGCGAACTGTTCTGGAGTTAGTTCGGCGATGCCCCCATCGAACTGCTGGGCGAGGACGGCTTCGGTTTCGCCGGCTTCGCGTTCGGCGAGCATTTCGCCCACACAAACGATGGGCTTGAGGCCTTGGGCCAGAGCGGCCTTGGTCCGTTCGAGCACCGTGGCATCGGTCTCGCCGAAGAACTGGCGGCGCTCGCTATGGCCGATGATGACCCATTCCGCGCCGGCGGCCTTGATCATGGGGCCGCTGATTTCGCCGGTGAAGGCGCCCTCGTTTTTCCAGTACAGATTCTGGGCGCCGACGCCGACGCGGGATCAATCGACGGCGGGCAGAGGACGATTTCGCAATGGGTGGAGGTGGCCACCAGCGGGAGAAACTTCTCGAAGAAGGCAGTGGTTTCTGCCGGCGTTTTGAACATTTTCCAATTGCCGGCCATGACGGGGGTTCTCATAAGCTGTGTAAAAAACTGGTTCCTTGGGCGATTTGGACGCCGAAATTTTCGGCGACCGTTTGGCCGATGTCGGACAGGGTCGCCCGGGTGCCGAGGGCAGCGGGCGCTCCGCCGTAGACGAGCAGCGGGGTGTATTCGCGGCTGTGGTCGGTCGACGGGGTGGTGGGGTCGCAGCCGTGGTCGGCGGTGAAGATGACGAGATCGCCGGGGGCGAGGGCGGCCAGGAGGCTGGGCACCCAAGCGTCACATTCTTCGAGCGAACGGGCGTAGCCTTCGACGTCGTTGCGGTGGCCGAAGAGCATGTCGAAATCGACGAGATTGACGTAGATGAGGCCAGCCTTCGTATCCGCCATCGCGGCCAGCGTTTTGGCCATGCCGTCGACGTTCGTTTTGGTTTTGTCGTAGAGCTGAATGCCGCGGCCGAGGAAGACATCGAAGATTTTGCCGACGGAGTGGACGGTGACTTTGTGCGCCGCGAGTTGGTCGAGCAACATGCCGGGGGCGGGGGGCATGGCGTAGTCCTTGCGGTTGGCGGTGCGGCGGTATTCACCGGACTCGCCTTCGAAGGGCCGGGCGATGATGCGACCAATGTTCGGGAGCATTTCCCGAGCGATTTCGCATATTTTGTAGAGTTCCCAGAGCGGGATCACCTCTTCATGCGCGGCGATTTGGAAGACGCTATCGGCGGAGGTGTAGATGATCGGCGAACCGGTACGGACGTGTTCGTCGCCGAGGTCGGCGATGATCTCGGTGCCGGAGGCAGCCTTGTTGCCGAGGGTGCCGCGACCGATGCGGTCCTCGAAGGCCTGCATGAAAGCGGGGTCAAAGCCATGGGGATAGAGAGGGAGCGGTTTATCCAGATGGATGCCGACCATCTCCCAGTGGCCGGTCGTCGTGTCTTTGCCGGGGGAGGCCAGGGTGCACTTGCCATAAGCCGCGGTGGGGGTTTCGACGGGGCCGACGCCGGAGACCGGGGCGGTGTTGCCGAGGCCGAGGGCGGCGAAGTTTGGGAGGTGCAAGGGGCGAAGCCGGGCGATGTTGCCGAGGGTGTTGGAGCCGACGTCGCCGTAGGCGGCAGCATCGGGCATTTCGCCGATGCCGACCGAGTCGAGCACGATCCAGATAACGCGATTGAAAGCCATTACTCTTTTATTATCCGCTGGACGCGCTCGGTGAGGGAGTCGACGAAGCGTTCCGGAATGAAGCCGTTCATGCGGCTGGCCGCTTCGCCGCGTTTGTTAAGAATAATGGTGGACGGAATGGAGTTGACGCCGAGGAGGCGGGAGAGGCCGCCTTCGAAATAAACCGACTTGTTCCACTGGTTTTTTTCGAGGAACGGGGCGACCAGAGAGCGATCTTCGTCGGTGTTGATATTGAGAAACACGACGTCGGAGCGGTCTTTGAAACGCTCTTTGACCTGCTCGTAGAGCGGCTGCTGGACGCGGCAGGGGCCGCACCAGGTGGCCCAGAAATCGAGGACGACGACCTTGCCGCGGAGGGAGTTCAGGTCGAGAGAGTTGCCGCCGACGCCGTTGACGACGTAGTCGCCGACGGTGGATTTCAAGGCGTTCGGATCGATGGCGCGGAGGCGGGCGAGGCGCTGTTTGCCGCGTTCGACGGCACGATCGTGAGCGGCGAGGGTGACGTCGCCAAGGCCCTTTTCGTCGGGGTGGAATTTGCGCCACTCGGCGCGGAGAAGGGCGAGGTCGGCGACTCGCTCGGCTTCCTGGGAGACGACAAAGGCTTCGGCGTAAGCGGTGACCGCTTCCGGATCGTTCGCGGCCGAATGGGCCATGCCGAGCGCGCGGGAGGCTTCTGGCGTGGGGTTGGCGGCCATGGACTGTTGGGCGAAGCTGACGGCGGCGGGGATCTTCTTCAGCGCCAGACTGGCTTTGCTTTGATAGAGGAGCGCGCGGCCGAGACCTTGATCGAGTTCCGCGCGGGTCTGCCAGCGCATCTTCTCGCCATTATCGAGCGAACGGAGGCTTTTTTCGTATCGGGCGGCGTAGGGGAGAGCCTTTTCGGGCTTGCCGGCAAGGAGGAGGCTGCGGGAGACCGCGTCGAGCATGGCGAGGTCCTCGGGGTCCTGGGCGAGGATGAGTTCGCCGTATTGGATAATGCGGGCGTTGTCCTTGGTTTCGAGAGCGGACTTGGCGATGGCGCGTTCGAGTTCGAAGCGGGAGGCGGTTTTGGGGTATTTCTTCAGATGCAGTTCGAGCGCGTTGAGAAACTCATGGGTCGAGTTGCCGGCTTCCGCGAGCGCGTTCGAAAGCTCCTGCTGTTCGGCGGGCGGCAGGGAGCTCTGGGCGAGTAGGAGGCTGGTACAGAAAAAAACGAAAATCTTCATGGCTTGGGCGTGGTTTCGGCGCGGAAGGCGTTGACGAGAAAGGCGGCGCGATCGCGGGCGATGTTGAGATAAGACTCGTTCTTCACGATGCGTTCCAGGGTTTTGTAGAACTGTTCCGGGGCGACGATGCGCTTACGCTCCCAACTCGATTGGAGCAGGAGCAGAGCCTTATTGACGCCGAGTTTATCGAACCGAGCCGAGCGTTCGAGGTTAATGCGATGGCTCTCGGTTTCGGCCATACGCTCGAACCAGTCGTGGAGCGCTTGGGCGTCCAAATCCTGGGTGTAGTTGAATTTGGTTTCGAAGGTTTTGGGGCCGTCGACCCAGCGGAAGCACTTTTCTCCCATTTTCGCGACGGGGAGGCCGGATTCGAGAGGGCGATTAAAGAAGTTGAGCTTTTCGGCGAGCGCGAAGATGGTCTGTGCTTGTTCCGAGGGAAGGGTGAACGCGAGGGGTTGGGGATCGTCCTTTTGATCGGTATAGACGGCTTGACCATCTTTGGCGAGGGTGATCTGGACCCATTCGGGGACGGAGCCGGGGAACGATTTGCTATAGATCACTTGGGGCTGCGCCGCTAGGCCGACGGCGGAGAGGAGTAGGGCGAAGATGACTTTCATTTGCGAATCGCCTCTTGGTAGCGCACTTGGTTCGCGTGGCAGATGGCGGCGGCTAAAGCATCGGACGCATCCTGGCTCTTGATGATTTCATCGAGTTTGAGAAGCGAGCGGACCATCATCTGCACCTGCTCTTTTTCGGCCCTACCGTAGCCGACGACGCTGGTTTTGATTTCGAGCGGAGAATACTCACCGACCGAGAGCCCTGCTTCGGCCAGGACGAGGAGGGCGACGCCGCGAACGTGGGCCAGTTTCAGAGCGGTTTGGGCATTGACGGCGTGGAAGACCGCCTCAACGGCGGCGGATTCGGGAGCATGAGCAACGATGACCGCCCGCAGCCCCGCGGCGATCAGGAGGAGGCGTTCGCTGAGCGGGGACTTCGGCGATGTCTTGATGACTCCGGCGTCGAGGAGACGGTGGGACCGGCCATCGGATTCGATCACCCCGAAGCCGGTCCGTTCCGTGCCACAATCGACGCCGAGAATTCGCATCGGCTATTCCATGTCTGCTTCGTCGATCTCGTAGTTGGAGAAGACGCTCTGGACATCGTCGTAGTCTTCGAGCGCATCGTTGAGACGGATCATGCTCTTGGCGGCGGGGCCTTCGAGTTTGATCGTGTTCTTTGGGATCATGCCAACTTCGGAGCTGAGGGTTTCGATTTTAGCGGCGGCGATGGCGTTCATCACCGCTTCGTGGGCGTTCGGTTCCGAGAGGACCTGCCACACTTCGCCGTGTTGCTGGATGTCGTCGGCGCCGGCTTCGAGAGCGAGGTCCATCAGCTTTTCTTCGCTGACCTTGTCGGCTTCGATGATGATATTGGATTTCTTTTCGAACATCCAATTCACCGAACCGGGTTCTCCCATGTTGCCGCCCCACTTGCTGAAGATGTGGCGGACGTCGGCGACGGTACGGTTCTTGTTGTCGGTGGCGACATTGACGAGAACGGCGGCCCCACCGGGGCCATAGCCTTCGTAGGTGTATTCTTCGATCGTGAGTCCTTCGATTTCACCAGTGCCGCGCTGGATGGCGCGTTTGATGTTGTCGGCCGGCATGGAGACGGCTTTCGCCGCGGTGATAGCGGTGCGGAGTCGAGGGTTACCGTCGGGATCGCCGCCGCCGCGAGCGGCGATGGTGATTTCCTTGATAATCCGGGTGAAGACACGCCCTCGTTTGGCATCGAGGGCGCCCTTCTTGTGTTTAATTGTGTGCCATTTAGAGTGACCAGACATGTGTGAGAACCAATTCCATAGGATATCGAATTCCGAGGGGTGGGTGCGGGAATGATCGTACATCGGCGAAGATGGTGCCCGGTTTGGGTGGGGATTTTGACGGCGATCGGCACGGTGGGGTTGTTTGCCTTGGCTGCGGATATGGGTTCGCAGGGAATTGAGATGATCCCGCTGCTGTTTACGACTCCTGCGTTGACGTTGACGGTGTTGCTGAACGTGACCACATATTCGTTGAGCCCGGAAGGGTTGCACGTTCGAGAAGGGGTGATACCGGGGGGATTCAGGGACGTCCGGGTGGGACGGAAAGCAGTGAGCGGCGTCTATTGGCGATACAAATATCGAGGGCCGACTTCTGGCGAGGTGTCGCATTGGGCTGCCGGGGTATCGACGGTGGATGGGTTATGGGTGGATGCCCCTCCGCAATACGGAACCGAGTTGGAGGCGCGAGACGAGGCGCTGCGAATGGGGCGGGAACTGGGGTTGAGCGAGGCGAACCGATTCACAGGAGAGCAGCCGAAGCGGGACTTGCGCGTTTTGGGCGCGATACTTTACTGGTCGGGGCTGACGGCTTTTTGCCTGGTTGGACCGTTACTCTTCTCCCGGTAAGATAGAGGGAAACATGGCTGAGGAACGGGAGTCAGGATTAAGTGGGCGGCTGGCGCAATCCAGTCAAAAACGGATGTTGCGCCAGGACGGCGAGTTCAACGTCCTGCGCGTGGGCCAAGGGTTTTGGCAGTCCATTAACCCGTACCACAAAATGTTGAACCTCTCTTGGCCCCAGTTTTTTGGCATGATCTTCGTGATTTATGTCGCCCTGAATCTCGTGTTTGCGGGGCTGTACCTAGGCTGTGGCCCGGGGGCGATTTCCGGAGTGGAGGGCAGCGGCTCCCGCCGTTTCCTTCAACTCTACTTTTTTAGTGTGCAGACGATCGCCACGATCGGATATGGGACGATGACCCCGACGAGCACCGCCGCCCATTTTCTGGTTTCCGTGGAGGCTCTAACCGGCCTGATGGGTTTCGCGCTGGCGACGGGGATCCTGTTTGCTCGATTTTCCCGACCGACGGCGGCGATTGTATTCAGCAAAGTCGCCTTGATCTCACCTTTCCAGGGCAGCACGGCGCTGATGTTCCGCGTGATGAACAGCCGATCCAATCAGTTGATGGAGGTAGCTGCCCAAGTGACGTATTCGCGCCTCGAAACGGAGCCAGACGGGCGACGGGTTCGAAAATTCAAGCTCTTGCCGCTGGAACGGAAAGAGGTTATGTTCCTAGCAACGCAGTGGGTGATCGTCCATCCGATCGATGTGCAATCACCGCTATTCGGCAAAGACGCAACGGCGATTTTGGCCGATGACCCAGAGATCATTATTCTGATCACGGCGACCGACGAGGCGTCGTCGCAAGTGGTGTATCGGCGGTTTTCGTACGCCGACAACGAGATTGTGCATGGAGCGAAGTTTCGTGACCTCTACGGCAGGGGTGCCAACGACGTTCTGACGATGGACATTTCGCGACTCGACGAGTATGAACGGGTCACGCTGCCGGATTCTCCGGCAGCGTGACCTCCCTTTAAGGAACCGCGCACAACGGACTCGCTTCGGCCCGGCAGGATGGGCGAGTTCCTCGCCCGCTCGAGCCGTGCCCGCGCGGCCTGTGCGCTCTTTAGGAACTACTTCGCCGGCGGAACGAGAATTTGGATCGTTCCGAAGGCGTCCGGCACCGTCGTTTTGCCGTACAACCGGCGCAACCGCATCGTGTTTTCCGCTCCCCAGCCCCAGACGTCGATCTGCGCATCGATCACGATGCCCTTGGCGGCCAGTTGTTTGGCCCGCTCAATGCGGCCGGCGAAGGGGTCAGCCCCTTCGGTCGGCTCGATGTACGCGATTTCGGTGACCTCTTTCGGGATGACCGTGAAAACGGCTTTGCCGTTGGCATCCAGGTAGGCCCGCTGCTTTGCCGGGTCAAACGAATCCGGCCAGTTCACTTGCGACATGATTTTCTCTCCTTGTGTTGAAAAAAGAAAAGCGCCCCAGAAGGGGCGCCACTCTGATTCCACGCTAGAGGTTCGTCAAGGGTAATCGAAACCCGACGGGTGAGAGAAAGAAGCTATGTCGCTGAAAACAAAAAAGTTCACAAGAGGCAAATAAATTCATTTGCATTGTGAACGGTGACTTCGCTGGAAGATTATTAGGGGTGCCACGAGCCCAAGGGGTGGGGAGAGGGCTCGTGGCGTTTTGCCGGTGGTTGGGGTGTAAGGCGGAGGAACCACCGACAAACTTGTTGATTACGAGTGAATCTCTTGAAGACTCCAAACTCGAATCGGATCTCTGAGACGACTGGCTGCAGCTTCCACTGCCGCTCTTGCCGCCGACATAGTCGTTATACAAGGTACTCTATACGTTATTGCGGCTCGACGCAAGGCTTTTTCATCGCCAAAGCTGTGTACACCGGTTGTCGTATAAATTGCCAACTGCAAACGACCAGCCTTTAATAAGTCTACCGCATTTGGTCGCCCTTCGTTCACTTTAAATACGGTTGTGCAAGATAATCCTGCATTTTTTAGTGCCAAGGCGGTTCCGCGGGTGGCTGCGAGGGTGTATCCGAGTTCCACAAAGCGCTTTGCGACGTCAACCGCCTCATTTTTGTGCCTTTCAGACACGCTAATGAACACCGTGCCGGAAGCGGGGAGGGGAGAACCGGCCGAAAGCTGCGCTTTGGCGAACGCTTCTCCGAAATTTTCGCCGACGCCCATGACTTCGCCGGTCGAACGCATCTCCGGGCCGAGCACGGGGTCGACGCCCTGAAATTTATTAAACGGGAAAACGGGAGATTTGACGAAGAACTGGGGAACGGTGAGGACGCCGCTGGTTTTACCCTGCATCAGAGGAGCGAACTCTTTCAGTTTTTTGCCGATCATCAGACCGACCGCGATTTTCGGAATCGGTACGCCGGTCGCCTTGGCGACGAAGGGAACCGTCCGCGAGGCGCGCGGGTTCACTTCGATGACGAAGACCTTGCCGTCTTTGATCGCGTATTGGACGTTCATCAGGCCGATCACGTTGAGCGCCCGAGCCAGTTTGACGGAGTATTCTTCGATCGTCTTGAGTTCGGTGGCGCCGATGCCAAAGGGAGGGAGAACGCAGGAGCTATCGC
>JAPKZA010000108.1 GCA_026394015.1 Acidobacteriota bacterium
CCGGCACCGGTTATGCGATGCCCGAACTCCTACGGCCCCTCGAAAAACGCCGTAACGACTTCACCATCTTCTCCCACCTCGATCACGACGTAAACGGTGGCCACCGGGCCGTCCATTCCTTCCTCAGCGGGCTCCGGGATCAGGACGCCATGGCTTGGCCCTCCCGCAACATCTCCCTCGATCAACGCGCCGCGGAGTTCGTCGGCGGGCGCACCCGCTTCCCGTCTATCGTCGCCAGCGTCGGCGGTGCCGATGGCGACATGGCACCCCAAATGTCCTGGACGCGCAATGGCATCAACGTGCCTCCCATCACCAAAGCCAGCGATCTGTTCCGCGACCTGTTCGTCGCTGACGACGCCGCCGGTCGCCAACGCACCGCCGCAAGCTACGACGTCAACGGCAGTATCCTCGACGCCGTTCGCTCCCAAGCCGCCTCCCTCGAAAAAAGCCTCGGCAAACTCGACCGCCAAAAACTCGACGAATATCTCACCTCCGTGCGAGAAGTAGAAAAAAAGATCGGTACCGCCAGCAGCTGGCTCGATACCCCCAAGCCCAAAGTCGACATGGCGCCCCCCGATGACGGGCCTTTCACCGAAAGCCTCGCCGTCTTCTTTCAACTCCTCACGTTCGCCCTCCAAACCGATTCCACCCGCGTCGCCGCCCTCGAAATCCCCGGCGTCATCGACACGCAAAACATCGGCCTCACCGGCTCGTATCACGGCTTCTCCCATCACGGCAAAGCCGAAGTTCTGCAACGTGGGCTCCTCGTCATCGAAAAATTTCAGATGACCCACTTCGCCACGTTCCTGGACCGCCTCGCCACCCTCACCGACACCGACGGCAGCCGATTTCTCGATCGCACCATGGTCCTCTTCGGCAGCGGCATGGGCAACGGAAGCTCTCATTCCAATAAAGACCTCCCCATTCTGCTCGCCGGTGGCGGCTTCCGTCACGGCCATCACAAAGCTTACCCCCAGCAACGGCGCGTCCCCCTCTGCAATCTCTTCACCACCATGCTCCAGCGCTTCGGCGCGGAAGAGGACCGGTTTAACAAAGCCACCGGCACCCTCGGAGATTTCGCATGAAACTCGCTCTCTTCCTGGGCGCGGCCACCACGCTTTCCCTCCTCCACCTCTCCGCCGCGCCACCTGCAAAAGATTTTCAAGAAGTGGTCCAGCCCTTCTTGAACCAGTACTGCGTCACCTGCCACGGTCCCAAAGTCGCCATGGCCCATCGCCGCTTTGACAAACTCGATGCCGACCTCACTTCCGGCGACACGCAACAACATTGGAAAGAGATCATCGATCGCCTCAATCTTGGTGCCATGCCTCCGGCCGGCGCCAAACAGCCCGCCAACGACCAGCGCCAAAAAGTCATCGAATACCTCACCACCCGCCTGAAGTCAGCCGTCACCATCGCCCGCGCCAAGGGCGCAGCCACCGTCCTGCGCCGGATGAATCGCTTCGAATACGACCGTACCGTGCGCGATCTCCTCTCTCTCCAGGGCTTGCTCGCCGATCCCACCGACGCATTCCCCCCTGATGCGGCCGAAGAGGGCTTCACGAATATTGGCTCAGCCCTCATCACCTCGGACTTCCAGCTCAACGGCTATCTCTCCGCGGCCGAAGCCTATATCAATCACGCCGCCTCCACCGGGCCGAAGCCTGAAATACGAAAATACTCCTTCGAAGCGCCTTTCTACTACGATGGCAACCGCCACGATGGCCAGGACGTCGACGGCAAATACCAAAACATCCGCAAAAACACGATGGACGAAGGCGGGTTCCTCTGGCTCAGTAAGCTGCCCAACGGGGTGCCGCACGATGGGTATTACAAGCTCCGCTTCAAGGCCCAGGGAATCAATCGCAACTATCCCTACGACGAAGCCATCGTCAACACCGTCAAGTCCGATCCCCTGCGCGTCGCCGTCGTCGCCGGCTCGGCGCAATATGGCGAGTTAGGCAAGCGAACCACCTCCGACCGGGAGCTACTCTCCTTCGACTTACCCGACGACGC
>JAPKZA010000142.1:0-6945 GCA_026394015.1 Acidobacteriota bacterium
CCAGGCGGCCGTTGTGCAGGTAGGTAACCTGGAGATGATCGAGCCCCAGCAGATGCAAAACGGTGGCGTGGAGGTCATGGACATGATACGGTTTTTCAACCGCACGGAATCCAATGGCATCGGTGGCGCCAATCGCTTGGCCGCCCCGAATGCCACCGCCCGCCATCCACATCGTGAAGCCCCATGGATTGTGGTCACGCCCATACTGCGATCCGGCGCCATTCGAATTCGTGTCGGTGAATGGCGTGCGTCCGAACTCTCCACCCCATACCACGAGCGTTTCCGCGAGCAGACCGCGCGACTCCAGGTCGGCGAGCAGACCGGCAATCGGCTTGTCCGAGACACGGCACCATTTGGAGTGATTCTCCTCGATGCCGGTGTGCGCGTCCCAGCCGCTTCCGCTGCCACAATACACTTCCACAAACCGAACGCCATGTTCGACCAAACGCCGTGCAAGAAGGCAATTGGTGCCAAAGCGGGCTGTCACCTTGTCGTCCATGCCATAGAGCCGCCGTGTTGCGTCGGTCTCTTTGGTGAGATCGACAGCGTCCGGCGCAGCGCCCTGCATACGATAGGCCAGCTCGTAACTCTGCATACGGGCGTCCAGCTCGTCCTCGCCAGGAAAGCGCTCGGAGTGCTGGTGGTTCAGTGTGCGAAGCAGACTCAGGCGGGCGCGCTGGCGCTCATCGGTAACGTCGGCGGGTGGCACGATATCGGCAATCGGAGGGCCTTCCTTCTGGAATTGGGTGCCCTGAAAAGTCGCAGGCAGGAAACCGGAGCTCCAGTTAGTGGGCCCGCCACGCACCACCTTGTCGTCCGTAAGTACTACGAACGAGGGCAGATTGCGATTTGCCTCACCCAGTCCGTAGGTAGTCCAAGCACCGAGGGAGGGACGCCCGGCCAGAATCGATCCGGTATTCATCTGGCGCACGGAGCCGACGTGATTAAGCCCGTCGGCCCAGCAGGAGCGAATCACGGCGAGCTTGTCGACATGCGCGGCGATGTGCGGATACCAATCGGAGGCCCAGAGGCCGCTCTGGCCGTGTTGCTTCCATTGGCGGCGCGAACCCACCAGCGGCATGCGGTGCGAACCAGTGGCGCTAGTGACCGGCAATTTGAACGACGGCGGCGTCAACTGGCCAGCGAGCTTGTCGAGTTCGGGCTTGGGATCGAAAAGATCGAGGTGGCTGGGTCCGCCTTCCATGAAGAGCCAGATAACAGACTTTACGCGCGGCTTGTGATGGGGGTCCTTTGCCGACGCAAGGTCGGCGAGCGCCAAGGCGCCCAGCCCGCTGGCGGCGCTCGAGAGAAACCTTCGTCTGGATTGCGGAGTGGAGTTTGGAAGCATCATCGTCGTCTTCAGAACCGATACACAAACTCATTCGAGTTCAACAGCATCAAACAGAAGTCGGCCAATCTATCGGCCGCAGTGGCTAGGTTTGTCTGGGATGCCAGGAATGTCAGCCCGGTATCCATTTCGCGCGGCTCCGGTTCACGCGCGTAGGCGAGCCGATAGGCCGTCTTCACCTGTTGTGCAGGCTCCAGATTTTGCAAGCGCGACGCAAAGTGCCGCGACCAATCCGCCATGAGGGGGCTGTTGAGTAACGTCAGCGCTTGCGGAGCAGTGGTGGTGCGGTTGCGGCGCGAGCAGGTCTCGTGCGAGTCAGGAAAGTCGATCGCATTCAGCATCGGATACGGATCGTTGCGACGCACGAAGATGTAAACGCTGCGGCGATGGTGTTGCGCGGCATCCTTGTCTACGTCCCACCCTCCGACGGGTTTCGGCATGTTGGCCGGCAGCGGCGGGAAGACGCTGGGGCCGCCGGTTTCGCCGTTCAGCAGACCGGCGACAGCCAGAACGCTGTCGCGAATTGCCTCGGCTTCCAGTCGCTGGGGCGGATAGCGCCATAGCAGCTTATTCGAGGGATCGACCTCGCGGGCGGCGTCGCGCTGCTGAGAACTCTGGCGGTAGGCGCTCGAAGTCATGATCAGCCGGTGAAGGCGCTTCAGGCTCCATCCGTTCGCAATGAAGTCCGCCGTGAGCCAATCCAGCAATTCGGGATGCGTCGGCCGCGATCCCATCATCCCAAAATCACCAGGTGTGCTAACAATGCCCGTACCGAAGTGATGGTGCCAGACGCGATTCACGATCACGCGCGCAGTGAGCGGATTCGCTGGATCCGTGAGCCACTGCGCGAGCGCGGTACGCCGTCCAGTGCTCTTGCCAGCAATCGGCTGAATCTTGGGGGAACGATCCTCCAGAATGCTGAGGAAGCCGGGCTGCACTTCTTCTCCGGGCGACGTATAGACGCCTACGCCCAACACATGCGTCGGTGGGGCCTTCTCGCCGACGTCGAACATACCGATGCCTCGCGGGATTTCCGCGGGCTTGATGGAGGCGTATTGTGCGAGTTCCGCTTCAAGCTCAGCGAATTGCTTCTTCTCATCGGCGGTGAGCTTGTTCACCACGTTCCGGAAGAGTGGATCCAGATGCGGCGGCGGGCGCAGTGGGCAAGTACCGCATGTCCCTTTGGTTGCCAAGAGCCGGACCATCCATTCCTGCAAGGGCGTCCGGCTCGACTCCGCTTTCTTCACCGCTTCCACCGCATAGTCCGGGTAACGCTCGAGCAACTGCGCCGGCGTGAAAGTGCGCTTGGGCATCAGCAGGGCGGACATCTGATCCCAAATGGGCTTGGTCTTGGTTTCCCATTCGGCCATGCGCTGGGAATAATTGCCGAGCGCATCGCCGGCGGCCAGCGGAAGCCGGTCGTCGTGCATAATACTGGCGAAGAAGGCTTGCAGCTTGTAATAGTCTCGGTGACGAATGGGGTCAAACTTGTGGTCATGGCAGCGAGCGCACTCGAAGGTCAACCCTAGAAAGGCCGCGCCGGTCACGGACGTGATGTCGTGCAGCATCTCTTGCCGGGCCAGCAGCAAGTCCTTGTTGTTACCCTCCTCCGGATAGTGACGATTGAAGGCGGTAGCGATGCGCGCGTCGAAGTCCCCGGGCCACAATTCGTCGCCAGCAATCTGCTCTTGGACGAACCGGTCGTAAGGTTTGTCTGTATTGAAGGACTTAATAACGTAGTCACGATAACGCCAGGCGTTCGGCCGTGTAATGTCATCTTCAAAGCCCGTGCTCTCGGCAAACCGTGCAACGTCGAGCCAATGGCGTGCCCAACGCTCACCATACTGTGGGGAATCCAGCAGGCGATCTACCAAGTCCTCAAAGGCTTTCGGCGACCGGTCTGCCGCGAACGCGTCAACCTGCTCGAGGGCAGGAGGTAATCCGGTGAGATCCAGAAAGGCGCGGCGCATCAGAAGCGCGCGGCTGGCTTCGGCGCTAGGCGCAAGTTCCTTCGCGCGCAGCTTCTGCAAAATGAACGCATCAATAGGGTTGCGCACCCAACGATCGCTACTGGCCGGTACGGGGTGGCGCTTTACGGGTTGGAAGGCCCAGTAGGCGCGCTGCTTCGCAGTGAACGGGGCTTCGGCGCCCAGGAGCAGGGGCACAAACAGGAACCAGAGAACGCGCTTGATCACGCAGAGATCATATCAGGTTCAAACGTGGTTCTCGCAAAGTGTGAGGGACCACTGTGAGGGACCACGGATTATCTCGAAAGCCAACTTCGGCGGACTCCATCATCGTTACGAGCGCCGCGCCGCATAAAGGCATCTTCGGCGCGATGTTATCCGCATTGGCCGGGGCCGCGCTCGTGAAGCGCCGCAAGATGCCTTTGTCAGCCGACGCCGCGGGGCGAGTGACGTCCAAAGGCTCTCCCTCGAGGAGCCCCAAAGGCCGTGGATCCCGGCCGATCACAAATCAAGATGAGGTTTCCGAGAACGACAGTAGCCGCATACAAAATCGAAACGAATTCGACACTGCAAGCTCCCTAAAACGAGTACTTCGCGGCGAGTTGGATGATCCGCCCCGGCCCCGCACTCTGAATCAAACCGAACGTCGATGACGCAAACCGCGCCACCGGCGGATTGAAGTTCGTGTGATTTAGCACATTGAAGAACTCGAACCGCAACTCAAACCGGTGCCGCTCGCGCACCTGAAAGGTCCGCGTCAAATTCGCATCGGAATTAAAGAATCCCGGCCCGCGCAGCGAGTTGTAGCCCGCATTACCAAACGTCCCCGCCGCATTTTGCCTGAACGCCGCCGGGTTGATCCACCGCAGCGACTGCTTGTCGCGAACATACGGCGAGCCAACGACATCCGGCCGGTCCTGCCCAACGCCGGACAACGACGCGTCGATGCCCGTCGTCGGCGTGAATGGGAATCCATTGTTGGTCGATACCAGCAACCCGAACTGCCAGTTCCCCAGCGCCAGATTCGCCGCGCGCCCCGCGAACTTCGGGCTGTGATAGACGAAAGATCCAACGAAGTTGTGCCGCAGGTCGTGATCGCACGCGCCGTAATCGTTGTTGCGGAAGAATGGATTCTGATACGTGTTGCCCGACAACCGGTTGCCGATCGGCTGGGCGTCCTGGAAGCAGTGCGAATACGTATAGGAACCCAGCACCGTGAAGTGATTACTGAACCGCCGCTGCACCGATAACTTCAAGCCGTGATAGGTGGTGTTTGGGCCATCGTCCATTTGATTGATGCTGGAATAGAACGCACCCGCCGTGGGGTTCAGTCGCGCCAACACCCGCCGCTGATTGATATTGCCCAGCGTCGCGCCCGGCCCGAAGATCGCTGGATTCGCCTCGGAGCCCGACCGGTAGTGGGTCCCTTTGTCGCCGATGTAGGTAGCGTTCACCAACCAGTCCTTCCCAAACTGCCGTTGCAAGTTCAGCGTCCACTTTTGCGTGTAGGGATGCGTTAGATTCAGTGGGAAATTGATGTAGCCGCCCTGCTGCGGGAATGGAGCGTCCTTTGTCGGCGGGTACGGGAATGGGAACGGGTTGCCACCCGGGAACCCCTGGAACGGATCCGCAAACCCGCCGGCCGGCGCGAGGAGGTTGATCTGATTTCCCCATGGCGTTGCGTTCGCCCAATCACGCGCGGTAAACGACTCCGGCGTGTCGAAAAACACGCCGTACGAAGCGCGAACGCTCATCTTGCCCGATCCCGTCGGATCCCATGCAAACCCAACTCGGGGAGCAAAATCCAGATACCGCGAGTTCGCGTACGACTTTGGTATCCCAGGATCGCCTAGGAACATCAGCCCCGGCGGCGCATTCACATACTTACTCGTCTTCGTGCCCGCCAGGAAATTCGAAAGCGAGAAGTGATTGCCTCGCCCCGCAATGTCGTTCTGTTGCAACAGCGGCTCCCACCGCACGCCAACATTCATGTTGAACCGTTTGTGCAGCTTGAAGTTGTCCTGGAAGTACAAGCCCACGTATTTCTGTCGCAGCCCGATCTCCGCGATGCTCTGCTGAATTACCGAATTGGGCCGTCCCAGAAGATAATCGGCGAGCGCCTCGTTCGTGATCGAACCGTTGAAAGAAAACGTGCCATTGCCGCGTTGTACGTTCCGCTCGTTCATCTGCACTGGAATGAACGAAACGCCGAAACTTATTTGATGACGGCCGCGAATCCAATCCATATCGTCGGCGAATTGATACTGATTGCGGTTGAACAGCGACGGCGCGTTCGATCCGCCGCCCATGTTGAAGTGGTTCGACACCGCCAGGTCGATATAACCCGGATGTATGTTCGCCATCTTCACGCCCACCGACACCGGATTCGGTATCCCCGCCGCTACGCCGCGCGTCACCGCCAGCCGCGAAAACGTCACGCGGAACGCGTTGTTGAAGGTCGGCGTCGCAGTCCACTGGCTGCCGAACACCGCCGCCTGCGACCGCATCTCAAGGCCCGATCGCGTCGTGTTCAACATGTTGTTGTTGAAGAACGGCGGGTTGCTGTAATCGGAAATGAAGTACCGCCCAAACACCGAGTGCTTCCCGGTGTGCTGCCAGTCGCTCCGCGTCACGAGTTGATTTTCATCGTTTGGATTGAGAATCGAATACGTCAATCTCCCGCAAGGATCGGTCGACGTCGGAACATATTTCAACAGCGCCATCGAAGGCGGACTAAACCGGCTCGTCGGAATCTGATTGCCAGGGAATGGTGTGCGACCGTTCGGATCGAGAATCGCCCGCGCGCCACCCGACTGACACTGCGCCGACGCCAGCGCGCCGAAGTCGCCCTGCAACGTCGCCTCGGTCGGCACAAACGCAATCGAACTCGGCGGCGCCGTGCGCTCGCGCGTCCCTTGATAGCCCGCGAAGAAGAAGAGCTTGTCGCGGCGGATCGGCCCGCCGATCGTCCCGCCAAACTGATTGCGCCGCAGCGTATCCTGCGCCAGCGCAAAGAAGTTCCGCGCGTTGAAGTTCCCGTTACGCACAAATTCGAACAGATTCCCATGCAGTTGATTGGTGCCCGATTTCGTCACGACATTTACCAGCGCGCCCGCCTGTAATCCGTTCCTTGCCGACAACCCGCCCGTCTGAACACTGAACTCCTGCAGGGCATCAGGGAACGGAAATGGCAGATTCACGTTCGAGTGCGTGTCGCGATGGTCCGCCCCGTCGAGTAGGAAATTGTTCGAATTCGGCTGCCCGCCCATTACGGACACACCAACCGCTGTCGGATAGTCGTGCGTCGTGATAAACCGCCCGTTAGAACTCGGCGGAACCGTCGCCCCACCCGCCAGCAGAATCAAATCGGTCGCCTGCCTGCCGTTCAGCGGCAAATCGACGATGCGCCGTTGATCGATTACTTCCGATAGCGAAGTATCCTGTGTCTCCACCATCGCCGCGTTTGCCGCCACTTCCACTTGTTGCGTCACCTCGCCCACCGGCAGCGTCGCGTTGACCTCCACGTTGTTGCCCACCTGCAATACGATCCCTGTCTGCACATAGCCCGAGAAGCCCTTGGCCGCCACTTCCAGCCGGTACGGCCCTACCGGCAGGCTCGGCAACACATAA
>JAPKZA010000142.1:6950-7383 GCA_026394015.1 Acidobacteriota bacterium
CTACCGGCAGGCACGGCAAAACATAAGAGCCGTCGCTGGCCGATTCCACCGCGCGCGCCCTTGACGTCTCGATCTGCGTCGCTTTCACCTGCGCGCCTACAATCGCCGATCCAGAAGCGTCGGTGATCGTTCCGCGGATCAGCGCATTGGAAACTTCCTGGCCGTTGAGCGCCCATCCGGCGAGCAGCGCCAACGTGATCACAAATCTGTTCATGACTCTCCCTGAGCCGGTCTCACCGACCCGCCACAGTATATAGACTTCACCGGCCCAAAGACAAGGTAGATTTGTTCTCTGTCAAGGCAAAGTAGAAATGTCCCCCTGCTGGCAAAGTAGAAATGTCCCCTTTTGCCCGGGTCGTTGAAAAATGCATGTTAGTCTTGGCCTGCCGGTGAAGCGGAGACGGGCAATGCTGGCGAGCACCCCGATCAAGGA
>JAPKZA010000308.1 GCA_026394015.1 Acidobacteriota bacterium
AGCATAACTTGAGCGGCGGGGGGACTTATCGGCGCCAGCAGTTCAATCTCATCGGCCAGGAAGATGCCCGGGGTACGTTCGTCTTTACAGGCGATGATTGGAGTAAGTTCAGCCGAGGGACGCCCGATACGGCGACGATCGCTTTCGGGAACGCTGACAAGTACTTACGGGGTAAGACGGTCGAGTTATTCGGGAACGACGATTGGCGGATCAATCCCGCGCTGACGATCAACGCCGGGCTACGGTGGGAGTATTGGTCGCCGCTCGACGAGAAGTATGGGCGGCTGGTAAACGTATCGGGGCCCCAGCCGCAGCCGGACCAGAATAACGTCTCCCCGCGCGTCGGGCTGGCTTGGCGGCCATTGGCGGCCGGGTCGGCGGTAGTGCGGGGTGGCTATGGGGTTTATTACGATACGTCGGTTTACCTGCCCGTGGCGCTGCGGATGGCGCAGCAGGCTCCGTTTTCCCGCAGTGTGCGGGTGACGAACTCGGCGACGCGGCCGTTGACCCTGGCGGACGGTTTCCCGGCCGACGCCGCGGCGGCCACGTTTGGCGTGGATCCGAACTTCCGCTTGGGCTACGCGCAGAGTTGGCAGGCATCCGTGCAGACCGATCTGCCGGGGGCCCTGCAGGTGATGGCTCTTTATCAGGGGACAAAAGGCACGCGCGGCCAGCAACAAGTTCTGCCGTTTACGTTCCCGGACAGGCAGGCGCCAGGGGCCGGGTTCACTTACTTGAGTTCGGAAGGAAACTCCACTCGACATGCGGGAATCCTGCAAGTGCGGCGCCGGCTCCGGGCCGGGTTTACCGCGGCGGCGACTTACACGTGGGCGAAAGCCATCGATAACTCCGCACTGGGCGGGCGCGGACAGGGAGCCACCTTGGGCGCCCAAAACTGGCTCGACTTGCGGGCGGAGCGGGGGCGGTCAAACTTCGATCAGCGGCATGGCTTGAGCGGGATGGCGCAATATACGACCGGCATGGGCCGAAACTCGCTCCTCAGAGGAAAATGGCTCAGCGATTGGACAATCAGTTCACAATGGGCCGTGGGAACGGGGCTGTCGTTGACGCCGGTACTCCTGCGGCCGGTGGCCGGGACGGGGGTCACCGGGAGTTGGCGGCCCGACTACACCGGTGCCGACTTGTTTGTCGGATCGCGACTCAATCCAGCCGCGTATGCGGTGCCGGCTCCGGGCCGATGGGGAAACGCGGGGCGGAACACGATCACCGGACCAAAACAACTCGCCGTAAACGCAGCGGTTTCGCGAACCTTCCGGGCCAACGATAAAGTGAGTTGGGATTTCCGCGTCGAAGCAACGAATGCCTTGAACAACGTGACGTTTCCAGGATGGAACACCGTCGTCGGCAATGCGCAGTTCGGCTTGCCGATGACGAGCAACCCCATGCGGCGCGTCCAGATCCTGGGGAGGATGCGATTTTGATACGCCTAGCAGGGTTGGCGTTGCTCACCGCGACGCTCTGGGGACAGGCTACGTTTCGGACGACGACGCAATTGGTCGTCGAGACCGTCACCGTGAAAGACAAGAACGGGCGACCCGTGACGGGATTGACAGCCAAGGACTTCGTCCTGACCGAGGACGGCGTCGCCCAGGAGATCAAATTCTTCGAGTTCCAAAAACTAGCCGAGCCTGTGGCGGCGCCGCCCGTCGCCGGGCCGGTCGAATCCCTGGCTCGCTTGACGCGGGGGGACATTGCCGGCGGAGACGTCCGGTACCGCGATAAGCGCCTATTGGCGCTCTATTTTGACCTCACCGCCATGCCTGGGCCCGACCAAGTGCGGGCATTCCGAGCCGCCAAGATCTTCGTGCAGCGACAGATGACCAGCGCCGATCTGGTCGCGGTGATGGTGTGCCAAGGCGGCAGCGTCCGGGTGCTGCACCACTTCACCGAAGACCGGGGTCGGCTGCTGCGCGTGAGCGAAACGCTGCTCGTGGGCGAGGATGAAAATGTTCCCGTGGACCCGGCCACA
>JAPKZA010000113.1 GCA_026394015.1 Acidobacteriota bacterium
GATATTACGAAGAGAAAAACCCGAACGGCGTACGTCCGGTGCGGGCCTTTTAACTATTCATCCAATTATTAATGTGCCTCTTGGCTCTTTCCTGTTCCATGAATCACTTGTTCGTCTTGCCATCGGGCGGGGGTCGGCCTTCGATCTACGGGACCGACCCCCACTTCGATTCTGCGAGTGGTGCCCTTCACGGGGTCAGGTTCCCACTCCGTCAGGCGGACAGACGGTCGGGGTTTCACCGCAACCCTGATGCACGTCACTTACTTCCCTCGCCGCCTGGGGCACGGGCGCACAAGGTCGACTTTGTGACCCAGCCTCGACGGTCGTCCAGCCTCGACCAGGAGTAGGGAACGGAGGCAACTTGGGCCTGCCAAGCCTGCCCAACAAGGCGACGGGTTCGCTCAGCCTGCCGCCTGCCGAGTGCGCTGAGACGACCCGGTCCACGAGTGCTTTGCCTGCTCGTAGACAGGTGCGCAGGCGCCCTCAAGCCGACGTAGTTCAGTCTGCTCCGCGAACATGTTAGCTCAAGGCAACTGCAATGAATCGAACAGCCAGCACGGAGGTCACCACTCAATAGAGGCGAACTGAGTCGCCTAGGGCAGGCTTGCCTGCTCGTTGACGGGGGCGACGAAGCGTGCAAGGAGACCAGCCAGCGAGTCCGCCCTGCGTCCTCTGACGACGGAGGAAACTCCCCCACTACCAATGATGGGGCTACGACCGGTAGTGGTCTCTAGGCCGACCTGGTGCTCTGAAGTGCGCACGACGACTTCAATGAACTGAGCAGCCAGCACGAATGTGCCCTCTACAAGGAGCACGCTCAGTCGCCCAAAGCACGCTCAGCCGGCCCACGGGAAAGGCGCATTTCAGGAAGCAGACACTCGACAGGCTGAGAAATGAAAGTCAACGAGCGCACCCCGCGCTCCCCCGCCGACCAAAAAGAGGCACCCGGAAGGAGTGCCTAACCACCCCCGGAACACAAAGTCAGCGGACTTTCCGATACGGGACCCCTCCCTCAACCAGAACCGGATTGCCAACTCGGCTCCATGGATGCGGCTGCGCCGCAACGAAATCAATCCAAACTGACTCCGGCACCGGTGAATACTCGTACAACGACCCGTCATCGAACTCGACGAGCATCGTGCGGGACGCAGCGTTATAGCCAGCAGCGGCCACGTTGTCCGACTGAATCGCAATGAGTTGTCCACCCGTGCCAGAGATCGTGGTGCCGGTGTTCGTGTCCGCAGCCGGCGCGGAAGCCCGCACGTCGCCCTCAGTGCTGCTGGAAGCGCATCCTGCAAGCAGAATCCCCGACACTGCCAGTACCCCTGCTGCCATCAGCGGCATGCCGCCAAAAGCCTTCTTACTCATGCACTCCCCCGTACTCCTCGGCCGAAGCCGGCCTACCTAAGAATCTACCGGTCGGTGTCCGCCGGCTGTGCCGAATCCCGGCATCCGACGCACCTGAAGAGGGAGCAAGGACAAGCCATGTCGCTGCCGGGAATCCGGGCGGAACTCCCAGTCCTCGTCTTTGCGCGAGGACGCCCGCCGACCAAGCCAGCGCCCGCCATGCATTTCCGACTAGGTCACGAATCAGGTCTAACGCGTTTCCAAAACACTGTTCATCACAATGGTGCCTCCCGTGCAGGGCCTAATAAAGTTTCTGGGCGAGAAAGACTGGGTAGCCTGCAAACTCGATGAGATCGAATCGGTACCAGTGGCCTTCGAAGAAGTCCCCTGCACTGTGCCTCTCGCGATCCAGACGCTTGTAGCGGAATTGCCGGAACATCTCCTCGGCAAGAGCCTTCTGGCCACCTTCAGGACTGCAGTAGGTCCTCACTGCGTCAATGAAGGGGTGACTGGGGTGTAGCGCGCCGGACAGATCCACCCTCACAGGGGTCAAGTTCTCACCATCAAAGATGGCTGAAATGATGCATTGGATCTTCGGGGAGCCGACCAAGGCGAACTGCAGTTCCACGTTGCTCCGTGCGAGATCGGACTTCGGGAAGACGACGGTTAGTTGAGCCCGGAATTGTCCGATTTGGAGAACGGTAAACCTATTCAGGCCACCGAACACGTATGTGATCCGAGCGTGGCCGATCCTGCCGTACCCCATCCGGCCTGTTTCACTGAGAAGAATCGGGTACATGAACAAATAGTCCAGTTCTTGCACGGTGGTTTTGCCGACGACCAGGGACTCATAAGAGTCCAACCAGCCCGAAGGAATGCTCTTCCGCTGGGCGAGTACGTAGGTTCCCGCAAGCCGGACCGGTGACTTCCTGATCAGTTCTCCAAACCAGACTGCTCGTGCCTGCTCGTCCGCTTGTCGGCGCTCCGCTGCCTGTTGCGCTTTTTCGACGGCGTCGGCCAACTCCCGTGCGCGTCGACTCTGCAACCACTCGTCGTAAGTGGTGTCGAAGGCATTTAACAGGGCAGCGGTAGCGACCTTCACGGCCTTGGATTCAAGCGTTAGCCCGTCCAGAAGCATTTGTATTAGCCCTGCGTCAACGGGGAGGGCCTGTTCGCGCCATTCAATGAGCGTCTCGACAAACACACTTCCGGCAAGGTCGCGATCAGGCAGCGCCGTGGTCTCCTTGCTGGATCGTGCGTATCTGGTGAAGTTCTGTGATCCGACCGTCGCTCTGGAATCGTCCACCAGTAAGACTTTTGCGTGCAGTCGCTGAAGGGATCGAACTTCAACTCCATCCTCAATCAGGTGCCGTAGCGCGTGCAACTGAGCGGGATAGTCTCCGGCGCCGCTCGCAGGGGAAAGG
>JAPKZA010000196.1 GCA_026394015.1 Acidobacteriota bacterium
AACGCGGCGGCGAAGGGGAGCGTGGTGATTCTATACGGGACGGGGGAGGGGCAGACGAATCCGCCAGGGCAAGACGGGCGGTTGGTGGGTGCTCCGTTGCCGAGTCCGGTGGCGGGGGTGCAGGTGACGATTGGGGGGGCGCGGGCGGAAATCCTATATGCGGGGGGAGCGCCGGGGTTGACGCCGGGGCTGTTCCAGATCAACGCACGAGTGCCGACGGAGACGCAGACGGGGAGCCAGTTGGTGGTGGTGCGGGTGGGGAATAATGAGAGTCAGCGTGGAATGACGATTGCGATCCGGGATTGATTGGCATACGGTGGCGATGGCGGCGGGGGCGCTGCTGGGGCACTTTCTATTGACGTGGCGGGCGGGGCAGGTGGGCCTCGACCCGCGGCGGGCGGCGGGGTTCAGCGCAAGCATGTTGGTGTCGGCGGTATTTGTGGGGCACTGGGCTTTTCTCCTGATGCAGGGGAAGAGTGTTTCGTGGGAGGTCTGGCTGTTTCCGTTTGCGGGGGCGATGACACTGGGTTGCCTGGCCGGCGCGTTGTTGGGGGGCGGGGCGTATCTGCTTCGGTATCGGATGGGGGCGCTGGGACTGTTTGAGGCGGGGGCGTGGACGTTTCCGTTTGCGTGGATTCTTGTGCGAATGGGCTGTTGGTGGAATGGGGAGGAGTTAGTGCGTTGGGAGGTGGGGTGGGCGGTGATTCTGGCGGTGCTGTTTTGGTTCGGCCGGCGGGAACGGTGGCCATTTGCGGCCGCGCTGCTGGTTAGTTATGGCACTTTGCGGATGAAGTTGCACGATTGGCGGACGGTGCAGCATGCGACGGATTGGTGGGGTGCGGTGGCGACGTTGGTGGCGGGGGTGGTTTGGTGGTTGATTGGCCGTTCGCGTTAGAGTGGGAAGATGCTACTGCGTCTGATCGTGATTACGGTTGGGTTACTCAGTCAGTTGGGGGCGGCAGAGAAATGGAGCCGATACGACAGCGAACACTTTGAGCTGTTGACGGACGGCGGGAAGGGCCGGGCGCTGGAGATTCTGGAGCAGTTCGAACGGGTGCGGTGGTTTTTCGGCACGACGATGCAGATCGGCGATCCGCCGCGAAAGCCGCGGATTGTGGTGTTTAACACCGAAAAACGGTTTCAGACCTACGCCCCGCGCGCGACCGCGGCGGCGTTCTACATTGGGTTACCGCTCCGGGACTATATCGCGATTGGCCCGACGGGGGGAGGGCAGACACGGCGGACGGCGGTACACGAGTACATCCACTTGCTCGTAAAGAATTCGGAGACGAGTTTGCCGGTTTGGATGAATGAAGGGCTGGCGGAGTTGTATTCCACCATTGATGAGATCGGCGGTAAGATCCGGGTGGGAAATGTCATCGACAACCACCTTTTCCTGCTCAATAACGATTGGTTGGAGCTACGGCGGATTGTGGCGGCGGACCATCAATCGGTGGAGTACAACAAGCGGGAGCATGTGGGGTTGTTTTACTCGGCGAGTTGGGGGCTGATGCATATGCTGCAACTGGAGCCGGAACTGCGACCGAAGTTTGGCAAGTTCAACGAGTTGATAGTGAAGGGGACTCCGGCGGCAGAGGCGTTTGGGACGGCGTACGGGATGACCGTGGAGCAGATGGAGGCTCGGCTAAAGGCGTACGTGCGGGGGCGGTCGGTGCGGGTTGCATTGTTTGACTTGAAGTTCGACAAGGCGAAGTTTCGGTTGGAACCGACGCCGGCGTCGGCGTTTGATGTCGAGATGGCGATGGCGGATCTTTCGATGGCCAAGCGGGATTGTGCGACCGCGGTGGCGGCGGCGGACTCGGTGAGCGCGCGATATCCCGAAGCGTCGGAGCCGCACGTGACGAAGGGGTACTGCGCGTGGGGATGGGGCGAGAAGAGCCAGGAGAAGGCGGCGACCGAGTTTCTGGCGGCCGCGAAGAAAGGAACCAAGGTGCCGGAGGTGTATCGGGCGGCGTTGGGGTTGATGTCGCCGGAGGTGAGGAGGCAGGAGGGGCTGCCGATTCTGGAAGGGGCGTTGCGGTTGACGCCGGACTCGCATGAGTTGGTCCTGGCGCTGAGTGGCGAGTTGCTGCAGCGGAAGGAGTATGAGCGCAGCTTTCAGGAGTTGAAGCGGCTGAAATCGATTCGGCGGGCTGAGGTGGATCAGTACTTCCCGATCTACATCCAGGCGGCGTGGTTTACCGACCGCCAACCGGCGGCCCAGACCGCCGCATTGCAATACGAGAGGGCGGCGGCTTCGGAGGTGGCGAAAATACGGGCGAAACAACTGAAGGCGTTTGCGGACTACGTTGAGCGGAAGGAGGAGATGCCGGTACCGGTGTACGTACCGCCGACGCCCGAGTCGGGGGCGGAGACGTTGGGCGAGCCCGAGCCGATGCGGTTTGTGGGACCGAAGGCGGTGGGGAAATTCGCGGAATTTCAGTGTAAGGAGGGGGAGTTGAAAGTGGTGTTGCAGGTGGGGGCGGAGCGGCAGGAGTACTTGATTGAGGACCCGCTGAAGGTGATTATCGAGGGCGGAGAGCAGGGGAAGACGGTGGAGCTGCATTGTGGGAAACAGAAGGGGGAAGCGCTGGGGATCCAGTACTTTACGGACGAAGCGCGGGCGAAGGGGGCACGGGGGTTGATTCAGAGGATGAAGTTTCCGGACGTAAAGTAACCGAACTGTTGCGTGTACGTCATCAATTTGTAACAATGTCCGGATGGGAAGACTTGGGCTTTTGCTGTTGCTCGGCGGGAGCGTGCTGTGGGGGCAGGACGTGGAATCGTTACACCAGTTCAACGGGTTTTTCAAGCCGTCCGATAGGCTGACGTTGCAGAGCCATCTTCGTGTGCGGACGAACGGGAACATGAGCTCGTTCTTTCAAATTCGCGGCGGACCGATTGCGTATTTTGCGGTGAAGCCGCGGTTGAGTTTGATTGGCGGGTACTACTACATTGGTCAGTCGAACCGGACGCACGACGACATCGACGAGTTCCATCGGGCGTTTGGCGGGGTCCAGGTGGTTTTGTTGAAGACGCCGAAGCTGACGTTGGAATCGCGGACTTTGGTGGAGCGGTTTATCTCCACGCCGTCGGGGGATTTCGCCCGCGGGCGGCAGCGGCTACTGGTGCAGAAGCAGGGCAAAGGATTGCTGCCGTACTTTTCGGTGGAGGGTCTGATGGTGGCGCATCGGGGGACGGTGCGGGTGGGAGTGGGAGTTTTGCAACAGATGTCGCCGCAGTTGCAGATGCTGATGGGCTATGAGATGCGGCAGTATACGAACGGGCGGGTGGCGCATGTGCTCGTGAGCAATTTGCAGTTCGTGCAGCAGCGGCCTCGCTGATAGACTGTGCGCATGTGGCGCATTTGTTTGGCTTTGATTTGCTTGTTTCCGCTGCGGGCGGAGCTTCGGTTTCGGACGCAGGAGATCCAGAAGGATTTCGGGGTGGTGTACGCCGTGACGACGGCGGACATCAACGGCGACGGCAAGCCGGACATTGTAGCGATCAACCCGACGCAGGTAGTTTGGTACGAGAATCCGACGTGGGATAAGCACGTGATCCTGGACGGGGTTTCGAAGAAAGACAACGTCGCTTTGGCTGTGCATGACGTGGACGGAGACGGGCAGGCGGACGTGGCGTTGGGGGCGGATTGGCAGCCGACGAATACGAACGGCGGGGGGAGCTTGCAGTGGCTGGGAAGGAAGAACGGGGCTTGGAAGTTTACGGCTTTGGGCGAGGAGCCGACGCTGCATCGGATCCGTTTTGGGGACATTGATGGGGACGGGAAGAAAGAGCTGATCGTGGTGCCGCTGCACGGCCGGGGGAATGAGCGGAAGCCGGATTGGGAGGGCGTGGGGGCGCGGATCCTCGTGTTTAAGGTGCCGGCGGATCCTTACGCGGGGAACTGGCCGATGGAGGTGGCGGACGAATCGCTGCACATTATTCACAACTTTATTGCGACGGATTTCGATGGCGATAAGCGGGATGAACTGGTGGTGGCGGCGCGGGAGGGGCTGTTCGTAATTGAGAAAGAGGACGGGAAAGGGGGGAAGCGACAGATCGGGGAAGGGAGCCCGGGGGAGGTGAAGTTAGGGAAGTTGAATGGCTTGCAGCGGGCGTTTGCGACGGTGGAGCCTTGGCATGGGAACGGCATTGTGATCTATGAGGAGCCGATGCCGAAGTTGGACGGGCAGGGGGCTTCGCCCGTGCGCGGGCCGCGGAAGTGGGACGGGAAGATGTGGCCGCGACAGTTCATCGAAGAACGGCTGGCGCAGGCGCATGCGTTGGGCTGGGGCGATCTGGATGGAGACGGGGGCGACGAATTGGTGGTGGGTTGGCGGGAGAAGGAGTTCGGGGTGGCGGTGTATAGCCGGACGCGGGAAGGGAAGTGGGCGCGGTCGGCGCTGATTGACGATGGAGGGATGGCGACGGAAGATTTGGTGGTGGAGGATTTGG
>JAPKZA010000305.1:0-655 GCA_026394015.1 Acidobacteriota bacterium
GCCTCGGTCTCATCGTCAACGGAGCGCCATCCAAGCGCCAGCCCGAACTCGCCACCTTCGCCGAGTCCATCGCCCTCGACGGCTACGCCAGCGCTGACCAAGTCTCCCTCGCCTACGAAGGCTTCACGGCACGCATCAAAGCCACCTTGCGCCCTGACGTCGGACTAACTTTCGCGCTTCGTCCCCACGGGCCAAATCCGCCCGCTGGAGTCCGCGTCGCCCTGCAACTGCAACTCCACCCCGGCGAATCGCTCGAAACCGCCTCCGGCCGTTCGGTCGTCCTCGGTCCCGAACTCGTTTCCATCGACGACTGCGGTTCGTGGATCCGCCATCACGGCTGGACCATCCACCTCCCCGCCGGCGCTTCGCTGCGTTGGCCGCAGTTCGGTTACAACCCCTATCGCGACAAACCCGACGATGCGCTACGCTATGCGGTAGGCCTCGTGGCCTGGCGTCAATCGCTTGTCGACGCCGTGGTTCGCATCTCGGTACCGTGATGAACCCGTTTTAATTATTTCTGTTACAATTCAGAAACATTTGGGAAGCGAGGTTACGTAATGCACAGACTCTTATTTGCACTCGCCTTGAGCCTTTCGGCGATGGCGCAAAGCACCACCGGTATCCTGATCGGAACCGTCACAGATTCGTCCGGAGC
>JAPKZA010000305.1:698-7662 GCA_026394015.1 Acidobacteriota bacterium
ACCTGGGGACCGCCTCGGTCGTCGAGACCGTCTCTACCGCCACGGGCGAATACGTGCTGGCGAACCTGCCCGCGGCAATGTACAAGGTGCGTGTGGAATCGAGCGGCTTCCGCTCGGTAGACATCAACGAAGTACGTCTGCTCCTGAACCAGACCGTTCGTACCGATGTCCGCCTCGAGCCCGGTGCCGTTGAACAAAGCGTCACCATCTCTTCTGCCGCCCCACTCATCCAGACCGACAGCGCCTCCATCGTCAACAACGTCGATACCCACGCCGTCGTCACCCTGCCCCTCAACGGACGCACTCTCGACCGGCTCATTCTCATCACCGCCGGCAACGCCTCGGACTCCCCCTCGAACCCCAAACTCGCCGGCTCCCTCCACTGGGGCGGCAGCTTTTACTCCATCGACGGCGTCGCGATTAATGACACGGGCAACGGCGGCGCGGCATACTCCTTCCGTACCCAACTCTCCACCACTCCTTCCATCGATACCATCCAGGAATTCAAAATCGAAACCAACAGCGCCAAGGCCGAACACGAAGGTTCCGCCGCCATCTCCATCATCACCAAGGGTGGCACCAACCAGTTTCACGGCTCGCTGTTCGAGTTCAATCGCAATCGGGAACTCGCCGCCAATGCGTACTTTAATAACGCAAATCGCCAAACGCGCCCTCCCTTCAACCGCAACGAATTTGGCGTGAGCGGTGGCGGCCCCATCGTCCGCAACAAAACGTTCTTCTTCGGATCCTATGAAGGGCTCCGTCAGCGGCAAGCCACCACGTCCTTCTTCCCCTACGCCACCCCCGCGATGAAGGCCGGTAATTTCGCTGGCGTCCGCGACATTCGAGACCCGCTTTCTGGCCTTCCGTTTCCGAACAATCAAATTCCCTCTGCCCGCTTCGACTCCCGGGCCGTCCGGCTCGGCAGTTTCATGCCCCTGCCCAACACCCCCGGCACCACTGCCGCTGGTACCGGCCTCAACTACGTCGCCAATGTCGGCAACGTGATCAACGTCAATCGCTCCTCCCTCCGTGGAGACCATCACTTCAACTCCGCTAACTCCATCAACGTGGTCGCCACTTACGCCAAGGGTTCCCCGTATTTCGTCTCCAACGGTGGCCCCAATGAATACGGTAACTTCGCTGACGGCGGGTACATCACCAAAAGCGCGTCGCTGACTTACAACCGCACCATCAGCCCTTCGACGCAGAACGAGTTCCGCTATTCCTACTTCAGCCACGGCTCCATCCGCGTCGGCCAGAACACGAGTTTCGATCCCCTCTCGCTGTTCCCGTCCCTGTACGGTCCGCTTCCCATCGGCGGTCTCCCCAACGTCGCCTTCAACGGCGTCTACGGCCGGATCTATGACTCTGGCGGTGCCGACCGGTCGCCCCAGTTGAATCAACAGCTCACTGACAACTTCTCCTTCATCCGCGGTCGGCATACCTTCAAGACCGGAATTGATATCTCCTTCAGCCGCATTTCTTCGAACCCCGCCGTCGGTGGCGCGCAACTCGGCTCGTTCACCTTCAATGGCCGCTACTCCAACGATCCCTACGCCGACTTCCTGCTCGGCTATCCGATCACCTCCGTCCGCGGCACGGCTTCGCTCGTCAACCTGCTCTATTACACTCGCTACGGAGCCTACTTCCAGGACGACTGGCAAGTGAGCAAGAAGCTCACCCTCAACATCGGCATGCGTTACATGCTCCAGACGCAGACGCAGGAACGCGATGGCTCCTTCGCTAACTTCGACCTCGAAAAAGGCGTCTTCGTCGTTCGCAGTGAAGGCGGCAAACTCGCTCCGCTCTCGCTACCCCGCCTGCTGCAGGCTTATCCCATCGTGGGCTCGGAAGCCAATGGCTGGGGCTCGGATGTCATCAAAGCCGATCACAACAACTTCGGACCCCGCTTCGGTTTCGCCTATCGTCCCTTCAACAACAGCCGCACTGTCGTCCGCGGCGGCTTCGGCATGTTCTACAACGTGATCCCGGTCTATATTGGCATCCGGCAGATCTCGCAGGCTAACGCTCCCTTCCAGCTTTCTGAGACTTATGAAAGCGGAGTTACTCAGCCCACTCTCACCCTCGCCACCCCGTTCCCCGGCCTGGGAGCGATCGCCGCCAACCCGAACATCACGGCCGTCAATCGCCAAATTCGCAACACCCTGGCCCAGCAATGGAACTTCACCCTGGAGCGCGAACTCGGCGCCGATTTCGGCCTCCGCGCTACCTATCTTGGTAACAAGGCCACCCGGGTACCGTGGTACACCTACGAACGGAACCTGCCCCTGACGCAGGCACCCGGTACCATTCAGTCCCGCCGTCCGTTCCAACCCTGGGCCAGCATTTCGACCCTCGATACCAACGGCAACTCCTTCACGCATCAAGGGCAACTCGAACTGATCCGACGCTTCAAGAACGGGCTCTACCTCCAGACGAACTACACCTGGACGAAGACGCTCGACAATGTGGCCATCGCCGCGAGTCCGCAGAACCCCTATAACGCCGCGCTCGACCGCGGCAACGGCGAGTCGATCCGTCGCCACGTCGCCTACACCTCGGTCACCTACGACCTTCCCTTCGGGCCCGGCAAGCGCTTCTTGACCCAGGGCGGAGTCGCTGGAAAGGTGGTGGGCGGATGGACGGTTGCGTCCATCATGCAGTTCCGCACCGGTACCCCGTTCAGTGTCGGGTTTAGCCCCAACCAGGCCGGCTGGTACGCCAATCGCGCCAACGTCGTCAACTCCGACTTCTACGCCTCCAACCAAAGCATCGAAGGCTATCTGAACCCCAATGCCTTCGCCGTGCCCGCTCCGTTTACCTTCGGTAACTCGGCCCGCAACATGGTCTTTGGTCCCGGCCAGAAGATCATCGACCTCAGCCTGTTGAAGTCCACCAACATCACGGAACGGATTCGGACCGAGTTCCGTGCCGAAGCCTTCAACATGCCGAACAACGTGAATTTTGGCAATCCGGCGGCGGATCTTACCGCCCCGGCAAACTTTGGCAAAATCCGCGGAACTTCGGTCGAAGCCCGCGTCATTCAGTTCGGTTTGAAGATCCTCTTCTAACTCACCATGCGTTTGCTTCTCGCACTCGCGGCCATCGGGATCCCGGCTTTCAGCCAGGGTCCCGACGCTTTTTTTGAATCCCGTGTTCGCCCTGTCCTCGTCAAGAACTGTCATGCCTGCCATACGAAAGCGGAAATGGGCGGCCTTCGCATCGATACGCGCGATGCCCTGCTGCGCGGCGGAAAATCCGGCCCCGCCATCGTAGCCGGAGCACCGGCCGAAAGCCTCCTCCTCCGTGCCGTAGAACACCAAAATCCACAATTGAAAATGCCTCCGCAGGGCAAGCTGAAGCCCGCCGAGATCGACGACCTCCGCACCTGGATCACGCAAGGAGCCGTCTTCCCTAAGAATGCCGCCGCTCCGAAGCTCGACCCCCGCTCGTTCTGGTCGTTCCAGCCGCTCCGGCCCCCGGCTGTCGGGGGAATCGACAATCTCCTCGCCCCTCAAATTCGCGCCGCCGGGCTTACCCCGGCCCCGCCCGCCGACCGGCGAACTCTCCTCCGCCGTGTCACCTTCGACCTCACCGGCCTCCCGCCCACCCCCGAACAGGTGCAGGCCTTCCTCGCCGACCAATCCCCCGACGCCTTCGCCACGGTAGTCGACCGCCTCCTCGCCTCGCCCCGCTACGGTGAACGCTGGGCCCGCCACTGGCTCGATGTCGCCCGCCACGCCGCCAACAAGGCGCTCGCGACGACGACCCCTACCCCAACGCCTGGCGCTACCGCGATTGGGTCGTTCAGAGTCTCAATCAAGACCTCCCCTACGATATCTTCCTCAAGGCCCAACTCGCCGCCGACCAAATGCCCGGCGATCATCTGCCGGCCCTCGGCTTCCAAACCATCGGCGAAAACGACAACGACCGCCTCGATGTCACGACGCGCGCCATGCTCGGCTTCACCGTCGGCTGTGCCCAGTGTCACGACCACAAGTTCGATCCCATTCCCACCAAGGACTACTACTCCCTCCTTGGCGTTTTCAAAAGCAGCGTCGTCTCCGAACACCCGCTTGTCGAACCCGTCGTCGTCGCCGCGTATAAGGCAGCCAAGACCGCCTCCGAAGACAAGCAGAGCGAACTCAAACGCTTTCTCGATCGCCAAACCACGCAGTTGATCGATGTCTTCGCCTCCCAAACCGCCGAGTACCTAATGGCGGCGTGGAAGAAGGAGACCCCCGTCGGCCTCGACGCCGAAGTACTCGCCCGCTGGACCGAATTCCTTAAGGATCCGAAAAAGGAGCACCCTCACTTTCAGGCTCTCTTCGCCGGCCCGCCGACACGGGAAACCGCCTTAGCCGTTCAAGCCGCCATCGAAAAAGTGATCGCCGAAAAGAAGGCCGTCGACGATCGCAACTACGTCAAACTCGGCGGCCTCGAAGGGTTAAAGGACGTCAACCGGGCGGTCAACACGCTCGTCGACGCTCTCCCCATCGACAAGTTCTACTTCTGGCGTGACGTCGCCTCCCCGCCGCTTAAGGTCGAAGACATCCGCTTTGGCGGCGGCGTCTACCACTTCACCGGCAAAGCCCTCGATCGCTTCCTCGAACCCCGCGTCAAAGCCTACGCCAACCGTCTCCGCGCCGACGCCGAACGCCTCAAAAAAGCCATCCCTCCCCTCTACCCGTTCTGGCACGTTTTGAAGGATGCTGACAAGCCCAAGAACATCCCCATCGCCATTCGCGGCAATGCGGAAGCCCCCGGCGAAGAAGCCCCTCGCCGTTTTCTCGCGGTACTTTGCGAGGGCGATCCGCCGCCTTTCGAGAAAGGCTCCGGCCGGCTGGAACTGGCCAATGCCATCGCCAGCCCAAAGAATCCCCTCACCGCTCGCGTCGCCGTCAACCGACTTTGGCAGCACCACTTCGGTGCCGGTCTCGTCCGTTCCACCGGTAACTTCGGCCAACTCGGAGACCGCCCCACCCACCCCGAACTCCTCGATTACCTCGCCTCCCGCTTCATCGATTCCGGCTGGTCGCTCAAAGCTATCCACCGCGAAATCCTCCTCTCTGCCGCCTACCAGCAGTCTTCCGCGGAATCCCCCACCGCCCGCGAAAAGGACCCCGAAAACCGCCTCCTCTCCCACGCGACCCTCCGCGAGCGCCTCGACGCGGAAGCCCTGCGCGACGCCGTCCTCGCCGTCTCCGGTCAACTCGACAAAACCCTCGGTGGCCCCTCCGCTGTACTCGACGAAAAACACCGCCGCCGCACCCTCTATGTCACTATCAGCCGCTCCAAGCCGGACCGCACCCTGGCGACCTTCGATTTCCCCGACCCCAATGCCGCCTCCGACTCCCGGATGGTCACCGTCGGCCCCATGCAGCGCCTCTTCTTCATGAACTCTCCCTTTATCGCGCAGCAAGCGAAAACGCTGGCTGATCGGCTGACCGGCCCCACCGACCCCGACCGTATCGCCCTAGCCTACGAACTCCTCTACACCCGCCCGGCCACCCCGGCCGAGATCACCCTGGGCCTTGAGTTCCTACAATCCAAACCCGAGCGCTGGCCGCAATATGCCCAAGTGCTCCTTTCCGCCGCCGAGTTCAGTGCAATTCAATAGAGAAACTTATGGATAGAAGAACAGCGTTAGGCATGCTCGGTTGTGGGTTCGGTTCGGTCGGCCTCGCCGGTACCGTTGACCAGAAGCCCCACTTCGCCCCGAAGGCCAAACACGTCATTTTCCTGTATCTCAACGGCGGCGTCTCCCAGGTCGATACGTTTGATCCGAAGCCCGAACTGACCCGGCTCCACGGCCAACCCCTACCGGGCAAAAAGCTACCGACCGACAGCGCTACCGGCAATCTCATGGCGTCGCCGTTTTCCTTTCGGCGTTACGGCCAAAGCGGCATCGAAGTCAGCGAAATATTCCCCCGCGTTGGCGCCCTGATCGATAACTTCGCCGTCATCCGTTCCTGCTATGCCGACAACGGCAACCATGGGCCATCGATGATGCTCATGAACACCGGCCACCAACTCGCCGGCCGCCCGTCAATGGGCTCCTGGATCACCTACGGCCTCGGGTCCCTGAACCAAAATCTCCCTGGGTTCATCGCCCTCTGCCCTGGTTACCCCGTCATGGGGCCTCGCCTGTGGTCCTCCGGTTTCCTGCCGAACACGTACCAAGGCACTTACGTCCCGAACAACGAGCGGACCCCGGAAAAGTTAGTCCAGAACATTCGCAATGCCTCGCTTTCCATCGATGAACAACAGCGCCAGCTTGGCCTGCTCGATCGCCTGAATCAGCTCTATCTCGGCCGTTCCGAAGGTCAGCCGAAGTTAGCGGCTGGGGTCCAAGCGATGGAAGTGGCGTTCCGGATGCAAACGGAAGCCCCGGAGGCTTTTGACCTCGCCAAGGAGTCTCCCGCCACTCACGAGCGTTACGGGGACGACGATTTCGGCCGCGGCTGCCTCCTCGCTCGCCGACTGGTCGAACGCGGCGTGCGCATGGTACAGGTCTATTTCGGCAACTCTCAGCCGTGGGACAGCCACGAGGACATTAACTCGCACCGCGGCCTCTCGCGCATCGCCGATGCGGCCATCGCCTCGTTAGTCGAGGACCTCAAAGCCCGCGGCCTGTTTGACTCGACGTTGTTAGTCATCGGCACCGAGTTCGGCCGCACCCCGATGATCCAAAGCGCGGGCCAACTCCGGATCAACCAGGGGCGTGATCACAACGTTCACGCCTTCACGACGCTTTTCGCCGGCGGCGGCATCAAGGGCGGCATCGCCTACGGAGCCACCGACGACTTCGGCTATCGAGCCGTTGAAAAACGCGTCCACCCCCACGACCTTCACGCGACAATCTTGCACCAGCTAGGGCTCGACCACACAAAACTGACCTACCGCTACAGCGGCCGAGACTTCCGCCTGACCGACGTCGGTGGCCACGTCCTCCGTGACA
>JAPKZA010000228.1 GCA_026394015.1 Acidobacteriota bacterium
CCGAACTGCTCAAAGCCGGTCAAATCGTCAAGGTCGTCGTCCTCGCCGTTGACCTCAAAGCCAAACGAATCGCCCTCTCCATGAAGGCGCTCGAACCGAAGCCGTCTGGCGGCGGCCGCCCGCAGCCCCAACAGCGCCCGCAGCAGAATCAGCCCTCTATGCAGGACAAACTCAGCGCCCTATCCGGGAAGTTCCGCACCCGGTAGCTGCCGCGCCTGCCACAAATGCCTCCGCCCATGGGCTGCCATCGCCAAGATCGCGCAGCCCAGCGGAGGCTTGATTATGGAACTAGCCGGCGAGACCACCTTCACCTTCTCCAGGTCGTACTCCGCCGCCCGATGGATCCGTTCGATCAACGCCTCGTGCGCCGCCACGAACCCCTTCACCGTGGCCGCCACGTCCGGCCGCACCCCCGGCTCAAACGCCTTCGGAGCCCGAAACCGCCGCTTCACCGGAGGCTCCAGCATCTTCAAAAACAACCGCCAAACCCAACCATAACGCGGCTCCAAATCCCGTACCCCCACCTTCTCCGCCCCATCCATCGCCGCGTCCAGCGCAAACAAATACTGCTCCACCGTCAACCGCAAGTGGTCCAAAATCTCGACCACGCTCCAAGCCCCCACCGACGGCCGCTCCAACATCTGCCGCGGCGTCATCTGCTCGGCCAGCGCCAAGCCCCCCGCCTTCACACTCTCGATCTGCCGGCGATAATCCTCCAGCACCGGCGGCAACATGCCGTTCGTCATCTCGCCCCCTGATGCTTCTCCGCACCCCGTTCCATAAACTCGATCTCCCACAACAGCCCCTGCGAAGACATCCGGGCCTCAAAGATCAACCGAAATATAGCATAGGCCAAAAAACAGGCTCCGCCCAGCCCCATCGTAATCGGCATCCAACTCAGTTGCCGCACAAACACCGAAGCAATCCCAATCGCCACGCTCGTCCCCACGAACATCCCCGCCGCCAGATACAGCACCTGCATTACCTGCTGAAGCAACCGCGCCCGTCGGCCCAGTATCTCCACCTGCCCCAGCAGCATCTTCTTCCGCTCCGCACTGATGTGCAACTCGTGCTTCGGATCAAAGTCGTTCTCCAGCACTTCGGAGATCTTCCGAATCCGATCAATGCATCGACCCAGGCGGTTCGACGTCGACAAAATAAAGGTCCCGGTCGCCGAAAGCAACAGGGCCGGCGTAATCATCGAGGTGAGTACGGCCAGCCCCGCCGACAGCGTAAAGAACTCCGGATTGTTCAAAAACGGAGGAAATGGAAGCACCCTTATAGGTTAGTCGTTCTTCTTCTCTATCCGCATCCTCTGAATCATCGGCCCGATGATGTTCTCCGTCTCCACCTTGTAGTCCGCCGGCAGTTCGAATAGAATCGGCGACGGTTCGCCCTTCCGCAGATTGGTCAACTTATACGTCGTCTCCCCCGCCTGCGGATCCTTCCGCGACGTCATCACCACCGTCTTCAACTCCGTCGACATCCACCGCTCGCTCACCGTTACGAGCGGCAGTTCGTTGCCCACCGCGCCCGCCGGAATCGTCACGCTCGTCCGCGTCCCTTCCGCTTCCGTGCCCTCGATCATCCGTTTCCCCAGCGGCTCCGACTTCGTCTCAAAATTGCCCATCTCACCCCGCGCAAACGTCCTCACCGTCGCCATCCCGCCGGCGGGCATCGCCGGCCCCGCCTCGCTCCGAAAAATCATCACGTTCTTCCCCGCCTCGCCACCCATGTCCGGCATGATCATCTTGCGGGCGGTCTTCTTCTGCGTCTCCAGCACGAATTCCACCTTCGCCACCGGATCATGGATAAACGTCACCGGACCCATCTCCCGCCGCGTCCGTCCTTCGCCGTCTCGCGCATAAACTTCCGTCCGCTTGGACACAATCCGGTTCCCATCCGCCAATACCTGCACCGATTCCGTCACAAACTCGCCCGAAAAAGGAGCCCCCTTCACGAGCGTCATCTCCACCGACATCCCGCCATCGCTTACCGTCGAGAACACCTCCATCGGCATCGTCCCCGAATGCCGAATCTCAATTCGACGCTCCGAAACCACCTGCGGCGGAGCCTGCGCCATCATCACGGCGCCCGCCCCCATTACCAATCCAATTAGCTTCTTCATAGTCACTTATCTCCTCGAATCCGACGTTACTGAAACCCTGGAACCACGCGCATCCCGCGCACCGTCCCGTCCTCTCCCAACAGCAATTCCACCGGTGCCGGCTCGCTCCATCGGCCGCGACCCACCGGCATTCCATAACTTGCCAGCGTCGCCCGCGGCACCTCCGCACGAACGATTCTTCCCCGTTCAATCGGCTCCACCGCCTGCCAGGCACCCACCGCCACGAACGGTTCCGGCGCCACCGGCTTCGGCTTCGCCACGACGCGCTTCGGTTTCACGACCGCCTTCGCAACCACTACCGGGGCGGGTTTCACCACCGCCACCACCGGAGCCGCCACTGGAGCCGGAGCAACCGTCGCCACCGGACGCCACAAGAGTACGATCACCGCCGCTGCCGCCAACGGCGCCGCAAACCACATCCGCCGCTCCCAGCGCCGCCGCCGCAGTTTCCCCAACAGCACCGCCTCCAATCCCGGCGGAGCCATCTGCCGTCGCTCTTCTTCCGCCCATTCCCGCAGTTGCTCGTCCATCACGCCATCCTCCTCGCCGCCGGTGCCAAACGCTCCGCCAGCATCGCCTTCGCCCGATGCAGCCGCGACCGAATCGTTCCTTCGGGAACCTCCGCAATCCGCGCCGCCTCGCCGTAGGTCATCTCCTCCACCACACACAACGCCAACACTTCCCGGTAAGCCGGCGGCAACGTCGGAATCAACGCCCGCAGTTGCGCCCGCAAATCAGCGCTCTCAAACTCCTCCCGCGGATCCACCATCGGCCCCACCTCATCCTCGCCCATCGCCTCGTACCGCCGCTCCACCGCTAACAGTTTCAACACCTGCCGCCGCGCCACCGCATACAGCCAACTCATCACGCTGCCCCGCTCCGCCGACAGCCCGCTTCCCTGCCGCATCAGCGCCAGGAAAACCTCCTGCGTCACCTCGCTCGCCGTCTCCGCCGATCCTGTCATCTGCAACGCATATCGGTAAATCGCGCCCTGCCGCCGCCGATAAACCACCGTGAACGCCGCCTCGTCCCCTTTCGCAAGGGCGGGCAAGAGTTCTTCGTCGGTCCGGTTCACCATAGGCTGCTGTAACTATATGCTCCCCAGTGCCCAGCCAGTTCCAAAAAACTTTTAGCCCAACGACCGCATCACCGCCCGACGGATCGGATCCGGCAAGTCGTAGTCCCCAAATCGCGCCACCGAACACCACGCCGTCTCCCGCACCTCGTCCGATCCCGCTACCAGCGACGTCGTAGCCCGAAACCGAAAAATCACGTCATGGTGCAGATGATACGGCTCCTTCTTCCGACCCGGAATGCCGTGCACATCCAGCCCCACCATCACCGGCGTACAACCCGCATCCAGAATCACCCCCGTCTCCTCCACCGCCTCCCGCCCTGCGCTGCCCGCCAGCGTCACATCGATATCCGATTCGACGTGCCCACCCGGCAACAGCCATCGATCCAACCGCCGATGATGCACGAGCAACACCGCCGCCTCCGTCGGATGCATCACGCAAGCCGTCGCCGTCACATGCCCAGGCGCGAACTGGTTCCGCGCAAAAGGATACGGCGTCTCCCGCAACAGATGCAGAATCAACTCCCGGCTCTTTCGCGCCTCCCCGTCCGACTCCTCCCGCCAACTCTTCACCAGCGTCTGCACCGTCAATGGCTCCAGCACGCTATAGGTTCCTCTTCAAAAAATTGATGATCTGGTAGCCATCCATGAACTTGAACGGCGATTCGCCCATCGTGTAGTGGCCGCACGGCAACTCCACCACCTTGTGCGGAATCTTATGGTCCGCGATCGCCCCCACAATCTGGCGGCTAAACTCGGGCAAAAACGTCGTATCGTACTTCGTGTAAATGAACAGGTTCTTCTTATGCTGATGCTCGGCGTAGTGCCGAAGATAATTCATCGGACTGATCGCCCCCCACAAATCCCGCAACCGATCCCGATCCAAATGCTCTTCGAATCCCTTCTTGACGTGAATCGTCGACAGCCCCGTCCACACCACATCGGCCACGTACGAAGAGCAATGGTTGTAGACGTTCACCTTGATCCGCGGGTCAAACGTGCTCGCCAAAAACGCGTAGCACGATCCCAAACTCGTCCCCACAATTCCAATTTCCGAATACCCTTGTTCGATCAGCCAATCCACGCAAGCGCGAATATCCGCCACCGCCTGCCGCGTCGCGTCCAGCGTCCGCCCCACGTTCGACGAAACCGCGTAATCGGCCCGATGCAATTCCGCCGGCATCCGGAAATCGTGATACGGCAAACTCAACCGCAACGCCGAAATCCCAAACTTCGCGATCCCCTTCGCCAACCCCACATGCTGCGGCAACGCCGAATTCCAATGCGGCAAAACCACTACGGCTTTTCCCTTCGGCTTCTCAGCCGGGCACCACATCGCATGGACTAAGTTGTTCGACGGGTGCGGGCTCTCGAGCGGCGTCCGAAAACGCAGCCAATCCCCTTCCAGCCGAAACTCCTCCGGCTTCTCATAACTAAAAAACTCTTCCGGAGACGCCAAAATCGACGCGTTCAACTCCCGAAAATACTGCTCCGGATCTTTCTTACTCCCCGCGGAAACCGGCCATTTTTCCGTCCATTCCATCCCCCATTCAAAAGGCCGTACCACCCGGTCCGTCGACCGGAAGCAAAGTGAGGATTCCCATTGGGTGATCCAGTTTTCATACCAAGTTTGGAGCATAAAAAAGAGCTACCCCTTATTTTAGCAGCGCTCGTGCGTAGGGTGAATCCCTCAGTCGCAGCGAAATAGATACTGAGCCCTGTTCCAAACGGACAGAATAGCCCCATCATAAGGGTGGGAACGTAGACGTGAATTGCAAGTATTGCCACAAACCGATAGGCTTTGTCCGTAGCCTAAAGGACCGTGAGTATTGCTCCGAGGCCCATAAGGCTGCCGGCAGAACGAATTCTGCGCGGGCCCTCCGCGAACTCGGCGAACTCGACTACAGTACCGTCGATTCCTGGAACTCTGCCGATGAAGTCATCGAACCCGCGACCAAGCGACCTTCGTCCAACGTCGCCTCCACCGCTACGGTGCTCGCTCTAGTCGCCCTGGGGGGCGTCCTCATTTTCTCCCTCGACCCTTCAGGCGGCAATTCCAGCGGAGCACCGGAGCCGGCGGACCGCCGTCCCGGTTGGTTCGCGCAACAAACTTCGACACTCCTCCGCTACTTTCCAAAAAGTTCGTCCGGGGTTGAACTGCGTAGCGATTTCGTCTCCTCCAATCTCCGCGATTGGCAGGCCGCGGCCGCCTCGGCTAGCTCCGGCTGGAGTATCAACAACGGACTCCTCCGGCCTGGTGGCCTCCGCATCTGGAGCGATTCCCGCAGCTTGGCCGACTACCGCTTTCAGTTCGAAGGCCGCATCGAAAACACTTCGGTGAACTGGGCCATCCGCGCCGGCGATCACCGCAACTACTACGCTACAAAATTGATGCTCTCGGGGCGCGGCAGTTCGAGCACCACGGAGCTGGTCCGCTTTTCCATGATCGGCGGCAAGGAAACCCGACGCGTCCGGCTGCCCTTACCGATCACTCTCGACGACAAGGCGTTCTACCATTACGAAGTCCGGGCCACTGGCGATCGGTTCACCACCATCGTCGGCGGGCGTGTCATCGATACGTTTCGAGATCCCAGACTCCGCACCGGCGGCGTGGGATTTTTCAGCGAGGGCTCCGAGCGCGCCTCGATCCGCTGGGCCAAAGTCTCCGTCGGCGATGACTTCGTCGAAAAGCTGCGCGCCTTCCTTACCTTTGGCCTGATCCTGCCTCCTATGGAATAAGTGCTATCAATGCAGATAGCATGCGTCTTCTCGCCGTAGCGCTATTCTCCGCCCTCGCCGTCCTGCCCGCCGAACCTGACTCACTCGCCATATCGTCCGCAATCCAAACTCGCCACCTACCGTTCGGCACGCTCCTCGACCCCATCTACGCCTCCCCCAGTTCCTCCGAAATCACCGGCTACACCCGTTGCGGCGACTCCGCCCTTTGGACCGGCCACTACCTCGCCGCCGAAGCCTTTCGCTTTCGAGTCACCACTTCGCCCGATGCTCTCGTGAATGCGACCCGAGCTCTCCAAGGTCTCGAGGGCCTCGTCGACGTCACCGGCAACGATTCCCTCGCCCGCTGCCGTCTGGCGCTCAGCTCGCCGTTCACCGCCGGCGTCGAACGGGAGGAAGCCGCCAACGGCATCTTTCGCAATCCGGTCCTCGGCTACTCCTGGGTCGGCAACTTGTCCCGCGATCAGTACCTCGGCGTCTTCTTCGGCCTCAGTGTCGGCTACGAGCAGATCCCCGCGCTCCGGCCTAGAATCCGGGCCCTTGCTACCCGCCTGGCGAACTTCCTCGTCTCGAGCAACTGGTCCAACCCCGTCTTCACCCTCCGCCCCGACCAACAGCTTGCCATCCTCCAAATCGCCCGGCAGATCAACCCCGACCGTTTCACCCCCCTCTACGAATCCGAACGGACACGCCTCGCCGATTCCGTCGCGCTCCCGGTCGCCTTCGATTCCCTCTCCACCAGTTCGTACTTCAAGTTCAACCTTATCTACATCACCTTCTATTCGCTCATTCGTCTGGAAACATCCCCCACCAAAGCCACCTACGAACGGGCGTACGCTATCGCCCGCCGGTATACGGCCGGCCACCAGAACCCCTTCTTCCATCTGATCGACCGTGCTCTATCCGAGCCCGACCCCCGCCGCGACGCCGAGTCTCTCGTGCTTCTCGACCTCTGGCTGAAACGCCCCCGCCGAGATTTCTTCGTCGACCGCCGCTCGGAAGTCCGCGTCTGCGGTGACCAAGCCTGCGACCCTATTCCCGTCGACCTCCGCACTCCCACCGACTTCCTCTGGCAGCGCAGTCCCTTCCAACTTTTCGGCGGAGGCTCCGGCTTGATCGGCAACGCCGGCGTCGACTACATCCTTCCCTACTGGATGGCCCGCTACTACGGTCTCATCCCGTCCCTAGGCGTCCCGCCAACCACCGCTCCGGAAGCGATCGTCTCGGTCTACGGCCCTATGCCCGGCTCGCCGAGAGTGGAAATCCAGGGCCGCCCCGCCGAACTCTTCTACGCTTCCTCGTCGCAAATCAACCTGCTCGTCCCCGCCACCACCGCCCCCGGCCCGACCACCATCAACGTCCTATCCGATGGGCCCATCCTCACCGCCCAAACCAGCGTGCAACCGGTGGCCCCCAGCGTGTTCACCTTGAACGCCGCCGGCCTTGCCGCCGCCATCGCCACCTCGGGACCCGCCTTCGCCTGCCCCAGTCTCTGCCAGCCCGTCCCGATCGGCCTCCCCTCCGCGCTCTCCCTCTACGCTACCGGCCTCCGCCGCGGCCGCCAGACTTCTGCCACCATCGGAGGTCTTCCCGCGACGGTGCTCTACTCCGGCCCGCAGCCCAGCTTCCTCGGGCTCGATCAGGTCAACCTCGATATCCCGGCCGCGCTCCGCGGCCGCGGCCTCGCCGAAGTCCTCCTCACGGTCGACGGCATTCCGGCCAACGCGGTCTGGATCTCCGTCCAGTAGCCCGAACCGCGCGATTAGTTCAGCTTCTTAATCCGTATATTGCGAAACCGCACTTCCATCGCAGGCACCGCTTCCACCTCAAACGCCAGCAGTCCGGCGAACCGGGATGCCTCCAGCCCCTCCTGCTTCACTTCTCCATTCACCACCACCTTCATCTTGCCGTCTTTGCACGTCAAGAAATACTCCACCCATTCGTTGGTCTTGATCACCTTCTCGGCATCGGAGATCTCCACCATCGGACCCGTCATCACGCCCTCGGTCCGCTCGTCACCCTGCACCCACAGCTTCGCCCGACCGTTGCGCAGCCGCACTTCCATTCGCAGTTCAAAGTCTTTGAACCGCTCGCCCCGATGAATCAGGGCCAAACTGCGTCCGCGCCCGGTCATCTTGTCGGTCGATCCCCAGATCCGGCCACCCTTTTCGATCTGCCAAACCTGCTCGTCGCCTTCCCAGCGGCCAAAGTCCTTTCCGTTAAACAGCGGCACGAATCCGTCGCCCGCCTCTCCCGGCATCAACACCTGCGCGTGCAGGGTCATTGCCAAACCGAAAATTATCATCCAACGCATCCTCTCAAAGGTACACTAAATGATGTGAAAGCCTTCGACTATACCGCTCCCGTCACCCTTCCGGAAGCCGTCGGTTTGCTCGTGAGCCAACCCTCCGCCCGGCTCCTTGCCGGCGGGACGGACCTTATCGTGCAACTCCGCTCCGGCCGCAAAGAAGCCGATCTCGTCATCGACATCAAGAAGATTCCGGAACTGAACGCGCTCGAATTCGACCCCACCGCCGGACTCACCATCGGTGCCGCGGTCCCCTGTTATCGGCTTACCTCTCACCCTGTGATCCAGTCGCATTTCCCGGCCTTGGCCGAAGTTGCCTCCTGGATCGGCGGGACCCAAATCCAAGGCCGCGCTTCGCTGGGCGGCAACCTCTGTAACGCGGCGCCCAGCGCAGACTCCATCCCACTTCTCATCGCCCTTGGCGCCAGCGCGTTGATCGCCGGACCCGGCGGTCGCCGCAGCGTCGCCATTGAGGATTTCTGCACCGCCCCGGGTCGCAACCAACTCGCGACCGGGGAACTCCTCGTCGCCATTCATATTCCCGCGCCCGCGGCGCAGTCGGGCGCTGCCTACCTCCGCTTCATTCCGCGCAACGAAATGGATATCGCCGTCGTTGGCGCCGGCGTGTCCGTCTCGATCGCCGAGGGCGTTTTCACCGCGGCTCGCATCGCGCTTTCGGCCGTCGCCCCGACGCCGCTGTTCGTCCCCGCGGCTGGCGCCGCGCTGGTCGGCCAACCCGTCAGCCCCGCTGCGCTCGAAGCCGCGGCGCAGATCGCCCAAGCCGCCGCCACGCCCATCTCCGACATGCGCGGCACCGCGGCGTATCGCAAACACCTCTGCGCGGTCATGACTCGCCGCGCCCTCGAAATCGCCGTTACCCGAGCCCAGGAAAACTAAAATGGCCCTCAAAGTTCAAGTCCAAACCACCATCAATAACGAGCCCGTTCAATTCCTCTGCGAGCCGCGGCAGACGCTGCTGGAATGTCTGCGTGACGTCGTTGGCCTGACCGGTACCAAAGAAGGCTGCGGCGATGGCAACTGCGGGTCCTGCACTGTGAAACTGGGCGACCGGATCGTCACCTCGTGCCTCGTCCTCGGCGTGGAGGCCGAAGGCGAGACGATCACGACGGTCGAAGGCCTCGCGCATGGCAACACGCTGCATCCGTTGCAAAAGGCGTTCCTCGAACACGCCGCGCTGCAATGCGGCATCTGCACGCCTGGCTTCCTGATCGCCGCCGATGCCTTGCTGCAGAAGCATCCTCACCCGACCGAAGATCAAACCCGTTTCTGGCTGTCGAACAACCTTTGCCGCTGTACCGGCTACGACAAAATCATCCGCGCCGTGCAAGCCGCCGCGGTCGAAATCAACGGAGCACCCCAATGAGCGTCACGACTTACAACGTCATCGGCACGCGCCCCATTCGGCATGATGGCGCGGACAAAGTTACCGGCCGGGCGCTCTACGGAGCTGACCTCCAACTCGCGCGCATGGTCCACGGGGCGGTTCTGCGCAGCCCCCATGCCCACGCTCGAATTCTCCGTCTCGACACCACCAAGGCAGCGGCGCATCCCGGTGTCTTCGCTGTCGTGACCGCCGCGGATTTCCCCCCCGCCCCTACCGATAAAATCGTCGACTTTGGCGAAGGGGATACGCTGCTGTCTTCGCTCCGCGGCAACATCCTGGCTTCGGGCAAAGTGCTCTATAGCGGTCATGCCGTCGCCGCCGTCGCCGCCGTGAATGCCCACGTCGCCGCGGAAGCCGTCGCGCTCATCGAGGTGGACTACGAGCCGCTGCCCTGCGTGCTCACCGCCCCCGCCGCGATGGCCCCGGGTGCGCCCCTGCTCCATGAAGGCCTCGCCAATGGCAACGTCGCCGAATACGTCCGCCACGAGATCGGCGATCTCGCCGCTGGCTTTGCGGCTGCGACGGTGATCGTGGAACGCGAACTCAACACGGCCACGGTTCACCAAGGCTACATTGAGCCACAGAACGCGACCGCATTCTGGAGCTCGGACGGCCGCGTCCACATCTGGTGCAGCACCCAAGGCAGCTTCGTCGCCCGCGACGCCAGTGCCGCGGTGCTCGATATCCCGGTTTCTCAAGTCCGGGTTACGCCGATGGAGATTGGCGGCGGCTTCGGCGGCAAGATCAACGTCTACCTGGAGCCGGTCGCCGCGCTGCTTTCGAAAAAGGCCGGTCGGCCGGTCAAGATGGTGATGTCGCGGCGCGACGTTTTCACGGGCACCGGACCGACGCCCGGCTCGCGCGTCCGGGTGAAAATCGGCGTCGACGCCGCCGGCAAAATCACTGCCGCGCAAGCGTGGCTCGCCTACGAAGCCGGGGCTTATCCCGGTGCCATGGTCGGCCCGGGGGCGATGACTGTCTTCGCCTGCTACGACATCGAGAACGTGCTGATCGAAGGCTTTGACGTCGTTGTCAACAAGCCCTCCACGGCGGCCTACCGCGCCCCTGGCGCGCCGAACTCGGCGCTGGCGACGGAGACCGTGCTGGACGAAATTGCGGAAAAGCTTGGGATCGATCCGCTGGAACTCCGGTTGCGCAACGCGGCCAAGGAAGGCACTCGCCGCGCCGACGGCCCGCGCTATAAACGCATCGGCTGCGTCGAAGTGATCGAGGCCATGAAGGCTTCGGCCCACTACAACGCTCCGCTCCCGGGCCCTCATTGCGGCCGCGGCGTCGCGATCGGTTATTGGTTCAACATCGGCCTGCCCTCCTCCGCCACGCTTTCGGTGAACGCCGACGGCACGGTTAACTTGATCGAAGGGTCTACCGACATCGGCGGCTCCCGCACATCGCTTTCGATGCAAGGGGCCGAGGTCCTGGGCATCCGCGCCGAAGACGTGCATCCGACGATTGTCGACACCGACTCGGTCGGCTACACCGGGGTCACCGGGGGCAGCCGCACGACGTTCGCCACCGGCCTCGCTGTGTATGAAGCCGCTCAGGACGTGGTGACGCAGATGAAGGCCCGCGCGGCCACGCTCTGGGGCACCAAGGAGGTCGAGTTCTCCAACGGCACCTTCTCGTCGGGCTCGAACAGCTTCTCGTTTGCGCAGCTTGCCGCTCAACTCGGCGCGACGGGCGGCCCCGTCGTCGGCAGCGCCGCCGTCAACCCGCGCGGCGCGGGTGGTTCGATCGCTGGTCTGATCATCGACCTCAAGGTCGACCCCGAAACCGGCAAGACCGATGTTCTCCGGGTCACCTCCGTCCAGGATGCTGGAAAAGCCATCCACCCGGCGTATGTCGAAGGGCAGATGCAGGGCGGCACGGCGCAGGGGATCGGCTGGGCGCTGAACGAGGAGTACTTCATGGATGGGTCCGGCGACATGCGCAATTCGAGCTATCTCGACTACCGGATGCCCACCGCTCTCGACCTGCCGATGATCGAGACGATCATCGTCGAAGTGCCCAACCCTGGGCATCCCTTCGGCGTGCGTGGGGTCGGCGAGGCGAACATCGTCCCGCCGCTTCCGGCTGTGGCCAACGCGCTTTACCGCGCCATTGGCAGACGGCTCCACTCGGTCCCGATGAACCCGGCGACGATCCTGAACCTCTGATGGCGACCGTCTTCATCCCAACGGTCGTGCGTCCCCGTCTCGGAGGCCTTGCTCAACTCGAGGCCTCCGGCACGACCGTTGGCGAACTGCTGATCGACCTTGAGGCCCGCTATCCGGGCCTGTCGCAGTTTTTGCTTCGCCCGAACCTCGCCATCTCGGTCGATGACGAGGTCACCCCGCTGGGGGTTCTGGAACCGGTGCGGCCGGATTCGGAGGTTCACTTTATCGCGGCCATCTCCGGCGGCTAGCCCTTCTTCTCTTTTTCCCGCCAACCGAAGAACCGCCGTTTCTTGATCACCTCGGCAATTTCCGGGGGCACCATCTCCTCCCACGAATCATCCTGGTCTTTGATCCGTCGGAGCACGTCGCGCGAGAAGATATGGAGCACGCTCTTGTCGTAGTTTTCCATGGACCGGATCCGCCCGCGCTCGACGAGATGGCGATAGAGATTACGCAACTGCTCCGGCATTTCAATGTTCTCGGCAGTCGTCAACTGCCCAGTCGTCTGCTCCAATAGCGGATAGACATAGACCCGCAGATCCCGGGTAAAAAGCCGCCCGAACGCCTCCAGAATGCCCCCTTCTAAACCTTCGTAATACTCCTCGGTGAACAGGTCGCGTACGCTCTGCGCGCCCATCGTCACCGCGATTGGTTCGTTCGTGTAAAGCCCCAAATAGGCGGCCAGCCGATAGTATTCGAAGTAGTCCGAGATCAGGACCGTCTTGCCGGCGGTCGACAGCAAATCCGCTCGCGCGAGGAAATCACGCAGATCGATGTCGCCCGCGGCGAGCAGGTTGCGCATCGTGATCTCCATGAGTTCGACGACTTCTTTCCCTTTCACCTCGGGTTCCTGGGTGAACTGTTGCCGGGCGCTCTCGATCATGTCGATATTCACCTTCGTCACGGGCCGGAAGCTGCCGCGCTCGACGAGCACCGGCTTCTTCCGCAGTACCTCTGACGGTTGCAGCACCTCTCCTTTGGGCCCGAACATCGCCGCGCCGCTTAGGCCTAACTGCACCAGCTTCAGACTCATCACCCGGTTGTCAACACGACGGAACTCAATGCCCGAGAAGTCGATCATGTCGATTTCCAGACGATCCGTCGTCAGGTTGTCGAGCAGCGATTCGAGCATCAGGTTCGGGGTGTGGTGCAGGAAAAATGCGGCGTAAAGCAGGTTCACCCCTACAATCCCCAGCGCCTCCTGCTGCAGGGGGTTCTCGCGATCGAGCATGCGGACGTGCAGAATGATCGTATTGTCGGCGTCCCCGGGGAAGGCCTGATACTTCACGCCCATCCACCCATGGCACTCGTTGGTTCCCTTAAAGTTCAGCGCCGAAACCGTATCCGCAAAAGTGAAAAACGCCGTTGCATCGCCGCGCGAAGAGCCCAACCGCTCGACGTTTAAACTGTGCTCGTAGTCGAGCATTCTTTCCAGCCGTTCCCGCGAAACGTACCGCTTGCACTTGCCATAGATCGCGTCGCTCACCGTCATGTCGTATGCCGAGATCGACTTCGAAATCGTGCCCGCCGCGGCACCCACTTTGAAGAACCAACGCGCCACCTCCTGCCCCGCGCCGATCTCGGCGAACGTGCCGTATCGCACGGGGTCCAGGTTAATACTTAACGCCTTCTGATGCGTACTCAGCCGCGGCCGTTCCGCTTGCAGATTAGTTCCGGAGGTTGTACCCATGCCCCAAGTCTAGCGACTTAGAAGATGACGCGCAGCACCACTTCATGCTGGCGATTGATGTTCGCCTGACTTGAGATTTGGCCAAACTGCGCCACGCCAAACGTTGTATTCGGGCCGGCGAAAACAGCGTGGTTCATCAGGTTGAACGAAGAACCGCGGAGGTTCACTTTTAGACGCTCGGTGACCGCGAAGGTCTTCGTCAGCGTGAGGTTCCAATTGTTCATCCCCGGGTTGCGCAGCCACGAGGCCCGGGCCGGGGCGTTGCCAAACGTGAAGTTCGCCGGCTGGGCAAACGCCGCGGTATTGAAATAACGGAGTAGCCGATCCTGCACGTTGCCGCTGATGCCGGCGTTGGGATCGCCCACGACGTTCGGCCGCTGACCGCCCGCGCCCGCTAAAAACAGGGTGTTCTGGTTCAGCCCAAAGCTGAGCGGAAAGCCGCTCTGGAAGGTATTGAACATGGCTACGTTCCATCCGCCGATCACGGCGTCCAAGGCTTTGCTCATCTGCTGGCCGACGGCCCGGCCCCGCCCAATGGGAACGTCCCAACTCATGGTGGTGGTTAAGCGCTGCGGTACGTCAAACGCCGCGGGGCCGCGCTCGACGCTGCGATTGTAGTTGTTCTGATAGGGCTGCACGTCGGTCAGATTTTTGGCCATTGTGTACGAGACGATCGTGGTCAGCCCCTTGTAGGACCGCGTCTCAAACTTGGCTTGGAGCGAGTGATACGACGAACTCCCGAACGTGGGGAGGTTCCGCGTGATGTTGCCGTAGGCAGGAAACGGCCGGAGCAACTGTTGCCGCTGGACCGTTGCCCCGGCCACGGGCCCGCTGGCCAAGGAACCGAAGTAGGGATTCGGCACCACCGTCAACAAGCTCGGGCCTTCGGACAGGAACCGGGGATCCACCTGATTGATGTTCTCCGACACGTTGTTCCCGATCGAGACTTCGCTTGTCAGCCGCACGCCTTTGCCACCGATGTAGCCCACTTGGACGAGCGACCGCGCAAACAATTGGCGCTGCAGGTTTACATTCCAGGTGTGATAAATCGGCGTCCGGTCGGCCGGATCGACATAGCTGACATTCTGACCAAGGAACGCGGCCGCGTTCGCACCCACCGTGTTCAACTGCTGCGGGAACGGATTCGACAACCGATTGAACGGGGTGATTCCGTCCTGCGAGGTGACCATCGGGGTGGTTACTGAAAAGCCGACCGCGTCCACCGAACCCACCACGGGCACGTAGTTGAGCCCATAACCGGCGCGGAGGACGGTCTTCGTATTCCACGAATACGCCAAGCCCAGCCGGGGTGCGAAGTTGTTCCGGTCCGGGTTGTAGATCCCGCGCGCGGAGTCCGTCGCGTAGGCGAGCGCGCCCTGCACGGTCTGGGTTCCTAGACGGTTCGTGGCCGTCCGATCGAACCCACGCGTCGCCCGGTTGTAGCGCTCGGTTCTGGGCGTCTCGTACTCGAAGCGCATTCCCAGATTCAGTGTCAACTTCGACGTTACGCGGAAGTCGTCTTGCAGGAAGAACGCGTAATACTTGTTCAGAATGGAAACGCCGGTGTTCCGGTCGATCGACCCGCTGGCCGCGGTGCCGAGCAACATGGAAGCCATGGGGAAGCCAGTGGTGGCTAGCGGGGTGTCGGCCCGCGGCCCGTTCGTCCAGGCGTTGGTGAAGCTATAAGTTCCCGGACCCGAGAGGTTGCGGAAGAAGTTGCCATAGAGTAACCGCAAGTCGGCCCCGTAACGGAGCAAGTGTTTGCCGTGCTGCTCGGAGACGCTCGGCTGTAGGGTGTAGGTGTAGCCCGGATCGTTGACCAATCCGCTGCCCGCCAAGTTCATGAACCCGTTCACGCGCATGAGCGGAAACGACGGCGACTGGAGGGTGCTGACGAAAGAACTGGGGAAGCCCAACGAAGCCAGGTCGAACCCGGCTGACCAGGGTTTGTTGTCCTCTTTCGCCCGGGCGTAGCCGAGCCGTATATCCAACGTTCGCCGGGGACTGAGCAGGAAGGTGCTGCCCCACGAAACTCCGAAATTGGGCCGGTTGACAACGTTTCGCCCGTCGGAGGCCAACCCGTCGAACTGGAACGGAAAGATCAAAAGCGCGGTGCCGTAGTTGACGCGGACGAAGGTCGTGAACCGATCGCTAAACTTATGGTCGAACTTCACGACCGTCATGTTGTAGTTCCGCGGCCATTTGCCGCCGAAGGAAAAATTATTGGCCCAGGGTTGGGCGGCGATGGGCGGGGTCCGGTTGGCGGTTGGGAAAAAGGCCATAATTTTTTGCGCCACCGGGTCCTGCCGGTTCGGCGGAATGACGTTCCCGGCAAACGGGGTGCGCGTGGGAGCTCCATTGACGGTCGCGACCGAAAACGGGTCATAGATCACCTGCGGCGCCTCACTGAAATCGCCCGCCCGCATTTTGGCAGTCGGGGTGGAGCCGACGAAGTCGATCCCGTTGCCTTCCTTCGATCCTTCAAAGTTCATGAACCAGAAGGACCGATTCCGCCCGTCATAAAGCTTCGGCAGGAACACCGGTCCGCCCAAAGCGAATCCATAAGTGTTCGCCCCAAACGCCACCAGTTTTCGGCCCTGGCCCCGCGCAAAGTAGGCGTTCGCATCCAGCTTGGAGTTCTTGAAAAACTCGTACATCGTGCCGTGAATCTGGTTCGTTCCGCTCTTGACGACGATGTTCGTCATGCTCCCGCCGGATCGGCCGAACTCGCCGGACAACGAACCGACTTCGAGCTTGAATTCGCCGATCGCGTCGACGGCGGGCACCCAGCCGGAGATGTTCACGCCCCGGTTGACGTTGACGGTATTGGCCACCCCGTCGACGAAGACGTCGGTGGCCGCCACTGGCGCTCCGTTGGCTGAAAACAGGATGTTGGTAATCGTGTCGTTGGGCCGGGTATCTTCTCCGTATCGGTTGTTTACGACGCCCGGAGTCAGGGTGAACATGAACAAAGAGCTGCGCCCTTTCAACGGGAGGTTGTCGCGCACCTCTTGCCGGATCGCCGTTCCCAGCGAAGTCGTGTCGGTCTCGATCGTCGCGACACTGGCACTCACTTCTACAGTCTCGGAGGTATCGCCCAAGGCCAAAGCCAGGTCCATGCGCACCGTTTGCGTTACGTTCAGTTCAATCCCGCTCCGCGCCAAAGTCCGAAACCCGGGTGCCTTTACCGTGACCTGATACTTCCCGGGCGCAAGGAACTGAAACAGATAGGCCCCGTCTCCGTCTGTCTCGATCGCGCGATCGACGCCCGTGTCCGTGTTTTTCAGCACGACTTGCGCCTTCCCAACCGAGGCCCCTGTGGGGTCCGTTACCGTCCCCTGTAGCGTCGCTCGAAAGTCTTGCGCAAGGGCTAACCCGGCCATTGCGAGTACTGCAACTCGAAGAAAAATCATGAGTTATACTTATATCACTCTACGCGAAACCGCACAAGCCTCCCCTTCTCCATCTCTGTGACATAGACGGTCTTGCCATCGGCGCTGATGGCGACATTGCTCGGCTTCTTACCCAACGTATCGATCTCGCGGATCACCTTCCCGGTGGGAGACACCATCGCCACCGTTCCCTTCCCGTGCCGCGAAATCAGGAGATTCCCCTTCCGATCCATCCGCATTCCATCCATCGAAAAGTCTGGAAACTCCAGCAGCAACGTCTTGCGGCTCAGCGTCCCATCGCGGTCGACGCGAAACCGCCACACCTTCCGCTGCACCGACTCATTCACATACAAATACTTCCCGTCCCGGCTGAGCTCGATTCCATTGGTCGTTCCCATGCCTTCGGCCGCCCGGACCACTTTGCCCTCCCGCGAGATCCGCCAGATCTGCCCGGTTCCGTTGCCCCAATTCGGGTCCGACGCCCACAGGGTTCCGTCCTTGGCCATGGCCAAATCGTTTCGCTTCATGCGCAAAGACGCTGATTTTCCGGGTCGCGGGGTCAATTTTCAGGATGTTGTGGCCGGTGTAGTCGGCGACGAACAGGGTCCCGTCCCGTCCAATCCGAATGCCGTTGGCCAAGCTCCCCGCGGGCATCTCGACAAAGACCTCGCCCTTTCCATCGGGACTTACTCGTCCGATGGTGTTCTTCCGCTCAAAACTAACGGCGTACACGTTCCCGGCGCGGTCCACCGCCGGCCCTTCGATCTCTCCGGTAAAGCTCTTCTCTGCGGTGAACGGCGCCGCCACAAATAGAATTTCCGCTGCTAGTAAAAAGACCATCATGTCCATGCAGTATAGTTCTATCCATGCGTCTTCAACCGAAGTGGCTTCTCATCCTCCTACTTTGGTTTTGCTACGTCCTGAATCACGCCGACCGCCAAGTCCTGTACACGCTGTTCCCTGCCCTGCAATCTCACTTCGGCTTTTCCAACTCCACCCTTGGGCTTACCGGCGCGCTCTTCCTTTGGATCTACGGCCTGTTCTCTCCGGTGGCTGGCATCCTGGGCGACCGTTGGCCCAAGCCCGCGCTCATCGCCGGAAGCGTCGCGCTCTGGAGCCTGTTCACTGTGCTCTCCGGCCTCGCCCCCAACGGCCCGATTCTTCTGCTTTGCCGGGCCCTGCTTGGCATTGCCGAATCGTGCTTTATGCCGGCGGCGTTTGCGCTGATGGCCAACGCCCACGGCCCGGAGACACGGTCGAAGGCGATCGCCCTGTTCGCGACGAGCCAAATGGTCGGCGTCGCCTTTGGTGGCTCCATCAGCGGCTACATCGCCGAACAGTTCCATTGGCGGGTCGCCTTCTGGACGCTGGGTGGCATCGGCATCCTATACTCGTACCCCCTCTATCGCTTCCTCAGCAGCCTACCTGCCGCGATTCGCATCTCACCCCAATCGGCCGCGCCGGCCCGGCTGGCGGACTTCGCCAGGCTCGTCCGGATCCCGACTCTTCAGGTCGTCTCCGCCTACGTTGCCGTGGCCACCTTCGGCCTGTTTCTCGTCTACACCTGGCTGCCTACGTTCCTCTACGACAAGTTCCATCTCACGCTGGCACAGGCCGGCTACGAGGCGGCTATCTATCCGCAAATCGGCAGCCTTACCGGTCTGCTGTGCGGCGGCCTGATCGCCGACGCCGGCTACAAGCGGACCAAGGCCGCGCGGTTTTGGCTGATTCTGGCGGCGTTCTGCGGGGCGGGGCCTTGCATCTTCCTGCTTGGCGCCGCGCCTTCGTTGCTCTCGATGCGGATTGCCGCCGCTTTCTTCGGCTTCTGCGCGGGCCTGGTTACCGGCAACCAAGCCGCCTCGGCCTTCGACGTCGTGCCCAGTCCGTTCCGGGCCACCGCGATCGGCGTGCTGAATTTCCTGGGCTGCTTTATTTCTGGATTTGCGCCGTATCTTGGCGGTGTTGCGCGAGATACGATCGGCGTTGGCCAACTGATGGCCTTCACCGGAATCGCCTATCTCCTGACCGCGGGCCTGATTCTATACGCAACGCTGCGGCTATTTCCGAAGGACCACGCCGCCGCCCAATGATCTCCCGCCGCCAACTGCTCTGCGCCCTCCGGCGGCCGTTCTCGCTGCAGCAAGCCATCGACGACGCGGCCCGGCAAGGTGGTGGCACCGTTCACATCCCCAGTGGCCGCCACCCGGTCGCCTCCATCAACCTCCGCAGCAACGTTTCGGTCTTCCTCGACAACGGCGCGGTGCTCGAGATGAACCCGCGCGACGACGCCTTCTTCGCGCCGGAGACCCTTCCCTACAACCCCCACGCCGATAACGACACCGCCCACTTCCGCCCCGCGCTTTTTTACGGCGAAGGCCTGGAGAATGTTTCGATCCACGGCTTCGGGGTCATCGAGGCGAACCGCCGCCGCTCCGGCGGACCGAAGCCGATCGCCCTTCGGCGCTGCCGCCGGGTTTCAATCCGCGGGATCAAAATTCAGAACGCGGGCAACTACGCCATCAGCCTGCTGGGCTGCCGCGACGTGGAGATCGACGGGGTGACGATCGCCAACTCGTACAAAGACGGCATCGACCCCGACTGCTGCCAATCCGTTCGGATTGCCAACTGCTTCATCGAGTCAGTGAACGACGCCATCTGTCTGAAGTCCTCGCCGGCCTTGGGCGAGAAGATGCTTACCGAGAACATCACGGTGACCAATTGCACGCTGCGCACCGCGAGTATTCATCTCAAGTGCGGCACCGAAAGCTATGGTGGTTTTCGCAACATCACCTTTTCGAATTGCACGCTCGAAGGCGGCATGGGCCTACGGCACGGCAACCCCGGCATTGCGCTTTACGCCGTCGATGGCGGGTCGCTCGAAGGCGTCGCGATTTCGAATATCACGATGCACAACGTGGGGACGCCGCTGGCGCTTCGACACGGGGCGCGTGGACGGGGGCAGGTTTCGGCTCAGCCTGGCCGCTTCGTTGGCGTTACCCTCAGCAACATCGTCGCCCGCGCCGCTCACTTTCCAAGTCTGCTTTCCGGGCTCCCGAACGCCCTGCTCGAAGACGTCTCGCTGTCGAACATCCAACTCCACCAGACCCACCCCGGCCAGGCCTCCGGGCAGCCAGTCCCCGAACTCCCGATGGCCTACCCGGACCCGGCCGCATTTGGACCGCTGCCCGCCTCGGTGCTCTACGTTCGCCACGCGCGGGGCCTGCGTCTGCGCGATCTCGTCCTCCGTTCCGCGGAGGGCGATGCCCGTCCGGCGCTCGTCACCGACAACGTCGCCGATTAATACCCGATCGCTTTTCCGCCCCTCCGCCCGTCGCTCCATCCCAGCCGCATACCGGTCTTCGGCTCGACTGCCACGGCATGCACATCGCCTTGCGAACGCAGCGTGGCACCCACCGTATGCCCCATCGCCCGCAGCTTGTCCGCCACCTCGCGCACGAGCGCCCCGGGTTCGGCGTCGATGCGGTCCGGCGTTCCCTGGTGATGAATCCGCGGATACTCGATCGCATCGCGGAGGGACATTTTGAAGTCGATCATGTTCACGATCACCTGCAGCACGGTGTTTGGAATCGTCTGGGAGCCCGGAGAGCCGAGCGCCACCCACGGCGTCTTATCCCTGTTCAAAACGAGCACCGGCGACATCGACGAGACGGGCCGTTTGCCGGGTCCGATGGCGTTGCGGTCTCGCGCGCCAAATCCGCTCATGATGTCGTTGAGCAACACGCCGGTTCCCTTGGCGATCACCTGCGAGCCGTAGAATCCGTTCAAAGTGTAGGTGTTCGAAACGATGTTGCCTTCGCCGTCGATGACGCTGAAATGGGTCGTCTCGTTCGACTCCTTGGCACCCGGCCGCACGGTCGCTTTGGAGGCCGCCGTCAGCGAGATGGTTTTCGCCAACGCCGCCGCATGCTCCTTTGAAATCAGCCGGGCCGTGGGGATGTCAAAAAACGCGGGGTCGCCGCTGAACTCGGCGCGATCCCGGAACGCTCGCCGCGCGGCTTCGACGTGCAAATGCCGCGCCTTCACGCTTCCTTCGTCGCCCAACCCGAGGGGGAATTTCTCCAGTATATTCAGCATTTCGATGACCGCCGTCCCCCCCGAACTCGACGGCCCCATGGCCAGAATCGGGTGCCCTCGATAGGTCCCCTGGAGCGGTTCGCGTTCGATCACCTTGTAGTTCTTTAGATCTTCGAGCGTAATCGTGCCCCCGTTGGCTTTCATGTCCGCCGCGATCAACTGCCCCGTTTTCCCTTCGTAAAACTCCTTGGCCCCGCCCTTCTGGATCCGCTGGATCGTCGCCGCCAACTCGGGCTGTTTGACGAGTTCTCCCTGCTTGAGCGGCTCCTCGCCGCCGTGCAAAAACACGCGGGCTGATTCCGGGAACTGCTTCATCACCGGGACTTGCAGCGCCAGAATGATCTCCATCCGCTGCGAGGCCGGGAAGCCGTCTTTGGCCAAGCGCCGGGCCGGTTCCAGCACGTCGGCCCACTTCAAGTGGCCGAACTTCTGATGGGCCAGCGCCAACCCGGCGACGGTACCCGGGACCGCAGAGGCTTTGTAGCCCACGCGCTGCTCGTCCTCGACTTTGTACATCCCCGGATGGGCCGACGCCGGGGCCATCTCTTTGTAGTCGATCGCCGAGGCCCGCCCGTCGGCCATGCGGATCAGCATGTAGCCCCCGCCTCCGAGATTCCCGGCCTCCGGATGGACAACGGCCAAGGCGAAGCCGACGGCCACCGCGGCGTCCACGGCATTCCCACCGTGCTTCATGATCTCGACGCCGACTTGGCTTGCCAACTCATGGACGCTAGCGACCATGGCGTGGCTGGCCCGCTCCGCTTGGGCGACCAACGGCCGTTCGGCCTGGAGCGCTCGGCCGCTCTGCGATACCTCTTGCGCGCCCAGTGCGGCGGCCAGAGCCAATGCAAGCCAGAATTTCATGGCGTCTCCTTTACCAATTCGTGATGGCGCTTCCGCGCTGCGAGGGCCTTTTCGCGCGCCCCTTGCTTGGCGTAGAGTTGCGCCAACGCGTAATAGGCCGGGGCGTAATCCGGGTTCAACGCGACGACGCGCTCGAGCAAGTCGACCGCCCGCGCGGGCTCCGCTTGCTTATGCAGCGCGAACGCCGCCGGCCAGAATTTGCTATCCAGGGCCCAAGCCTTCTCCCACAACGACGCCTCGCCCCGCTCCAGGCCCAACAAATACCATCCCAAGGCTGACTCGGCGTGTCCGGCGATAGGATGGCAAG
>JAPKZA010000355.1 GCA_026394015.1 Acidobacteriota bacterium
GGAGTGAAAACCTGCCTTTGGTTTTCCTCGCTTTCCACGGCCCGCCATTTCCACGGTCGACCTCGGGGCCAAGTACGCTTACTCGCCCCTCGCTGGCGAATTTTGACCGGCGATTCTACCCACGGCAAACAGCGAAGAACCCCTTTAAGGTTATGGGACTAAAGACCGGTCAACCGTTCTGTCGATAACTTGCAGTATCTATCTATGGCCCAGCCCGTTCCCGCTCGGATTCACGTACTCATGCCTAGCGGTGGCCCAACGGGCGTCGTGATACGCCGTGGCCCGTCCAAAACCGTTTGTACAATCGAGTGGGATCGGCGAAATGACAAGTTCCGACTCGGGCAATGGATGCGCGGTCGAATCTACGAACGCCGTGCTGATCTTTCTCCGGACGGCAAGTACATGATTTATTTCGCGATGCATGGCCGTTGGCAGACCAAAGTCAAGGGATCATGGACGGCGGTATCACGAGCGCCTTACCTGAAGGCCGTAGCTCTCTATCCGAAAGGCGATTGTTGGAACGGCGGCGGGCTGTTCACTTCGCGCAATCGATATTGGCTCAACAAGGGATATGGTCACGATGTTGCCCATCGTGGAAGAACGTTTCGTGCCTACCGGCGGCGTGGGGAATGAGTGTCTGGGAGTCTATTTTCCACGACTTCTGCGTGACGGTTGGCGGCTTTTGGGTCGAGAAGATTGGACTCCAGAAGCTGCGGCTTGGCCAACCCGCGCGCATATCTTTGAAAAAGCGCTTACAGAGGGATGGTCGCTGCGAAAGATTGCCCATGCCAGCGTGGCGCATCCTCCCGGGAGAGGTTGTTACTGGGATGAGCATGAGCTCGTTCATCATCGGCGAGAAATCGTCATTGCGCTTCGGAATTGGGAATGGGCCGAGGTCGATGGCTCTCGGCTCGTTTGGGCTGAGGGTGGCATCCTCCGCGCGGGTAAAGTGAACTCGTCGGGGTTGAGCGATCCCGAGGTTCTCATTGACTTGAATCCCATGACATTCGAGCCCTTAGCTGCTCCCTACTGACAGTGGCTGGCGCAGGCGTCGCCATCGGTGCCGACGGAACCATTGTTGAAATGCACCCTCGCCCGGCCAGGGCCGTCAGCGACGGCGCGGAGTCTCTCGATATCCCACAGTTTCACAAGATGATATTGGACCTGGAGCCCTACATCGGCCTGTGGCGCACGGCGCGAGAAGCCGAAATGCCGAGAGCGTTTCGGAGCAGCGGAACCGGCACTGAAGCTCTACACTGCGCCGTTTTGCGTGAGCGATATCCTGTGGAGGAGCCCAGACGTTCGATTGCAGTTTCAGTCTGCTCTGACGGCTCCTAGTGAAAATCGAGTAGTAAGAGGTCGGATGCCTTCAGTCACCTGCTGTTCAAGCACACCACAAAACATGACGGAGTTCGGGGCCGCTGAGGACTGATCGGCATGAAATGGATAGCGCTTCTCGCAGTGACTTCATTGCTGACTGGCATGGCCGCTATTGGCGCGCTTCGAACGTCCTCGAAGCGCTTGGTTGGGGCTGGTTGGGGCGATCGGGGCGACGTTCCTTGTTGCTCCGTTACTGCCGTTGGACGGATGGGGGATTTTTGGCGTCTTCGCCTTGGTTTTGACTCCGATGTTGTGTCTGCCAACGGCGGTGGCGGGCGCAGTAGTGGGAATGACGCTACGCGCCGCGTCCAGAGCGAGGGCTGAACGTACGCGCAAATCGTGTTGAGAAGTGAAGCGTATCGTGTTGAAAGCGGGTCGTTAGGTCTTCCGTCCCCTTTAGTGGCGATATCGATATCCAACTGGATCTCCTAGCACTTTGGTCTTGGCGGCAATTCGTATCTGACAAACTCGTAACTGCCGGTCTGAACTGCTTCAATCGCCGACACAAGCTTTCCAGGATTCTGTTCGAGAATGCGGATGTGATTCGTGCTGAGCACCACCAGAGCTAGCTTTCGGCCCTTCAGATTCTGCTGGTATTCCAAGCTTTGGTCCGACGTTACCATGACTGCAAAACCAGCCTCTTCCGCGGCCCTTAGCAGTTCACCGTTGACCAGCCGGTCCCAGCCCTGCTCCGCCGCAGTCCGGACTTCGTGCTTTTCAAGATACTGCCGGAGCGGATAGGGGACGTTCTTGTCAAACAGAATGCGCAAGACGCTGGCCTTCAGCGAACTGCTTTACAGCTGTTACAAGACGCAGATCAATCTGGTAGGCCTGAGCAACGGCTTCCGGCGTCATCCCGTCATCGAGGTTGTCCAACACTGCTTGAACCGGCATACGCGGCTCGTCGCGGAAAACAGGCAATCCGTGCAGATACCGCGGATCGGTCATCGCGAAATCGAATCTGGACCAGTCCATATTGCAACCTCCAAACCCATTCTAGCCGCCAAGCGAGTCGGAGCGTTTATGGTTGTCTGGAATAGCACCCGACTTGTCGCGATAGATGGGGATGAGGATGTGGCACTGGATCCATTTGCCTATAACGGGGGACGACGACGTCGGAGGCTTTGTGGCGGGGGTGCCCGTGATTTGTTTTGACGGGGAGCGGTGGGCGGTGCGGTAGGGGATTTCGTTGCTGCGGGCGGCGAGGTTGGAGAAGTTTGCGGCGGCGGATTTGCAGGAGAGATGGAGGGGTTGTATCTGGGGTTTCGCGGGGAGGGGGCAACGGGCGCTCGGCCAGGGCGCAGCGGGTTGGGCGACCCCGGTGATTGCGTCCGCACGGGAGATTCGCTCTCGGCGCAGCGACTGTTGCGCCGAGAGCGAGGGTCTATAATTGAACATGTTCAAAAACACTTGACAACCCTATCTCTTCCGGGCATAGTGAAGTTGAACATGTTCAACTTCGTCGGAGGCAACTATGGTTGAATTGGATGTAACGACACGGATCCGGGCGCCCATCGACCGTTGCTTTGACCTCGCCCGCAGCGTCGAGGTCCACCTCGCCGGTAACGTACATTTTGGGGAATCCGCAGTGGCAACGGGCGGAGTCACCTCCGGCCTGATCGGCCTTGGCCAGCAGGTCACCTGGCGCGCCCGGCACCTCGGGATTCGGCAGAAGCTGACGAGCGAGATCACCGCTATGGAACGGCCAACCTACTTCCAGGACACCATGATCCGCGGCGCCTTTAACTCCATGCAGCACGATCATTACTTTCGCGCTGTATCCGCCACTGAAACCGAAATGCGGGACGTCTTCCGGTTTGCCGCTCCGCTCGGAGTCCTGGGACGGATTGCCGAACTGGCGCTGCTCCGCCGGTACATGCGGGCCTTGCTGATCGAGCGAAACATAGTGATCCAGCAAATCGCCGAATCTACCGAATGGAGGCGCTACGTATGAAGATCGTAATCCCTGGCGGCACCGGCCAAGTGGGTAACCTCCTCGCTCGACATTTCCACTCCGCGGGCCACGCGATTACCGTGTTGAGCCGTCAAAGCGCCGCCTCGGCGCCTTGGTCGACCGTGACTTGGGACGGGGTAAACCCCGGCCCCTGGGTCTCCACGCTCGAGCACAGCGACGTCTGCATCAACCTCGCGGGGCGCTCGGTGGATTGCCGCTACAACCCGGCAAATCGGCGGGCCATTTACGATTCGCGGATCCAGAGCACGCTCTTGCTCCAGCAGGTGATCGGCTCACTCCAGCATCCTCCGCGGGTCTGGTTGAATGCGAGCACCGCCACCATTTACCGCCACGCCCTGGACCGGCCCATGGACGAAGCGAGCGGGGAACTGGGCGGGAACGAACCCGGTGCCCCTGACACGTGGAACTTCTCCATCGATGTCGCCAAAGGCTGGGAGGACGCTTTCTTCTCGACCCCGACCCCTCGCACGAGAAAGGTTGCCCTGCGCAGCGCCATGACCTTTAGCCCCGACCGTGGCGGCGTCTTCGACGTCTTCCTTCGCTTAGTCCGCTGCGGCCTTGGCGGCACTCAAGGCTCGGGCTCCCAGTATGTTTCCTGGATTCACGAGGCTGATTTTATTGGCGCTGTCCGTCTGCTGATTGACCGCGAAGATCTATCAGGCCCCGTCAATCTCGCCTCTCCCAACCCCTTGCCCAACCGCGAGTTCATGCGAGTTCTGCGCGAAGCCTGGGGCATTCCCTTCGGTCTTCCAAGCACAAGCTGGATGCTTGCGATCGGCACTTTTCTTCTCCGTACCGAATCCGAACTGGTGCTAAAGAGTCGCCGGGTAATCCCAAGCTGCCTGCTTGCGGCTGGCTTCGAATTTCAATACGCCGAATGGCCGCTGGCGGCGCGGGAACTCGTTGCCCGTTGGCGCGGCTAAGTCACCCTTACGCCTCCCCGCCCTCCGCCCCTAACTCCGCCACCGGCGCGAACATCGCGAGCGCCGCCTGCCGTAACCGACGCGCCACCACCTCCACCTCATCTAACGGAATCTGCCCCGTCGTCCCCGTCACCGACAACCCCGCCACAAACCGCCCCGGCGCCGAAAACACCGGCACGGCCACACAACGTACCCCCAACTCCTCCTCCTCATCATCCACCGCCCAACCCAGCTTCCGCACCGCCGCCACCTCTTTTTGCAACGCCTTCGGATTCGTAATCGTGTTCTTCGTGTAACGGATATACGTCGGCTTCGCCGTCAAGCGCGCCAAGATGTCCGGCGGCCCCCACGCCAACAACACCTTCCCCACCCCCGTACAGTGCAGGTCCATCCGTCGCCCCACATACGTATCAAACTGAATCAACCCGGGTGCCTCCGCCTTCTGGATGTAAACCCCCTGGTCCCCATCCGGTACCGCCAAATGCACCGGCCGCCGCCACTGTTCCGCCAACGCCCGCATATGCGGCATCGCCAACTCCGCAATCGACAACCCCCGCAACATCCCCTGCCCCAACCCATACGCCTTCAAACCCAACGTGTAGTGCAGCGAATCCTCCCGCTTCTGCACATACCCCAACCGTTCCAACGTCACCACAATCACATGCGCCGAACTCTTCGGGATCCCCAACTTCCGGCTAATCTCCGATATGTTCAGCCCCCGCCGCGAGCCGTCCAAATACTCGAGCATCGCCATCGCCCGTTCCACCGCTGTCGCCTTCGGAGCACTTGATTCCGCCATGGCTTCCAGCATACTGAACAACCCAGACGGAATGCGGCCATCCTCCCGTACCCTAAGGACTGAGGTAACTTCCCATGTCCACCCTCCTCGTCGAACCCCACTCGATCGACTTCAACCGACCCGGCACCACTCACTATCAAGTCCAGTTCCATCTCGATGGCGCCTGGGGCTACTCCCTCGTGCCCCTCACCGTCATCAACGGCACCCTCGGCGACACGTTCCTCCACAAGCCGAACGGCGTCCTTGTCTTCGGCGGCACCCATGGCAACGAGTACGAAGGCCAAATCGCCGTCAAACGCCTCTGCCGCGACCTCGACCCCGCCAGCCTCCACGGCCGCGTCATCCTGATGCCCCAACTTTCGGAAAGCGCCTGCCGCGCCAACCAACGCGTCTCCCCCTTCGACAACATCAACATGAACCGCGCCTTCCCCGGCAACCCCCACGGCACGCTTTCCTCCCGCATCGCCCACTTCGTCTCCTCTCAAATCTTCCCCCTCGGCCGCGTCGTCATCGACGTCCATTCCGGTGGACGCGAAGGCGCCTTCCCCCTCTGCACCTCCTTCCATCCCATCCCCGACCCCGCCCAGGCCGCCGAAATCGAAACCGTCGCCCGCCTCTTCGATACCCCGTTTCTGTTCATCTACGCGTCCACCATGGGTTCCGGCCTCCTCACCGACCACGCCGAAGCGCTCGGCAAAATCTCTATCGGCGGCGAGTTCGGCTCGGGCGAAACCGCCGACCCCGTAGGCATCCGCCACGCCTACGAAGGCATCCGCAATGTCCTCCGCCACTATCAACTCCTCCCCGAACCCGTCCAAGATATCCGTCCCCTCGGTTCGCCCCCACCCCGCCTCGTCTCCGCTACCGAACTCAGCGCCTACGTCCCCTGCCCCCGCGATGGCGTTTGGGAACCCCTCGTCGATCTCGGCGCCCCCGTGGCCGCGGGCGATCTCCTCGGCCGTCTCCACGACTTCTCCGACCACGCCGAAGCCCCCCTCGAAATCCGCGCCAATCGCTCTGGCTACCTCCTTATGACCCACCGCAGCGCCCGCCCCCTCAAGGGCCAAACCCTTTACGTCATCGCCGAAGAGACAACCCTATGAAAATCTCCAACGTCGAACTCATCGTCCTGAAATCCCCCGGTCTTTACAACAACTCCGCCACCGCGGCCGAGCCCGAAGGCCCCACCTACATGGGCCTCGTCAAGGTGTCGACCGACTCCGGCCTCACCGGCTACTCCGACATCGAAACCTGCGCCTCCGTCGCCAAAGCCTGCGTCGACGCCCCGAAGTGGAGCCTGGAACCCGGCATGGAATGCTTCGACGGCTTGGCCTCGCTCCTGATCGGAGAAAACCCTTTGGAAGTCGAACGCCTCTGGTACCGCATGTACCGCGGCAGCATTTATTACGGTCGCCGCGGAGTCGCCCTCCAAGCCATCTCCGCCATCGATATCGCTCTTTGGGACATCTGCGGCAAGGCCTACGGCCAGCCCGTCCACATCCTCCTCGGCGGCAAATGGCGTAGCCGCATCCCCGCCTACGCCAGCACCCTCTTCCGCTCGACCCCCGCCGCCATGGCCGAAGCCGTCGCCACCTACACCGCCCAGGGCTTCACCGCCGTCAAGTTCGGCTGGGGCGGCTTCGGCCAAAACGAACGCCGCGACGTCCCCCTCGTCGAAGCCGCCCGCACCGCCCTCGGGCCCGACCGCCACCTCCTTGTTGACACTGGCTGGTTCGTCGAACGAACCCCCAAGGAAGCCATCCGCCTCGTCGATTCCATCACGCCGTATAACCCTTACTTCGTCGAAGAGCTCCTCCACCCCGAAGACTACGACGGCTACCATAAGGTCGCCAGCGCCGTCCGCGTCCCCATCGCCTGCGGCGAGCAGGAGGCGACCGACTGGGGCTTTCAGCAGCTCATCGAACGCGGCGGGGTCGATATCCTGCAGCCAGACCTCACCCGCTGCGGAGGCTTCACTGTCGCCCGCAAAATCGTCCACATGGCCGAACGCGCCAACCGCCTCGTGATTCCTCACTCCTGGTCCTCGGACTTGCTCACCGCCGCCTCACTGCATCTCACCGCCTTCCAGCGCCGCGCCGAGTTCGTCGAGTTCAATACTTCCCAGGGCCCCCTCAGCCGCCAACTCGTCAAGAACCCCATCACCCTCGACGAAGGCCACCTGAATGTCCCCACGGGCCCCGGCCTCGGCGTTGAAGTTAACGAAGACGTCATCGCCAAGTATCGAGCACTCTGACCAGAATTCTGACTTGAAACAAGACTGCCTTTCCCGCTACAATGAAACCATGATCAACATCAACGTACAGGAAGCCAAAACCCACCTCTCTCGATATCTCGACCAAGTCGAAGCCGGCGAAGTGATCGTTCTTTGTCGACACAACCAGCCCATCGCGGAACTCCGAGCCGTGCAACCGTCCGCCGCCACTAAGCCCAAGCGGGTCGCTGGCTTGCTCAAGGGCCAAGTCCATTGGGATGCCGACACCTTCGCCCCGATGACATTGGAAGAGGTTGCCGAGTTTGACAGTGCGCCGCTCTTCCCCCCCACCGGTGAAGCTTGAAGATATTGCTCGACACCTGCGCGTTTCTCTGGTTCCTGCAGGATTCGCCCCAGCTCACGCCTACCGCTAAGGCCCATATCATGGACCCCGCCAACGAGGTTTACCTCAGCGCGGTCTCCGTTTGGGAAATCGCCCGCAAGTACGCCCAGGGAGGGCTCACCCTGCCCTCCCATCCCTCTTCCCTCATTCCGGCCGTCCGCAGGAATTCCGGCATCGACAGCCTGCCTCTCACTGAAGTCGACTCCCTCGCCGCCGAAAAGCTCCAACTCTTCCACAAGGATCCTTTTGATCGCATGTTGATCGCCCAGGCCCTCATGGGCGGCCTCGCCATCATCACCGCCGATCGAGCCTTCGATCCCTACCCCGTCCGCGTCATCTGGTAAATGCCCTTCGCCGCGCTCTTCTTCCTCGCCGCTCTATCCAGCTCTATCGAGGGCACCGTCCTCCACTCCGTCTCCAGCCCCCCCGTCCGCAAAGCCACCATCACCCTCATCGCCTCCCACTTCCACCTCCCCGCCGGTACCTCCAAAGTGGTCGCCAGCCTCGCCGGCTTCACCGATCGCCCCGCCCCGCGGCCCCTCATCCTCGGCCCGGATGCGAAACTCACCGTCCCCCCGCTCCGCCTCCGCCCCCAAGGCGTCCTCGCCGGTCGCGTCCTCGGCGAAGACGGCGACCCCGTCCCCAACGCCCGCTTCCACGTCGTCAAGCGAACCTACCGAGAGGGCCGCAAGCAGTGGTACCGCCTCAACCAAACCCCTCTCTCGAACGAAACCGGCGAATTCCGTCTCGCCCAGCTAACCCCCGGCGCCTATCTCCTCAACAACCCGAACACGCCCCCACCTACTACCCCAGCGCCGCCACAGAAGAAGCCGCCCTGCCCCTCGAAGTCGGCGTCGGCACCGACCTCCGCAATCTCGAAATCCGTCTCGTCAAAACCCTCCACCCCGCCATGTTCCGCGTCAGCGGCTCCATCACCGGCATGCCACCCGGCACAGAAGCAATTGTCCACTTCTCCGAATCGTCCGGCGATGTCCGCGCACGTCCCCCGGCCTACACCTTTGATGCCCTGGTCCCAGTCGGCGAACACTCGATCCTTGCCTACGAATCCTCCCACAGCCGCCAAGCTTGGGCCACCGGCAGCGTCACCGTCGCTGCCGATGTGTCTGGCATCGTCCTCGCGATGAACCCGCCGCCGAAGGTCACCGCCCGCATCAGCCTCACCGAAAGCGACTCCCCCATCAGCCGCAAAGGGATCAAGGTCTCCCTGCAAAGAATTCCCCTTCTGTTGAACTTCGGCCCCAGCTCTTCTGACGACCTCGGCAAACTCGATTTCGATCTACCCTTCGGCCCTGGAAGCTACGCCCTCGCCGTCGACCCCAGTTCCCTTCCCCCCAACGGCTTCGTGCAAGCGGTCAAGCTGGACGGCAAAGAACTTCCCTCCAACGAAGTTAAAATCCTTAACTCCACCCCGTTCGAGATCGTCCTCAGCCCGAACGCCGGAACCATCACCGGCACTGTCTCCGACTTCCCCGGTGCCATCGTCACCCTTATCCCCGCCGACCCCCCCGCGCCGCCCATCAAACAAATCGCCAGCGAAGCCGGCCAGTTCCAATTCACGAACCTCCGCCCCGGCAAATACCGCCTCTACGCCTGGAACCAGGTCG
>JAPKZA010000344.1:0-1425 GCA_026394015.1 Acidobacteriota bacterium
ATTGCGGCATCGGCATGGCGCTGATGATAGATAAGGAAACCAAGGAAGCCAAGCCGGTGACCGGGTTCCTGAACGCCGATCGTTTGGCCAAGGATATCGCGAAGGTCAACGACGCGGCCCGCAGCAAGTTCTGGTCTGTGGTGGGCGTCTCGCTCGCCCTGCTCCGCAACTACCAACCGTTCAACGCGCCCACCCACTTCCGCCTCATCGACCTTCTCCAGAAGTTCGACAAGTGCTTCGGTGCCACCGGCCGCAACTACGGCAAGGTGACCGGAGACCGGACCTCGGCGGACATTCAAATGCGCCGCGCGGACCGTTGGAACTTCCTCTTCATCGCTGGCATGTGGTTCCAGGATCTGTTCAATTACGACTTCCGTCGTACCGAACAGTGCATCATCCCCTACGCCACCCAGCAGGGTGAAATCTCCTTCTGCGCGTACAACACGGGCATCGGCTGGCGGAACATCGTCGAGAAGATGCACATGACCGCCACGCTCACCAAGTGGTACGACGAGCACGGTCGGCATGAAATCTTCGCCGGCAACAAGAAAGTCGGGATGGCCGACGCCGATCACAAACTCAAACTCAACGCCGAAGACGTGGCCCGTGGCAAGCAGCACGACCTCGACGACGCGGGCATCGCTAAGAACGCTCGCGAAGAGAAGACTCGCGCTCGCGACGAGAAGTTGAAAGAAGCCGCCAAGAACGCCCAGATGGAGAAGCTTTACAACGAGCACATCCTGAAGGCACCGAAGCCGGAAGGTGGGTTCGTCCCGCTGAGTGGCATCAAGCCGGCCGCCCCCAAGGCGGACAAAGAAGTCGGTTCGTTCGGCGACTAACGAGTCTCTTTTCTTACAGTTCGACTACAACGGCCACCGCCCGCACGGTGGCCGTTTTTTATTCACGGAACTGTCACGCAAACGTAATCGAAGATTACATCCCCGCCGCTACAGTAGAGTCTGATGAAGACCCTTGTAGCGCGGATTCTATCGTGGACTGCCCTCTCCGCAGCAGTCGCCTTCGGGCAGACGCCCGGCCCGGTTACCGTAATCAACTACAGCAACCTGGATACCAAGGCCCCGATCGCCCCCGGTTCGATCGCGAGCGCCTATGGCACCTTCGGCACCGTCACCACCACGGCGCTCACCTCTCTCTCTCCCATGCCCCGCACTTTGGCGGGCGTTCGCTTAACGATTGGCGGCGTTGACGCCCCGCTGTACTTCGTTTCGGCGAATCAGATCAACTTTGTCGTTCCGGTCGCCACGCCTACCGCCACCGGAAGCGCCGCGGTGGAAGTATTCAACGGCACGACGGCCGTGGCCCGCGGAACGGTAAACGTGTTCGACGTTTGGCCCGCGCTGGCGACGGCTGGCACGGCGGCTACCCGCCCGGCCATCGCCCAGAACCAGGATTTCGGGATCAACA